>NZ_JBHVYZ010000115.1:0-5833 GCF_042880295.1 Streptomyces sp. NPDC058307
CGGGCGGACACCCCCCACCCCGTCCCCTTCCCGCCGTACGCGGCCAACCGCCCGTCCTGGCGCGCCGTCCGGCGAACGGTCCGCCCTGGTGCGTGGGGTGGCGAAGGGTTCCGTCGTCGGCGCAGGTGCCTGCAGCTCCCTAGGGGCGCGGGGAACTGCGCGACCAGCCACAACGCAGCCGCACCCGCCCGACGACCCGACCCGGCACCCTTGTAGGCGCCCGGTCCAAGCCCAGCGCAGCTGCCCGCAGCCGCCCGGCAACCCTGCGGCGCGAAAACCCACAGCCGTCGCCTCGAACCCAGTGACAATGAACCGGTGCGGTACAGAATTCTGGGCGTCACCCAGGCAGCGGACGACGACGGCACCGTCATACCCCTCGGCCCCCGTCTCCGTACCCTCCTCGCCGCCCTCGCCCTGCGCCCCGGCCGTACCGCCGGCACCGAGACGCTGATCGACGAGGTGTGGGGGGAGGCGCCGCCGCAGGACGCCCCGGCCGCGCTCCAGGCTCTCGTCGGACGGCTCCGTCGTACCGTCGGCAGGGACGCGATCGTGTCCGGCCCGGGCGGCTACCGGCTGGCCGCCGGCGAGGACGACGTGGATCTGTACGTCTTCGAACAGCTCGTACGGCGAGGAACCGCGGCCCTGGCACGCGGCGACGCGCTCACGGCCGGCCGGGAACTCACCGCGGCCCTGGCCCTGTGGCGCGGTGACGCCCTCGCCGACCTCCCCGACCGCACCGCCGCGACCCGCCCCGAGGCCCTGCGCGCGGAGGCCACCCGGGCCCGGATCGAGGCGGACCTGCTGCTCGGCAGGGCCCAGGACGTCGTACCGGAGCTGAAGGAGCTGACCGCAGCCCATCCGTACGACGAACCGCTGCACGTTCTGCTCATCCGCGCCCTGCGTGACAGCGGCCGGGGCGCCGATGCCCTCGCCGCCTACGAGAGCGCCCGCCGGACCCTCGCCGACGGCCTCGGCACCGATCCGGGCCCGGAGCTGCGCGGCCTGCACGGTGAGCTGCTCATGGCCCCGGTCAGCCACGCCCGCGTCGAGCGCAGCGGCAACATCCGTCCGCGTCTTACCTCTTTCGTGGGCAGGGAACCCGAACTCGACGCCATCCGTTCCGAATTGCACAGGGCCCGCCTCGTCACCCTCACCGGACCGGGCGGATCCGGAAAGACCCGTCTCGCCGAGGAAGCCGCCGCCGGGCTCCCGCAGGCGTGGCTCGTCGAGCTCGCGCCGCTCGACCGGCCGGAGGCGGTGCCCGGCGCGGTGGTCAGCGCGCTCGGTCTGCGCGAGACCGTGCTCATGACCACCGAGCTGACGGCCCCGCAGGACGACCCGCTCGCCCTGCTCGTCGAGTACTGCGCCCCGCGCAGCCAACTCCTGATCCTTGACAACTGCGAACATGTCATCGAGGCGGCGGCCCACCTCGCGGAGACCCTCCTCACCCGCTGCCCGGGGCTCACCGTCCTCGCCACCAGCCGTGAACCCCTGGGCGTGCCGGGCGAATCCGTGCGCCCGGTCGAGCCCCTCCTGCCCGACCAGGCCCACCGCCTCTTCGCCGAGCGCGCCGCCGCAGTCCGCCCCGACACGGACGCCGTGCTCGCCGACCAGGAGGCCGTCGCCGAGATCTGCCGGCGTCTCGACGGGCTGCCCCTCGCCATCGAGCTCGCCGCCGCCCGGCTACGGATGCTGACCTCACGTCAGATCGCCGACCGGCTCGACGACCGCTTCCGGCTGCTCACCTCCGGCAGCCGTACCGTGCTGCCCCGCCAGCAGACCCTGCGGGCCGTCGTCGACTGGTCCTGGGAGCTGCTCGACGAGCCGGAGCGAACCCTGCTGCGCGAGGCGTCGGTGTTCGCGGGCGGCTGGGAGCTGGAGGCGGCGGAGGCGGTGTGCACCGGCCCGGCCGCCGAACTCGTCGGCGCGCTCGTGGACAAGTCCCTGATCGTGGCCACCCCGAGCGAGCGCGACGGCTCCGACGGCATGCGCTACCGCATGCTGGAGACCATCCACGAGTACGTCGTGGAGCGCGCCGCCGAGTGCCCCGAACTGCGCGCCGCCGCCGAGCTCCGGCACCGCGCGTGGGTGCGCGCCCTCGTCGAGGAGGCCGAGCCACAGCTGCGTTCGCCCGGGCAACTCCCGTGGATCTCCCGCCTGGAGACGGAGCTGGACAACATCCGCGCTGCCTTCGACCGCACGCTCGTCGCCGGCGACGAGACGCAGGCCGCTGCCCTGGCGCTCGGCATGGGCTGGTTCTGGTGGCTGCGCAACTACCGCCGCGAGGGCGTGACCTGGGTGGAAAGCGTCCTGCGCCTCGGGACGGCCCTGGACAGGGGGGCCGTGTCGGGGGCCCTGACGGACCCGCACCACACTCCGTCCGACCGCGAGGCCGACGACCCGATCGACGCCTACCTCGCCACCGCGCACACCGAGACGCACCACTCGGCACACCGCCGGCGCATGAACCTGCGCATGCTCCATCTCTTCCTCAAGTCCGAGACGGAGCCCATGGACGGCGACCTGGCCCCCCGCCTCCGCCGCTATGTGGAACTCGTCCAGGATCACTTCGCGCAGGGCGGCCCCGACGCCGCCCGCCTGCCCGGCATCGTCTGGCCCATGATCGGGCTCATGCTGAAGGACCCGGTGGACATCCGCCCCCTGATGGCCACCTCTGTCGCCCACTGCCGGGCCCACGGCGACGACTGGGCCGTCGCCGTCGCCCTGATGTTCCGCACCCACCTGGTGGTCGACTCGGCGGGCGGTCTCACCGGTGTGGACGACGACCTGGCGGAACTCCGGGTGCTCAGCCGCCGCGTGGGCGACCGCTGGCTTCGCGCCCAGGTCAGCAGTGCGGCCGGCGAGGCGGCCATGGCCCGCGGCCGCCCGGCCGAGGCCAGGGAGGAGTACGAGGAGTCACTGCGCCTCGCCCACGAGGTGGGGGCGTACGCCGAGACGCCGTTCCTCGTCGCCCGGCTCGCCGAGGTCGCCTACCGCATGGGTGACCGCGCCACCGCGCTGACCACCCTGGACGAGGCGAGCGCCGCCGGCGACCGGTACGGCGTCCCGGAGACCCGGGCGTTCGTCAGGATGATGCGGGCTCACATCGCCCTTGAGGACAAGGACACCGCTCGCGCGCGTGAGCTGGTCGACGCGGTGCGCGAGCAGGTCGGCCCGTCACCCTCGCCACCCCAGTTCGCGGTGATGCTGAACTCGGTCGCCGCGATGGTGACGGCCGCCGAGTCGGGCCCGGAGCACGGGCTGCCCCTGGTGGCGGACACCGTCCGGGAGGCGATCGAGAAGCGGTGTTCCGACATGGTCGTGGCGACGCTCGTGGACGGCGCGGCGGTCCTGCTCCGCGACCTCGGCGACCTGACGCGCGCGGTCCGCCTCATCGCCGCCGCCGAGCGGTGGCGCGGCGGCGACCCGCGTCCCCACCCCGAGCGCGTGGAGGTGGAGCGCGCCCAGGCCGACGCCCGCACCGGCCTCGGCCCCGTGCGCTACGCGGCGGAACACGCCCGGGGCACGGCCCTCACCCCGGACGAGGCTCTCGCCGAGCTCGACGAGGTGACGCGGGCGCGGCGCCTCATGAACACCTGAACTTCGACTCCGCCCAGTCCGCGAGCATCAGATCGTCGAAGGGGCTGTGCGGCTCGACCACCAGCCGTACGGTCCTGTGCCCGGCGAGGTTCACATGGACGGGCACGGCCGGGTCACCGCCCTCGACCAGCCCGGACCTCCAGAGCCGGACCCCGTCGGCGTACACGGAGAAGCGGACCTTGCCGAGGCCCAGCGTCATGTCGTCGACGCCGGCCATCGCGTCGTAGGAGGAGCAGGCGCGGTTGAGGTCGATCGTGACGGAGGAGCGGCCGTGCACGGTCACGCCGTGGGCGTACGTCCGGTCGGCGACCGAGACGCCGTAGCGCTGCCACACCCAGCTGTTCTCGCCGATCCGCATCTCGGGCTCGCTGCCGTCGCCCGAGACGTCGTAGGCCAGCTCGCTCCACTGGTAGACGACCGGCGGGGGCGGGGGCGGGGGCGGCGGGGAAGTCCGTGGCGGTGTGGGGGTGGGCTTCGGGGGCGGTGGCGATGTGGGGGTGGGGGTCGGTGTAGGAGCCGCGCTGCGCTTCACGGGCGGTGTGGGAGTGGGCTTCTTCGAGGGTGGTGTCGGTGTCGGGGACGCCGCGACCGCCGCGACCGCCGCGACCGGGACCACCGGGGAGTCCGGCCGGTTCGGGGAAGGCCTGGGCGAGGGGTTGGCCGGTTCGACCACCGGTGCGGATGCCGGCGGCTTGGCGTCCGGCTTCCTGGCCGGGCTGTCGTCGCCGATCAGCGCGAGCGCCACCGCCGCGGCGGCCACGGCGACCACCCCGGCCGCGATGCCCGCCTTCACCGGTGCGCCGAGCCCCTCCGAGGCCCCGGCACCGCCCGCGGCCGCCCCGCCCGAGGAGCCCCCGCCCGCCGCGGCGGCTGCGCCCGCGGCACCGGCCGCTCCCGCTCCGGCGCCCGCTACGAGTCCGACGGCCTTGGCGTATCCGGCGGCCCCGAACCAGCCGATGACCGCGATCGGTACGACGGCGGGGATCCCGCCGGCGACTTCCTTGATCTGGCCCGCGGCCAGCCGGCACTTGGCGCACTCCTCCAGGTGCTTGCGCAGACCCCGTTCGGCACGGGTGCGCAGCCCGCCGCGGGCGTAGGCGCCGAGCCGGTCGGCGTAGCGGGCGCACTCCTCGTCGCCGGCGAGGCTGGCGCTGACGTGGGCCTGGAGATAGGCCTGCTTGAGGCCCTCGCGAGCCCGGCTGGCCAGCACGCGCGTGCCGTTGGCGTCGAGCCCGAAGAGGGTGGCGACCTCGCTCGGCGACTCGTCCTCGACCTCGGTGTGCCACAGCACGGCCTGCCAGCGCTCGGGCAGCGACCTGAAGGCCTGCATGGCCATGGACTGCTCGGCCACGTGCAGCGCGCGTACGTCGGCGCCGAGGTCCAAGGTGTCGTCGTCGGAGACCTCCGAGGTGTGCGCGGCCCGGGCGGCGAACACCGCGAAGTCGTCGACGAGCTGCTCCCGCTTCGCCGACTTCGTCCAGTCGGCGGCGACGCGGCGGACACTGGTGAGCAGATAGGCGCGTACGGCGTGCTCGGGGCCGTGGCCCCGGCGCACGGCCTGGAGCATGCGGGCGAAGACCTCGGCGGTGAGGTCGTCCGCGGTGTGGCCGTCGCGGCAGCAGGTGCGGGCGTAGCGGCGCACCGCGTCCGCGTGGCGCCGGTAGAGCGCCTCGTAGGCGGTGTCGTCGCCGGCGCGCATCCGCTCGATCAGGCCGGCGTCGGACGGTGGCAGCTGCCTGGGCGACGGCAGGACGCTGCCGTCCTCGCGCCGGTCGCGCTGCGCCGGGACGCTGCCCTCGACGGGTTCGCCGCCCTGTGCCGGGATGCCACCCTGCGGAATGCCCGCGCGGCCGCCCTGGCCCGGCACCTGTGGGGTGCCTCCGGCTTCCCCGTCGCCCTCACCGAGGGGGTCGTTCCGCCCGTCAACGCTCATCGCGGAATGCCCCCGCCGCCGGCCCAACCAGTCCCGAACACCGGGTCAGAGTGCCATATTGGCTTTTGGTCAGCGCACTGCGTGCGGCGCATCCACTCATCTGTGGGGACTTCCCGCACGGCAGTACTGAGCATCACCGATATGGGGCAGGCTCAACCCTCGCTGCGGATGCGGGAGTTGGTTGCCGCAGCCGGAAGACGCCGGATTGTCGCGGGGGGGGGGGGGGGGCGGGCCCCCCCCCCCCCCCGCCCCCCCCGCGGCACAACCGCCGGGGCCCCCCCCCCCCCCCCACCCGGTCAC
>NZ_JBHVYZ010000115.1:5843-12622 GCF_042880295.1 Streptomyces sp. NPDC058307
CGGTTTGGGGGCTGGCTCACCCCTCGCGGGGGTTGGGGGTGTTGGTGGCCGCCGCCGTAAGCCGCGGTTTTGGGGGGGGGGGGGGTCGGCACCCGCCCCCACCCCGCTGTCACCCGTTCGAGTCACACCGGTCGGGACCGCAGCCCCTCCAGCAGGATGTCCAGCAGCCGCGCCGAGGCCGCCGCCTGCTGCGCCGCGTCCGGCAGCGAGGGCGCCGCGGTCGCGATCACCAGCAGGACGTCCGACACCGACACGTCGGTGCGCAGCGCACCGGCCGCCCGAGCCCTGTCCACGAGCTGGCCCACGACCTCCAGCAGCGCCGCCGCCCCGGCGTCGTCGTCGGCGGAGAGCAGCGGGGCCTCCTCCGGCACCAGCCGCAGCTCGCCGGAGCCCGGGGTGGTCCGCTGCTGCGGCACCCGCGTCCCGTCGTAGCCGTCGGACACCTCGTCGGCGACCCCGACCCGCAGCACCTGCGGCGGCAGCAGCCGCCCTGCACCGGATGCGACCGACGTGCGCAGGAAGCGCGACAGCGCCGACCACGGCTCGTCCTCCTGACCGAGCGCCGCCCGCGCCTGGTCGGTCAGCCGGGAGGTCTCCTCCTCGGCTATCCGCCGGACCAGGACGTCCTTGCTCGGGAAGCGCCGGTACACCGTGCCGACACCGACCCGGGCGCGCCGCGCGACATCCTCCATCGGCGCGCCGTAACCCAGCTCGCCGAAGACCTCGCGCGCCGCGCGCAGTACGTGTTCCAGATTGCGCTGTGCGTCCACGCGCAGCGGGGCCGAACGCGATCCGTCCCGTCCGTTGCCCGCCGCGCTCATCGCCGAGCCCATCGCACCGCCCATCGCCCCGCCGCCGGGTGCGATGGCGGACGCGGTGGACGCGGTAGACCAATGAGAGTCCTGAATGTGCATAAATGATCCCCCGGTAATGACGTCTCCCCCCGGAGACTCTCCCCGTCATCGAAAGCCGGAGCGAGCGGAACAAGCCCGTTTCACGAGTCCGCCCGTCGCGGACCCGGAGCGCATCCCCCTACACCCCGTCGACACACGAACATAGTTGAGTGGGGGTCAATTCAGAAGGGGCAGGTTCCGCACGGAGCGCCCCCCGATCGGAGTACGGGTGCCAAACGCCCCGATTGCACCCCCTCCGCCCGCCCTGCGCACCCCCATTGACCTGCGAATACACCGCGCGCTCCGACAATCCGGCCAACCCGGCGCGCCGACGACTTCCGGTCACACAATTTGTCGAGGCTGTGGACAAACTCAAGCGACGGGTGCGTCATGGGATGGTGAAGGAACGTGCGCGCATTCTGGTTGTCGGCGGTGGCTACGTCGGGATGTACACGGCTCTGCGTCTGCAGCGCAAGCTGAAACGGGAACTCGACCGGGGCGAAGTCGAGATCACCGTCGTCGCCCCCGACCCGTACATGACCTATCAGCCGTTCCTGCCCGAAGCGGCCGCCGGATCCATCTCCCCGCGCCATGTCGTCGTACCGCTGCGCCGCGTCCTCGACCGCTGCCGCGTCGTCGTCGGCGAGGCCACCGCGATCGACCACGCCAAACGCACGGCCTTTGTCGCCACCCTCGCCACCGAGGAGGAGCGCACGGGCGGCGAGCAGCTGTCGTACGACGAACTCGTCCTCGCCCCGGGTTCGATCGCGCGCACGCTGCCGATCCCCGGACTCGCCGACCACGGCATCGGGTTCAAGACGGTCGAGGAGGCCATCGGCCTGCGCAACCACGTCATCGAACAGATGGACATCGCCTCCTCCACCCGCGACCCCGCGATCCGCGACGCCGCCCTCACCTTCGTCTTCGTCGGCGGCGGCTACGCGGGCGTGGAGGCACTCGGCGAGCTGGAGGACATGGCCCGCTACACCGCGCGCTACTACCACAACCTCCGTCCCGAGGACATGAAGTGGATCCTCGTCGAGGCCTCCGACCGCATCCTTCCGGAGGTCGGCGAGGACATGGGCCGCTACACGGTCAGCGAACTGCGCCGCCGCAACATCGACGTACGGCTGAACACCCGCCTGGAGTCCTGCGTGGACCGCGTCGCCGTCCTCAGCGACGGCAACCGCTTTCCCACACGTACGGTCGTGTGGACCGCCGGCGTGAAACCCAGCCCGCTCCTCGCCGCCACCGACCTCCCGCTCAATGAGCGAGGTCGGCTGAAATGCACCCCCCAGCTCACCGTCGAGGGCACCACGCACGCGTGGGCGGCCGGAGACGCGGCCGCCGTCCCCGACGTCACCGCCGAGGAGCCCGGCAAGGAGACGGCCCCCAACGCCCAGCACGCCGTACGCCAGGCGAAGGTCCTCGGCGACAACATCGCGCACGCGCTGCGCGGCGAGCCTTTGGAGACGTACTCCCACAAGTACGTCGGCTCGGTGGCCTCCCTGGGTCTGCACAAAGGTGTCGCGTACGTCTACGGACGCAAACTGAAGGGCTACCCTGCCTGGTTCATGCACCGCGTCTACCACCTCAGCAGGGTCCCCACCTTCAACCGCAAGGCCCGGGTCCTGGCCGAATGGACCCTGTCGGGACTCTTCAAGCGGGAGATCGTCTCCCTCGGTTCACTCGAACATCCCCGCGCGGAGTTCGAACTCGCGGCTGGTGGAAAGCATCCTCACGACCCGACGAACGACCCGAAGGGGTCGTCCTGACCGGACCGAGGAACTCCACGGACCGCCCCGGCGTCTGACGAATATCGACCCGGCCGGTCACCCTGCCAGACTGGTGCCCGACTTCGGACGGGCAGCCGCCCGCCCCTCGAACCAAGAGGTTTTCCCACCGTGCTGCACCCTCGGGCTGCCGTCCCCAGCCCCCCGGCCGGGCCCGGCCCGAAGACGCCGAAGACGACGACACGAGGCAAGGATTCGTGAACTTCACGCGCTGGAGCGCCCGCCTCCCCGGAACGCAGCGCCGCGCCGCAGCGCGGACCGACGACCTGGTCACCGACGACCGCCTGAGCGAGGGAGCCGTCCCCGCGGCCCGCGCCGAACAACTGACCATGCCGGCCCCCGCCGTCGACGAACTCCCCGTCCGCGCAGTCCTCGACCGTGTCCCCGCCCTCGTCGCCCTCGTCCACGGCCCCGACCACCGCCTCGCCTACGTCAACGACGCCTATGTGGTCGCCTTCGGCCCGCGTCCCACGGGCGAACCGGCCCGCGAAGCCCTCCCGGAGCTCCACGAGATCGGCCTCCTCCCCCTCCTCGACCAGGTCCTGCGCAGCGGCAAGCCGCGCACGGTCAAGTCCCGCAAGGCCCCCGACGGCCGCTCCTACACCTTCACCTGCACCCCGGTGACGGAAGGACACAGCGCCGGCGGTGGCGGCGGAGTTCTCGTCTTCGCGACCGACGTCACCGACCACGCCGAGGCCGCCGAGCGCCTCAGAGCCAGCGAGCGCCGCCAGCGCGAGACCGCCGTCACCCTCCAGCGCAGCCTGCTCCCCCAGGAACTCGAAGAACCCGACGACCTGCGCGTCGCCGCCACCTACCACCCCGGCGGCACCGAGGCCGCGGTCGGCGGCGACTGGTACGACGTCATCACCCTCGGCGGCGGCCGCACGGCCCTGGTCATCGGCGACGTCATGGGCCGCGGGGTGCGCGCGGCAGCGGTCATGGGCCAACTCCGCACGGCTGTCAGGGCCTACGCCCGCCTCGACCTCCCCCCGCACGAGATCCTCCAGCTCCTCGACGGTCTCGCCATGGAGATCGACGCCAACCAGATCGCCACCTGCGTCTACGCCATCCACGACCCGAACGAGGGCAAGCTGGTCTACGCCTCGGCCGGCCACCTGCCCATCCTGGTCCGCGACGAGAGCGGCGTCGTCCTGCGCGCCGACGAACCCACCGGCCCGCCGCTCGGCACCGGCGGCTGGATGCACGCCTCGGGCTCCATCCCGCTCGGCCCCGGTTCCACGGCCGTCCTCTACACGGACGGCCTGGTCGAACGCCGCAACGAGGACCTCGACGAGGGCATCGCGGCCCTCGAACGCGCCCTGGCCGGCGCCACCGGCACCCCCCAGGTGATCTGCGACCGCCTCGTCCGCTCGGCCGGCGTCACCGCGGAACACGACGACGACGTGGCAGTCATGGTCCTCCAGCACCCGGCGCACACGGGCCCCGACGGCGAGCTCTTCCGCAACGCGGCGCTGGAACTGCTGGGCGGCGTCGAGGCGGCTCCACGCGCGCGTGCCTTCGCCTCAGGGGTGCTGACGAGCTGGCGGTTCCCCGTCGAGCTGCACGACCTGGGTGTGCTGGCGGTGAGCGAACTGGTCGCCAACTCGCTCCAGCACGGGATTCCGCCCATGCGGCTACGCCTGCGCCGCACCGACCGGCGGCTGATCGTCGAGGTGACGGACGGGGACGACCACCTGCCCCGGCGCCGACAGGCGGAACCCGGTGACGAGTCCGGACGCGGGATCGCCATCGTGGCGACCATCGCGTCGAACTGGGGGTCCCGGCGGACGCCGGGGGGCGGGAAGGCGGTGTGGTGCGAGTTCGTGCTGCCGAAGGGGTAGCGCCGTGCAGGTCAGGCGCTGATGGACTCCGGCCGCCTGCCACCCTGGGCCACCACACGGCTCCCGCTCAGTGACGGCTGGTTCTGTACGGGGGTCAGCTGCCTGCCCAGCCGCACGGCCAGGTAGGTGATGCCCAGCGAGAACAGCAGGAACGTCACGATGTACGGCGTGTGCAGCGAGGCTCCCATCGGGCCGCCGACCGCCGGACCGACGGCCAGGGCGAGCTGCTTCACCAGGGCGAAGGCGGAGTTGTACTGGCCCGCCATGCCCTCCGGCGCCAGATCGGCGACCAGCGGGGCCACCGTCGGCGACAGCATCGCCTCGCCCAGCCCGAACAGGGCGTACGTCGAGACGAAGGCGGCCGTGGCCATCTCCCGGCTGCCGTGTCCGAGCCCGGCGTAACCCGCGGTGAGCCATGCCACGGCCCAGATGAGTCCGACCAGGGCGATCACCCGGGACCTCCGCCGCCGCTCGACGAACCTCAGCACGGCGAACTGCGCGACCACGATCATCGCGGTGTTGGCGGCCAGGGCAGTGCCCAGCGCGGAGGTGGAGATGCCGGCCGCCTCGACGCCGTAGGCGCTCAGGCCGGACTCGAACTGTCCGTAGCACGCGAAGAACAGCACGAAGCCCAGCACACACAGCTGCACCATGGCCCGGTTGCCGAGCAACTGCTTCCAGCTGCCCTTGGCGGTCCCGGTGGGCGCGGCCTCGATCCGCGGCGCGTGCGGCAGTCGCAGGGTTGCCATCACGACCACCAGCAGCAGGAACATCGCCGCCTCGATCGCGAACAGCACGGTGAAGGACGCCGCGCTCGAGGTGTCGACGAGATGCCCGCCTATGAGACCGCCGACGCCGAGCCCGAGGTTCTGCAGGAAGAACTGCGTCGCGAAGGCCCGGGACCGCGTCTCAGAGGTGGAGCAGTCCACGATCATCGTGGCCAGCGCCGGCTGCATCACGGCCTGGCCCGCTCCGAGCGCGGCCGCCGACAGCAGCACGGTGGACGCTTGGCTCGCGAGCCCGAGGCTCAGCGACCCGACCGCGGCCGTGACCAGAGCGGTGAGCAGGACCGGCAGCGGGCCGCGCCCGACGATGGCCCGTCCGGCGAACGGCAGCACGATCAACGCCGCCACGGCAAAGACAGCGAGGACCAGCCCCGCTGTCATGGCCCCAAGGCCCCGCACCTGCGCCACATAGACGTACAGGTAGGGGACGGTGAAACCGAGCCCGAACGCGCTGAGTGCGTTGCCCACGTGGATCCGACGCATCGCTGCGCCCCTCGCCCTGGTCACGTTCACCTCTCTCACTAGTTAGGAGTGAAGACTTCAGAGTTAAAGTTCGATGCTGAAGACTACATAGTGAAGGACTTCAAGGCAAAGGACGTGCGTGTCATACTGCGCACATGGCCGAGACCCCCGGCGCCCCCGAGCCGACGCTCGAAGAACAGATCGCCGCCTACCAGCGCGAGTTCCACGACCTCGACCCCCAGGTCGAGCAGATCGTCTCGGCGCTCTCCCGGCTGAACCGCCGCATGAACGTCGCTTACGGCCGTCAGACCGCCGCCCTCGGCATCAGTAACGCCGAGTGGGAGGTCCTCAAGGCGCTCGTGCTCTCCGGGGCCCCCTATCAGCTGGGTCCCAGCGACCTCGCCAAGCGCCTCGGCCTCACGCCGGCGGCGATGACCCACCGGATCGACCGCATGCTCGCCGAGGGACTGGTGACCCGGGAGCGGGACGAGTCCAACCGCGTGCGCGTGATCGTGGAGCTGACTACCGAGGGTCGCGAGAAGTGGCTGGAGGCGATGCGCCTCGCCACGGTCTTCGAGGAGGACCTGCTCCAGGACCTGTCCGCGGAGGAACGCAACAGCCTCGGGGACGTTCTCACCCGGCTCCTGCGTAGGGTGGAGCATGCACAGCCGGACGCCGGCGGGCGACTCAGCGACCTCGACTGAAAAGATCTTGACGGGGGGTGCTTGACAGCCCCCTGGCAGATCCGTAGAGTTCTTCGGGTTGCCGCGGGGCCGTAACGGTTCTGCGGTAGCACCTCCGCCGCGAGAGCGGCCACTCAAACCATCAGAACGATCTCCCAGCCGGGATGAATTCGGTGTGCCCGAATTCAATTCGATTTGGGTGCGGCTCCTCGATTTGGGACCGCAGCGAGAGTCCGCTAAGGTTTGAGACGTCGGAACGGCCCAACAGCCGGGAAGACAAGCCCCCTGACTGGGAATCAGGCCCGAAAGGATCTGATAGAGT
>NZ_JBHVYZ010000116.1:0-12418 GCF_042880295.1 Streptomyces sp. NPDC058307
CACGCCTACCGCGACTGGCTCCAAGCCGCTTGACAGGCAATAGGAGCATCAATGGGAGCTGATCCGCGGATCTACCCGGGCGCGGGGAGGTACTGCACCGTCGACGGCAGGCCCAGGTCCGAGGGCAGCAGCGCGCCCACCCAGCAGTCCCGGCGAACGCCCTGGTGGGCCAGGGCGGAGCGCAGTACGCCCTCGATGACGAAACCGGCCCGCTCCGCCACCGCGCGGGAGGGCTCGTTGCCCACTTCCGCACGCCACTCCACACGGTCGATCGACAGCTCGGTGAAGGCCCAGCGGGAGGCGGCACGGACGGCCTCGGTGACATAGCCGTTGCCGCGGTGTGCCTTGGTGGCCCAGTAGCCGATCTCGGCCGTGCCCGGCGAGCGCATGGTCAGACCCAGCATGCCCACCAGGTCCTCCCCTTCGGCGAGGAAGAGGCCCCAGGTGAACATCGTGCCGTTCGCCCAGCCCGCCGGGGCCAGCTGCTCCGTGAAGCTCTGGGCGTGCTCGACCAGGTAGGGCGAGGGAATGGTGGTCCACCGCAGGATGTCGGGGTCCTGCACGGCCGCGAGGACGGTCTCGGTGTCCTGCGGGGCGGGCGGGCGCAGCACGAGACGGTCCGTGGTCAGCGTGACGGGTTCCATCGACCGATTCTGCTCAGGTGCTCGGTGCTGGCGCCATCGCTTTTGCTGTGCGTGAGCGAGTGATCACAATTCGCGCAATTCGTGAGCGGGGCGCGGCACCATCGGCGTTCCCCGTCCGTTGTCCCCTTTGAAGCAGATTTGAAGGAGCTGACAGTCGGCCTACACGGCAGGCCTCCCGACGCGGCGGGGTCCTCGCATACGATGGCCGTTGCTCAGTAAGTGAAATGGAAACCGACCGTCCCAGGCCCGACCGGCAAGGAGACCAACCCCCGTGTCCGTCCTCTCGAAGATCATGCGTGCAGGCGAAGGCAAGATCCTGCGCAAGCTGCACCGCATCGCGGACCAGGTCAACTCCATCGAAGAGGACTTCATCGACCTCTCCGACGCCGAGCTGCGGGCCCTCACCGAGGAGTACAAGCAGCGGTACGCCGACGGTGAGAGCCTGGACGACCTGCTCCCCGAGGCGTTCGCGACCGTGCGCGAGGCCGCCAAGCGCGCGCTGGGCCAGCGCCACTACGACGTGCAGATCATGGGCGGCGCCGCCCTCCACCTCGGCTATGTGGCCGAGATGAAGACCGGTGAGGGCAAGACGCTCGTCGGCACCCTGCCCGCGTACCTGAACGCGCTGTCCGGCAAGGGCGTCCACCTGATCACGGTCAACGACTACCTGGCCGAGCGCGACTCCGAGATGATGGGCCGCGTCCACAAGTTCCTGGGTCTGAGCGTCGGTTGCATCCTTGCCAACATGACACCGGCCCAGCGCCGCGAGCAGTACGCGTGTGACATCACGTACGGCACGAACAACGAGTTCGGCTTCGACTACCTGCGCGACAACATGGCGTGGGCCAAGGACGAACTCGTCCAGCGCGGCCACAACTTCGCCATCGTCGACGAGGTCGACTCCATCCTGGTCGACGAGGCCCGTACGCCGCTGATCATCTCCGGGCCGGCCGACCAGGCGACCAAGTGGTACGGCGACTTCGCCAAGCTGGTCACCCGCCTGAAGAAGGGCGAGGCCGGCAACCCGCTCAAGGGCATCGAGGAGACCGGCGACTACGAGGTCGACGAGAAGAAGCGCACCGTGGCGATCCACGAGTCCGGTGTCGCCAAGGTCGAGGACTGGCTGGGCATCGACAACCTCTACGAGTCGGTGAACACCCCTCTGGTGGGCTACCTGAACAACGCCATCAAGGCGAAGGAGCTCTTCAAGAAGGACAAGGACTACGTCGTCATGGACGGCGAAGTCATGATCGTCGACGAGCACACCGGCCGTATCCTCGCCGGCCGCCGCTACAACGAGGGCATGCACCAGGCGATCGAGGCGAAGGAAGGGGTGGACATCAAGGACGAGAACCAGACCCTCGCCACGATCACCCTCCAGAACTTCTTCCGTCTCTACAAGCGCCACGACCACAACGGCAAGGAACAGCCGGGCCTCTGCGGCATGACCGGTACGGCGATGACCGAGGCCGCCGAGTTCCACCAGATCTACAAGCTCGGCGTCGTCCCGATCCCGACCAACCGGCCCATGGTCCGCAAGGACCAGTCGGACCTGATCTACCGCACCGAGGTCGCCAAGTTCGAGGCGGTCGTCGACGACATCGTCGAGAAGCACGAGAAGGGCCAGCCGATCCTCGTCGGCACGACGTCGGTCGAGAAGTCCGAGTACCTCTCGCAGCAGCTCAGCAAGCGCGGCGTCCAGCACGAGGTGCTGAACGCCAAGCAGCACGACCGTGAGGCGACGATCGTCGCCCAGGCCGGCCGCAAGGGCGCCGTCACCGTCGCCACCAACATGGCAGGCCGTGGTACCGACATCAAGCTCGGCGGCAACCCCGAGGACCTCGCCGAGGCGGAGCTGCGCCAGCGCGGCCTCGACCCCGAGGAGCACATCGAGGAGTGGGCCGCCGCTCTGCCGGCCGCCCTGGAGAAGGCAGAGAAGGCGGTCAAGGCGGAGTTCGAAGAGGTCAAGGAGCTCGGCGGCCTCTACGTCCTCGGTACCGAGCGGCACGAGTCGCGCCGTATCGACAACCAGCTGCGCGGTCGTTCCGGCCGTCAGGGCGACCCTGGCGAGTCCCGCTTCTACCTCTCCCTGGGCGACGACCTGATGCGGCTGTTCAAGGCCCAGATGGTCGAGCGCGTGATGTCGATGGCGAACGTCCCGGACGACGTCCCGATCGAGAACAAGATGGTCACGCGCGCGATCGCGTCCGCGCAGTCGCAGGTCGAGCAGCAGAACTTCGAGACCCGTAAGAACGTCCTGAAGTACGACGAGGTCCTCAACCGCCAGCGCGAGGTCATCTACGGCGAGCGACGCCGCGTCCTGGAGGGCGAGGACCTGCAGGAGCAGGTCGTGCACTTCATGGACGACACGATCGACGCGTACGTGGCGGCGGAGACCGCCGAGGGCTTCGCGGAGGACTGGGACCTCGACCGGCTGTGGGGCGCGTTCAAGCAGCTCTACCCGGTGAGGATCACCGTCGAGGAGCTGGAGGAGGCGGCCGGCGACCGCGCGGGTCTGACCGCCGAGTACATCGCCGAGTCCATCAAGGACGACATCCACGAGCAGTACGAGGCGCGCGAGGCGCAGCTCGGCTCCGAGATCATGCGTGAGTTGGAGCGCCGGGTCGTGCTGTCGGTCCTGGACCGCAAGTGGCGCGAGCACCTCTACGAGATGGACTACCTCCAGGAGGGCATCGGCCTGCGCGCGATGGCTCAGAAGGACCCGCTGGTCGAGTACCAGCGCGAGGGCTTCGACATGTTCACCGCCATGATGGACGGCATCAAGGAGGAGTCCGTCGGCTACCTGTTCAACCTGGAGGTCCAGGTCGAGCAGCAGGTCGAGGAGGTCCCGGTCGAGGACGAGAGGCCGTCCCTGGCCAAGCAGGACTCCGTTCCGGCGCAGGCCGGCGCGCGTCCCGAGATCCGCGCGAAGGGACTCGACGCCCCGCAGCGCCGGGACCTGCACTTCTCCGCGCCGACGGTGGACGGCGAGGGCGGCGTCATCGAGGGCGAGTTCGCCGACGACGACGAGCCCGTGCGCTCCGAGGCCGACGGCCTCACGCGCGCGGAGCGGCGCAAGCAGTCCCGTGGTCGGGGGCGGCGCAAGAAGTAGTCGTCCTTACGGCGTGATGGGCGCCGTGGCGGATGGATGTAACGAACGGTGCCTGTGGCGCCGTGGCGTAGGAAGGGCCGGTCACCTCGGGGTGGCCGGCCCTTCCACGCGTGAGGGATCGGCTCGGCGGGCCTCTCCGGGCCTGTCAGTCGCCGTCCGGACGGGGAGCCCGGGGGCCGCCCAGTTCGACCGCGGTGCAGCGCCAGCGGAGGTCCTTGCCCTGTTCCAGACGGAAGGCCATGGCGCGTAGCTGGTCGCCGGCGCCGATGCGGGCGAAGGCCTCCACGGCGCCCTCACGGGGGACGTAGTAGCCGATGTCCCGGACGACGGGGCGGGTGCCGCGGGTGCGCAGGGGACCGCGCTCGGCGAGCCGGGCCAGCTCGTCGTAGGCGCGGCCCGCGGTGTGCCGGAGCATGGAGTGGACCGGGCGCTGACCGCTCAGGACGGCGAGGAGGAGGTCGGCGAAGAGATCGGTGGGGCGGGGCTGGGGGACCAGTGGACGACGCCGGGGGGTGCTGCGTCGCGCCGCTCCGGGGGTCGGAGTGCCGACCGGGGTGCTGGGCGTGCTGACCGTCGTCGTTCCGGCCGCGGTGCTGGGTGTGCTGACCGTCGTCGTTCCGGCCGCGGTGCTGGCCGTCGTCGTGCCGGCCGTGGCGCCGTGTGTGCTGGCCGTCGTAGAGCCAGACCTGGCGTCGCGTCGCGTAGCGCCGGTCGTCGTCTCGATCGGACCCGGGGTGCCGTGCGGGCGGCTGTCCGTGGGGCCCGTGCGGGCGCGGGGGCCGGTGCCGGGGGAGCTCGGTGGGCGGCCGTCGCCCGGGGCCGTGCGGGGCGTGCTGCCGCCGGGTGTGCGGGGTGGAGTGCCGCCCGGGCGGCGGGAGTCGTGGCGGGCCGGCGGGCGGGTGCCGGGGTGGTGCTGGGCCCTGGTCATGACCTTGTTCATGGATCCCCGTTTCAGCGGGCCCGGAAAGTACCGGGCGGTAACTTCTGGTTGGGGATCTTGTACGGGGCCGCGGACCGCTGCCGCAAGGAAGCTGTGGGCCGGGTTCGCGCACCTGGAATGTTCACCTATCAGGGTGATGAGAGGGGGCGAAAGCCCGTGAACCCGGGGGCGGGGCGGGTGAATTCCGGGCCCGGGGTGGACGCCTGCCGGGGCCTGGGCAGGGACTCGAAAGGGGACGCCCGCACGTATCCTGAAGGCCTTCGCGGAGCCCCTCCGATGATGTTCTCCGACCACGAAAGCGGCCAGTCATGCGCGTCTACGTCCCCCTGACCCTCTCCGGTCTCGCCGAGGCGTACAAGACGGGTGAGCTGGGGGCCGGACCGCTCCTCGCCTACGCCGTCACGCCCGCCCTGCGCGAGTGGTACCTCTCCGACGACATCGAGGAGCTGGAGTACGCGGCGCTGAACCGGGCCGCGCTGGCCTCCCTGCGCCTGCTCGCCGCGGACACCGGGGCCGTGCGGCGCCGGGTCGTGGTTGCCGTCGACGTGGCCGACGGGGCGGCGGTCGCCGATCCCGACCGGGCGCTGGATCCCGCGGCCCTCGGTGAGGTGCGGGTCGCCGGGACGGTGAGGCTGGCCAAGGCGGCCGCGGTGCACGTCGACTCGGACGACGCGGTCCAGGACGTCACCGCCGCCGTGGAGGCGCTGGAGGCGGCGGACGCCGGGGACGACGACGCGCAGTTCGTCGTGGACGGGGCCGAGGACCACGAGCTGCTGTGGTACGCGACGCAGGAGATCCCGAACTTGGTGGGGCTGGGCGGCTGAGCCGTGTCGTCCGCCGTGCCGGGGCGCGGCTTTGCCCGCCTTGACCTGCTGTTCTCTTGATTGTCAGTGGGGGCGGGTACGTTTTTGGCATGGGGAAGCTGACAGGGGCGCACATCGTCTGGGACTGGAACGGCACGCTGTTCCACGACAACGACGCGATCATCGGGGCGACGAACGCGGCGTTCGGCGAGTTGGGGCTCGCGCCGATCACGATGGAGCAGTACCGGGCGCTGTACTGCGTGCCGGTGCCGAAGTTCTACGAGCGGCTGCTCGGCCGGCTGCCCACCGATGCGGAGTGGGAGCTGATGGACGAGACCTTCCATCGCTACTACGCCGAGCACCGGGTGGGGTGCGGGCTCACCGAGGGGGCGGTGGAGCTGCTCACGGGGTGGCGGTCGGCCGGGCGCAGCCAGTCGATCCTCAGCATGTATGTGCATGACGAGCTGGTGCCGTTGGTGCGCGGGTTCGGGATCGAGGCGCACTTCCTGCGGGTGGACGGGCGGACGGGACCGTCCGGGGGGAGCAAGGCGGAGCACATGGAGCGGCATCTCGCCGCGCTGGCGGGAGTGGAGGCGGCTCGGACCGTGGTGATCGGGGACGCCGCGGACGACGCGGTGGCCGCGATGCGGGTGGGGGCGCGGGCTGTGCTCTACACCGGGGGGTCGCACAGCCGGGCCAGTCTCGAAAGCGTGGGGGTGCCCGTGGTGGACACCCTGGCGGAGGCGGTCGCGGAGGCCGAGCGAATAGCGGCGTGACCTTCGCGCCGGTTCCGCGACCGCGGTGACATGCGGTACCCCGTCGGTCAGGTCACCGGTGCCTTCGCCCTGAGCACCCCCAAGAACTCCCGCATCCAGGCCGAGTGGTCCGGCCAGGCGCGGGAGGAGACCAGGGTGCCGTCGACGACCACCTCGGCGTCCTGGAAGGCCGCGCCGGCGGACTGCATGTCGGGTTCCAGAGCCGGATAGGCCGTGACACGGCGGCCGCGGAGGCCGTCGATCGCGGCGGTGAGCAGCGGGCCGTGGCAGATCTGGGCGACCGGCTTGTCCGCGTCGAAGAAGGACTTGAGGATCTTGCGGAGCTCGGGGTCGTTGCGCAGGTACTCGGGGGCGCGGCCGCCGGGGACGACGAGAGCGGCGTACTGACCGGCGTCGACCTCGGCGAAGGCCAGGTCGGCGGGCCAGGTGTAGCCGGGCTTCTCGGTGTAGGTGTCGAAGCCCGGTTCGAAGTCGTGGACGACGAAGCGGAGCGTCTTGCGGGCGGGGGCCGCGACATGGACGTCGTAGCCCTCCTCGCGCAGGCGCTGGTAGGGGTACAGGACCTCCAGTGACTCTGCTGCGTCACCGGTGACGATGAGGATTTTTGCGGTCATGTCGGCAAAGTGCACCGGCGGGGCGTGCTTGCCAAGAGGGTGTGCGAAGGGGAGGGGAGGAGATCATGGCCTGGAGGCAAGGTGGGCACTGTGCAGAGTGTCAAAGTTCCGCCCCCGGTTTTGTACACATACGGCTCATGACGGCCCCCCTGTGGGGAGCGATAGCCTTGTGGCGTGATCAGCGCGATAGTTCGCGGGGGCGCTGTGGCCCCCGCCCCGCGCCCGGTGCGCACGGAACACCTCCGTGGCCGGGCGGCGGCCGCTGATCCTCGCGGGCGGGACGGGGCCGTAGGGGCCCTCATGACGCCGAGTGCACCCTCGTCACAGACGCTGGAGAGAGCAGCGTCACACCTGGCGGGCGTGTCGACAATGGCCGATATACCCCCGCTCATCTCAGCCTGCGGCATAGCGTCGGAGCAGACCGGAGACCCCGGGCCGTGGCGTCGAGCCGCAGGGGAAGAGACCGTACTTCCTTCTACGTCACGCAACGGCGCGCGACAGGAGTCAGAGGACAATGCAGACCAAGCTGGACGAAGCCAAGGCCGAGCTGCTCGAGAGGGCTGCACGGGTAGCTGAGAACAGCCCGGCCGGGGGGCACCTACCGACTGGGACGACGGACGACGACACCCCCCGCACCCCGGACACCCCGGACAGCGAGACCGTGCTCGCGTTCCTCCAGCGCTACTACCTGCACACGGCCCCCGAAGACCTCGCCGGCCGGGACCCGATCGACGTCTACGGAGCCGCTCTCTCCCACTTCCGGCTGGGCGAGACGCGCCCGCAGGGCACGGCCAACGTGCGGGTGCACACGCCCACGGTGGAGGAGAACGGCTGGACGTGCACCCACACGGTCGTCGAGGTCGTCACCGACGACATGCCCTTCCTCGTCGACTCCGTCACCAATGAGCTGACCCGGCAGGGGCGCGGCATCCATGTCGTGATCCACCCCCAGGTCGCCGTCCGCCGCGACGTCGCCGGCAGGCTGATCGAGATCCTCACCGCCCCGCCCTCCGCCGGTGACTTCCCACAGCACGACGCGCACACCGAGTCCTGGATCCACGTCGAGATCGACCGCGAGACCGATCGTGGCGACCTGAAGCAGATCACCGCCGACCTGCTGCGTGTCCTGTCCGACGTCCGGGAGGCCGTCGAGGACTGGGAGAAGATGCGGGACACGGCCCTGCGCATGGCCGACGAACTGCCCGCCGAGCCCGTCGCCACCGATCTGCGCGGCATGGAGATCGACGAGGCCCGCGAGCTGCTGCGCTGGCTGGCCGACGACCACTTCACCTTCCTCGGCTACCGCGAGTACCAGCTCAGGCCGGACGACTCCCTCGCGGCCGTACCCGGCACCGGCCTCGGCATCCTGCGTTCCGACCCGCACCACGCCGGCGAGGAGGGCCACCCGGTCAGCCCGTCCTTCGAGCGGCTGCCCGCCGACGCGCGCGCGAAGGCACGTGAGCACAAGCTGCTGGTGCTGACCAAGGCGAACAGCCGGGCGACGGTGCACCGGCCGTCGTACCTCGACTACATCGGGGTCAAGAAGTTCGACGCGGACGGCAACGTCGTCGGCGAGCGGCGTTTCCTCGGGCTGTTCTCCTCCGCCGCCTACACCGAGTCGGTGCGCCGGGTTCCGGTCATTCGGCGCAAGGTGGACGAGGTGCTCGAAAGGGCGGGTTTCTCGCCCAACAGCCACGACGGCCGCGACCTTCTCCAGATCCTGGAGACCTACCCGCGCGACGAGCTCTTCCAGACCCCGGCCGACGAGCTGGAGTCCATCGCCACCTCCGTCCTGTACCTCCAGGAGCGGCGGCGGCTGCGCCTGTACCTGCGCCAGGACGAGTACGGCCGCTACTACTCGGCCCTCGTCTACCTGCCCCGCGACCGCTACACCACCGGCGTCCGCCTCAGGATCATCGACATCCTGAAGGAGGAACTCGGCGGCATCAGCGTCGACTTCACCGCCTGGAACACCGAGTCGATCCTGTCCCGGCTGCACTTCGTGGTCCGCGTGCCGCAGGGCACCGAACTGCCGCAGCTCAGCGACAGCGACAAGGAGCACATCGAGGCCCGCCTGGTCGAGGCCGCCCGCTCCTGGGCGGACGGCTGGACCGAGGCGCTCAACGCCGAACTCGGCGAGGAGCGCGCCGCCGAGCTGTCGCGCCGCTACGGCAACGCCTTCCCCGAGGGCTACAAGGCCGACCACACCCCGCGCTCCGCGGTCGCCGACCTCGTCCACCTGGAGCGGCTCGGCGAGGAGAACGACTTCGCGCTCAGCCTGTACGAGCCGGTGGGCGCCGCCCCCGAGGAGCGCCGCTTCAAGATCTACCGCAAGGGCGACGCCATCTCCCTGTCCGCCGTGCTGCCGGTCCTCAGCCGGCTCGGCGTCGAGGTGACGGACGAGCGGCCCTACGAACTGCGCTGCTCGGACCGCAGCATCGCCTGGATCTACGACTTCGGCCTGCGCATGCCCAAGTCGCAGAACGGCACCGGCGACTACCTCGGCGACGACGGCCGCGAGCGCTTCCAGGACGCCTTCGCCGCCACCTGGACCGGCAAGGCGGAGAACGACGGCTTCAACGCCCTCGTGCTGAGCGCCGGCCTGGGCTGGCGGCAGGCGATGGTGCTGCGGGCGTACGCCAAGTACCTGCGCCAGGCGGGCTCGACGTTCAGCCAGGACTACATGGAGGACACCCTCCGCAACAACGTCCACACCACCCGGCTGCTCGTCTCCCTGTTCGAGGCGCGGATGTCGCCGGACCGTCAGCGCGCCGGGCACGAACTCGTGGACGCCCTCCTGGAAGAGCTCGACGCTGCCCTCGACCAGGTGGCCTCGCTGGACGAGGACAGGATTCTCCGCTCCTTCCTGACCGTCATCAAGGCGACCCTGCGCACCAACTTCTTCCAGGAGGCCGCGGGCGGCAAGCCGCACGACTACGTCTCCATGAAGTTCGACCCGCAGGCCATCCCCGACCTCCCGGCCCCGCGTCCGGCGTTCGAGATCTGGGTGTACTCGCCGCGCGTCGAAGGCGTGCACCTGCGCTTCGGCAAGGTCGCGCGCGGCGGACTGCGCTGGTCCGACCGGCGTGAGGACTTCCGCACCGAGATCCTCGGCCTGGTCAAGGCGCAGATGGTGAAGAACACCGTCATCGTGCCGGTCGGCGCCAAGGGCGGCTTCGTCGCCAAGCAGTTGCCCGACCCGTCCGTCGACCGGGACGCGTGGCTGGCCGAGGGCATCGCCAGCTACAAGATGTTCATCTCGGCGCTGCTCGACATCACCGACAACATGGTGGCCGGCGAGGTCGTGCCCCCGGCGGACGTCGTGAGGCACGACGAGGACGACACCTACCTGGTGGTCGCGGCCGACAAGGGCACGGCGACGTTCTCCGACATCGCCAACGGGGTCGCGGAGTCGTACAACTTCTGGCTCGGCGACGCCTTCGCCTCCGGCGGCTCGGCCGGCTACGACCACAAGGGCATGGGCATCACCGCCCGCGGCGCCTGGGAGTCCGTCAAGCGGCACTTCCGCGAACTGGCCCTCGACACCCAGTCCGAGGACTTCACCGTCGTCGGCATCGGCGACATGTCCGGTGACGTGTTCGGCAACGGCATGCTGCTGTCCGAGCACATCCGCCTGGTCGCCGCCTTCGACCACCGGCACATCTTCATCGACCCGAAGCCCGACGCGGCCACCTCCTACGCCGAGCGCCGCCGTATCTTCGAACTCCCGCGCTCCAGCTGGGCCGACTACAACACCGAGCTGATCTCCGCGGGCGGCGGCGTCTTCCCCCGCACCGCCAAGTCCATCCCTGTCAACGCCCACGTCCGCGAGGCCCTCGGCATCGAGGACAAGGTCGCCAAGATGACCCCGGCCGACCTGATGAAGGCGATCCTCAAGGCGCCGGTGGACCTGCTGTGGAACGGCGGCATCGGCACCTACGTGAAGGCCTCCACCGAGACCCACGCGGACGTCGGTGACAAGGCCAACGACCCGATCCGCGTCGACGGCGCCGACCTGCGCGTGCGGGTCGTCGGCGAGGGCGGCAACCTGGGGCTGACCCAGCTCGGCCGGATCGAGTTCGCGCTGAACGGCGGAAAGATCAACACCGACGCCATCGACAACAGCGCGGGCGTGGACACCTCCGACCACGAGGTGAACATCAAGATCCTGCTCAACGGCCTGGTCGCCGAGGGCGACATGACCGTCAAGCAGCGCAACAAGCTGCTCGCCGAGATGACCGACGAGGTCGGCCGCCTGGTCCTGCGCAACAACTACGCCCAGAACACCGCGATCGCCAACGCGCTCGCCCAGTCCAAGGACATGCTCCACGCCCAGCAGCGCTTCATGCGCCACCTGGTGCGCGAGGGCCACCTCGACCGGGCCCTGGAGTTCCTGCCCACCGACCGCCAGATCCGCGAACGCCTCGGCGCCGCACAGGGCCTGACCAGCCCGGAGACGGCCGTCCTGCTGGCGTACACGAAGATCACGGTCGCCGAGGAGCTGCTGCACACCGCGCTCCCGGACGACCCCTACCTGCACGGCCTGCTGCACACGTACTTCCCGGCCGCGCTGCGCGAGAAGTTCGCCGAGCACATCGACCACCACCCGCTGCACCGCGAGATCACCACGACCGTCCTGGTCAACGACACGGTCAACACGGGCGGTACGACCTATCTGCACCGCCTGCGCGAGGAGACCGGCGCGTCGCTGGAGGAGATCGTCCGGGCGCAGACCGTGGCCCGCGCGATCTTCCGCTCCGGCGTGGTGTGGGACGGGGTCGAGGCGCTCGACAACCAGGTCGAGGCCGCCGTACAGACCCGGATCCGGCTGCACTCGCGCCGGCTGGTCGAGCGCGGCACGCGCTGGCTGCTCAACAACCGGCCGCAGCCGCTCCAGCTCGCCGAGACCGTCGAGTTCTTCGGCGACCGCGTCGAGCAGGTGTGGTCGCAGCTGCCGAAGCTGCTGCGGGGCGCCGACCTGGAGTGGTACCAGAAGATCTACGACGAGCTGAGCGGCGCCGGAGTCCCGGACGAACTCGCCACGCGCGTGGCCGGGTTCTCCTCGGCATTCCCGACGCTGGACATCGTCTCGGTGGCCGACCGCATGGGCCGGGACCCGATGGACGTCGCCGAGGTGTACTACGACCTCGCCGACCGTCTCCACATCACCCAGCTCATGGACCGCATCATCGAGCTGCCCCGCGCCGACCGCTGGCAGTCCATGGCCCGCGCCTCCATCCGCGAGGACCTCTACGCGGCCCACTCGGCGCTGACGGCCGACGTCCTGGCGGTGGGCAACGGCACGTCCACTCCCGAGGAGCGCTTCAAGGCCTGGGAGGAGAAGAACGCCCCGATCCTGAGCCGGGCGCGCACCACCCTGGACGAGATCCAGGGCTCGGACGCCTTCGACCTGGCCAACCTGTCGGTGGCGATGCGCACGATGCGGACGCTGCTGCGGCAGCATTCGTAGGCGCTACGGCAGCGATACGACGACGAGGGCGCCCGGGACCGTGAGCTTCCGGGCGGCCT
>NZ_JBHVYZ010000117.1:0-955 GCF_042880295.1 Streptomyces sp. NPDC058307
CGCCGATGGTACTGCAGGGGGGACCCTGTGGGAGAGTAGGACACCGCCGAACAATCTTTGGAAGGACCCCTGGTCCCAGCGTTCAGCTGGGGCCAGGGGTCCTTTTGTTTTTAGAATGCTTGCAGTACCGAAGACAGGAGTCACCATGTCCACCAACTCTCCCGACGACCGACCGGAGCGCGACCAGCGGCGACGGGACAGTGGTGACCGTGGTGATCGTGGCGGCTTCCGCCGCGACAACGACCGCGGTCACAGTGACCGTGGCGGCAGTGACCGTGGGGCCCCTCGCGGTGGTGGTGGCTATGGCCGCCGTGACGACCGTCCCGGCGACAACCGTGGCGGTGGCTACGTCCGGCGGGATGACCGTCGTGATGATCGTCGGGGCGATGACCGCGGCGATCGTCCCGGTTTCCGCCGCGACGACAACCGCGCCGGCGACAATCGTGGTCGTGACAACCGCGGGGGTGACAACCGCGGGGGTGACAACCGTGGTGGTTATGGCCGGCGTGACGACCGTGACCGTGGTCCCCGTGCGGACGACCGGGGGCCTCGCCCCGCGTTCCGTCGTGACGACCGCCCGACCGGGCCCCGTCGTGACGACCGGGGAGACCGGGGAGACCGTGGTGGCTTCCGCCGCGATGGTGACCGGCCTGCTGTCCGCCGTGACGACCGCGGGGACCGCGGTGAGCGCGTAGAGCGCCGGGACAGCGACCGTGGCGGCTTCCGCCGTGACGACAACCGTGGCGGTGGGTACGTCCGGCGGGATGACAACCGTGGGGATCGCGGTGGTTTCCGCCGCGACGACAACCGCGCCGGCGACAACCGCGCCGGCGACAACCGTGGTGGTTTTGGTCGGCGTGACGACCGTGACCGTGGTCCCCGTGCGGACGACCGGGGATCTCGCCCCGCGTTCCGTCGTGACGACCGCCCGACCGGGCCCCGTCGTGACGACCGG
>NZ_JBHVYZ010000117.1:1054-12154 GCF_042880295.1 Streptomyces sp. NPDC058307
GGGAGACCGTGGGGATCGCGGTGGCTTCCGCCGCGACGACAACCGCGGCAGCTACGAGCGCCGTGACGATCGCCGGGATGACCGGCGGGACGACCGACGTGATGACCGTCGGGGTGATGACCGCGGGGACCGTGGTGGCTTCCGTCGGGACAACGACCGTCCTGGTGACAACCGCGGCGGTGGTTACGTCCGGCGGGACGACAGCCGTGGCGGTAGCTATCCCCGACGTGACGACAACCGGGGTGAGCGCGGTGGCTTCCGCCGTGACGAACGGCGGGACGACCAGGGCGGCCGCGGTGGGCCCCGTAGGGACGACCGTGGTGCGCGACCCGCTGGATTCCGCGGGCGGGACGACCGGCGCGGTGGCGACGACCGGCGTGGCGGTGGCGCGCGTTTCCGCGATGACCGGGACCGCGACCGCGAGCCGATCAAGCGGCTGCCGATCCCGGAGGACGTCACGGGCGACGAGATCGACAAGGACGTACGGCAGGAGCTGCAGAGCCTGCCGAAGGGGCTCGCGGAGGATGTCGCCAAGAACCTGGTGATGGTCGCCCGGCTCATCGACGAGGACCCCGAGGGTGCCTACGGCTACTCGAAGGTGGCCCTCCGGCTCGCGTCGCGTGTCGCGGCCGTACGAGAGGCGGCCGGGTTCGCGGCGTACGCCAACCAGAAGTACAGCGAGGCGCTCGCCGAGTTCCGGGCCGCGCGGCGGATGACCGGACACGTGGAGCTGTGGCCCGTCATGGCCGACTGCGAGCGTGGGCTCGGGCGGCCGGAGAAGGCGCTGGACATGGCCGGGGCGCCCGAGGTGCACAAGCTGGACAAGGCCGGGCAGGTGGAGATGCGGCTCGTCGCCGCCGGTGCCCGGCGTGACTTGGGGCAGCTGGACGCGGCCATCGTGACGTTGCAGAGCCCCGAGCTGGCCTCCAACTCGGTGCAGCCGTGGACCGCGCGGCTGCGGTACGCGTACGCCGACGCGCTGCTCGCGGCCGGTCGTGAGGGCGAGGCACGGGAGTGGTTCGCCAAGGCCGTGGAGTCCGACAAGGACGGCAGCACCGACGCGTCCGACCGGCTCGCCGAGCTGGACGGGGTCGAGTTCGTCGACGCTTTCGTCGAGGCTGAGGACGAAGGCGACGAGAGCGACGAGGTTGTCGGTGAAGCCGCCGAG
This sequence comes from Streptomyces sp. NPDC058307, assembly GCF_042880295.1. Classification (NCBI taxonomy): domain Bacteria; kingdom Bacillati; phylum Actinomycetota; class Actinomycetes; order Kitasatosporales; family Streptomycetaceae; genus Streptomyces; species Streptomyces sp. NPDC058307. The sequence goes on from NZ_JBHVYZ010000117.1 coordinate 2,223, forward strand.
AAGGCCGTAGAGGACGAGGACGCTGACGACGACGAAGACGGTGTCGAAGGCGACCTCAAGGACTGACGTGTGCCGTCGGTGAACAAAGGGGCGGGATCCCGAGATCCCGCCCCTTTGTGCGTCATACGTCCAGTGTGCGCAGGACCAGGCCCGAGGCCGGTTTCGGGCCGAACGACGTCGACTTGCGGGGCATCGTGACGCCCTGGCGGGCCAGGTCGCGGACCACGTCCTCACGGACCGGGTGCATCAGGACCGCCGTGCCGCCGTCGCGTTCCGCCTTCTCGACCGTGGCGGCCGTGTCGTGGATGTAGGCGATGCGGGCGGGGTCGTCCTCGGGGACGCGCCAGAGGTGGGCGAGGAGCGTGGCGTGCAGGACCGTCGCGTCCAGGGTGCGCCAGGCGGTGGGACGGTCCGTGGGGATCGTGCGGGACAGCAGGGCCGGGTCCGGGCGGTCCACGAGGTGGAAGGCGCCGTCGCCGGCGAGGAGGAAGGCGTTGCCCGCGCAGGCCGCGTCGGCGAGGGCGTCCAGGGCCTCGGCGAGGGGCATGTCGAGGCGCTCTACGCGGAAGAGGCCGTCGAGGAGTGCCAGGGACCGGGAGACCGGGAGGTCGTGCAGGAGGCGGTGGATGGCTCGCACGCGGAGGGGGTAGCGGGCCGTGTCGACGAGGAGGACGAGGCCGTGGTCCCAGGGGCTGGGGGAAGGGTGCTCCGCGCGTAGGCGGCGGTAGGTCGCCCAGCGGTGGTGCCCGTCGGCGATGAGGGCCTGGTGCCGGCTCAGGTCCGACCGGATGCGGGCCACTTCGGCGGGGTCGGTGATCGACCACAGGCGGTGGCTGTAGCCGTCCTCGGTGGTGGTGGCGAGGAGTGGGGGCTGTCCGGCCGTGCGTTCGATCGCGGTCGTCGTGACGGACTCCGTGCCGTTGCCGCGGTAGGTCAGCAGCAGGGGTTCCAGGTTGGCGGAGGTGGCGCGCATGAGGGCCGCGCGGTCGGCTACGACGTGGGGCATGACGTCCTCGTGGGGCAGGACCACGCCCTCCGACGGCTCCGACAGGCGCAGGGTGCCGATGATTCCGCGCTGGAGCAGGCCGGCGCCGTCCTGCTGTTCGTAGACGTACAGGCCGGGCTCCGGATCGGCGGCCAGGATGCCCTCGGAGAGCCAGCCGCGCAGGGTGCGGGCCGCCTGCTCGTTGCGTTCGGCCGGGGTCGTCGCCTGCGGGAGGATCAGCCGGACGATGTTGTACGGGTCGTTGGACTGGAGCTGGTGCAGGCCGTCAGGGCGGACCACGACGTCGTACGGCGGTGATGTCACGGCGGCCAGGCTGCCGACCCGGTCGGGGTCGTAGCGCAGGCCTCGGAACGGGGTGAGTTCCAGGCCTCGGCGCGCTGTTGCTTCCGGGTGACCTGCTGTGTTCATCCCGGCATCGTACGGGTGTCAGTGGCATGGGGGATGATCGGGGGAAAGCCGTCGAACGAGGAGCGATGCGGAATGAGCCAGCGCGTGAGGACGAGGCCCGAGGGCAGTGGGCAGGCCCTGAGCGAGGCGTACGACACCGCGCTGCTCGACCTGGACGGGGTGGTGTACGCGGGCGGGAACGCGATCGCGCACGCGGTCGAGTCGCTCGCCACCGCGCGCGAGGGCGGGATGCACCTCGCCTATGTCACCAACAACGCGCTGCGCACGCCCGACGCCGTGGCCGAGCACCTCACCGAGCTGGGCATACCGACGGGGCCCGATGACGTCATCACCTCCGCCCAGGCGGTCGCGCGGCTGATCAGCGAACAGGTGCCGGCCGGTTCCCGGGTCCTCGTCATCGGTGGTGAGGGGCTGCGGGTGGCCCTGCGCGAGCGGGGGCTGGAGCCGGTGGAGTCGGCGGACGACGATCCGGCGGCGGTCGTGCAGGGCTTCGGTGGGCCGGACCTGCCCTGGGGGCGGTTCGCGGAGGCCAGTTACGCCGTCGCGCGCGGGGTGCCCTGGTTCGCGTCCAACACCGACCTGACGATTCCGAGCGGGCGGGGGATCGCGCCGGGCAACGGCGCCGCGGTGGAGGTCGTGCGGATCGCGACCGGTGCCGAGCCGCAGGTCGCGGGCAAGCCGTTGCCTCCCATGCACCGGGAGACGATCCTGCGCACCGGCGCCGAGCGGCCGTTGGTGGTCGGGGACCGGCTGGACACCGACATCGAGGGCGCGTTCAACGGCGAGGTGGACTCGCTCCTCGTGCTCACCGGTGTCACCGACGGCGCCCAGCTGCTGGCCGCGCCGCCGCAGCACCGGCCGACCTACGTGGACGCCGATCTGCGGGGGATGCTCACCGGGCAGCCGGAGGTCACCGACGCGGGAGAGGGCTTCCGGTGCGGGGGGTGGACGGCAACGGCCGGGGAGGCGCGGCTGGAACTCGACGGGGACGGCGAGGCCCTGGACGGTCTGCGGGCACTGTGCGCGGCGGCCTGGACGGCGGCCGGGGAGGGTGTGTGCGAGCTGGACGGGGGGAAGGCGCTCGCCAGGCTGGGGTTGTGAGGCGTGGGGGCGGGCAGGCGTTCCTGTGAGTCCGGGACCACCCACGCCTCAGGAGCCTGACTGATTAGCAGGGTAGGCTAACCTAACTACGTGTTGGTCGACAGTCCTCCCGAACAGCGCGCGGAGACCGCCCCCGCGCCCCCAACCCGCCGGGCGATACGAGTCCTTGGGCTCCTCGTCTCCGTCGTGATCCTGGTGCTCGTCGCGACGGCGAGCATCGCGGTCGGGGCGAAAGGGCTGTCCGTGGCACAGGTCTGGCACGGACTGTTCCAGGACACCGGGACCTACGGCGACGTCGTGGTGGCCGACCGGCTGTCGCGGACCGTCCTCGGGCTGCTCGCGGGCGCCGCACTCGGCCTGTCCGGGGCGGTGCTCCAGGCCCTCACCCGCAATCCGCTGGCCGACCCCGGGCTGCTCGGCATCAACGCTGGCGCGTCCGCCGCGGTCGTCACCGCGATCACCTTCTTCGGCGTCACCTCGCTCAGCGGCTATGTGTGGTTCGCCTTTCTCGGCGCGGCCGCGGTGGGCGCCCTGGTCTGGTTCCTGGGCGGCAGCCGGGGTGCCACTCCGGTGCGGCTCGCGCTGGCCGGTACGGCGATCAGCGCGGCGCTGTACGGCTATCTCCAGGCCGTCATGATCACCGACGACCAGGCGCTGAACAAGATGCGCTTCTGGACGGTCGGTTCACTGTCCTCGGCGAGCAACTCGACCATCTGGCAAGTGCTGCCGTTCCTCGCGACCGGTTCGCTCCTCGCCCTCGCGCTCGCCCGGCCGCTCAACGCGATGGAGATGGGCGACGACACCGCGAAGGCCCTCGGCGCCAACCTCAACCGCACCCGGGCGCTGGCCATGCTCTCCGCGACCGTGCTGTGCGGGGCCGCGACCGCCGCCTGCGGCCCGATCGTGTTCGTCGGCCTGATGGTGCCGCACATCGTGCGCTCCTTCACCGGCCCCGACCTGCGCTGGATCCTGCCGTACGCGACCGTCCTGTCGCCCGTGCTGCTGCTGGGCTCCGACGTGATCGGCCGGATCGTGGCCCGGCCCGCGGAGCTTCAGGTCGGCATCGTCACCGCGCTCATCGGCGGGCCGGTCTTCATCTTTCTCGTGCGACGGCGGAGGACGGCCCAGCTGTGAGGACCAACCGTGTCATCAGGACCCCCGGCGGGCTCTCCCTCCGGCTGGACGTCCGGGCCACAGTCGTCGTCGCCCTGATCCTCCTTGCCGCACTCACCGCGAGCGTCGTACTGATCGGAACCGGCGACTTCCCGATCCCCGCCGGGGACGTGCTCAAGACGCTGCTCGGGAACGGCAATGCCGGGCAGGAGTTCATCATCAACGAACTGCGGCTGCCGCGGGTCCTCGTCGGACTCCTGGTCGGCGCCTCGCTCGGGCTCGGGGGCGCGCTCTTCCAGGCCATCTCCCGCAATCCGCTGGGCAGTCCGGACGTGCTCGGGCTCTCGCAGGGAGCGACGGCCGGGGCGCTCACGATGATCGTGCTGTTCTCCGGAAGCGCGACCCAGGTCACCGTGGGCGCGCTGGTCGGCGGACTCGTGACCGGGTTCGCCATCTATCTGCTCGCCTGGAAGCAGGGCGTGCACGGGTACCGGCTGGTCCTGGTCGGCATCGGTGTCTCCGCGATCGTCACGGCGGTCAACGGCTATCTGCTGACCAGGTCCACCCTCACCGAGGCCGCCCAGGCGGTCGTCTGGATGACCGGCTCCCTCAGCGGCCGGGACTGGACACAGGTCTGGCCGCTGCTGTGGCTGTGCGCCGTCCTCGTCCCGCTCGTCCTCGCCAACGCGCGCGGCCTGCGGATGATGGAGATGGGCGACGACGTGTCCAACGCCCTCGGGGTGCGGGTCGAACGCGTACGGCTGTTGCTGCTGGTCGCCGCCGTCCTGCTCACCGCCGCCGCCACCGCGGCCGCCGGACCGGTCAGCTTCGTCGCGCTCACCGCTCCGCAGCTGGCCCGCCGCCTCACCCGCTCGCCCGGCCCCAACCTGCTGCCGTCCCTGTGCATGGGCGCGACCCTCCTGGTCACCGCCGACTGGATCTCGCAGAAGGTCTTCGGCGCGGACCAGCTGCCCGTCGGCGTGGTCACCGGAGTCCTCGGCGGCGTCTATCTGCTGTGGCTCCTGGTCACCGAGCGCAGGGCGGGCCGGATATGACCGCCGAGACCGTCCTCACCAGCGGACTGAACAACCCAAGGAGCACCGTGAACCGCCTGTCCGCCGACACCGTCACCCTCGCCTACGACCAGCGCGTCATCGCCGAGCAGTTGTCGGTGGAGATACCCGACCACTCCTTCACGGTGATCGTCGGTCCCAACGCGTGCGGCAAGTCCACACTCCTGCGGGCCCTGTCGCGGATGCTCAAGCCCAGCCAGGGCAAGGTGCTGCTCGACGGGCAGGTCATCCAGTCGATGCCGGCGAAGAAGGTCGCCCGCACCCTGGGTCTGCTCCCGCAGTCGTCGATCGCGCCGGACGGGATCACCGTCGCCGACCTGGTCGGCCGCGGCCGATACCCCCACCAGGGCATCCTGCGCCAGTGGTCCACCGAGGACGAGCGGGTCGTCCAGGAGTCCATGCGGCAGACCGGGGTCGCGGAACTCGCCGAGCGGTACGTCGACGAGCTGTCCGGCGGCCAGCGGCAGCGGGTGTGGATCGCGATGGCGCTCGCCCAGCAGACCCCGCTGCTGCTCCTCGACGAGCCGACGACCTACCTCGACATCCAGCACCAGATCGATGTCCTCGACCTCTGCGCCGAACTGCACGAGGAGCAGGGCCGCACCCTGGTCGCCGTCCTGCACGACCTCAACCACGCGGCCCGGTACGCCACACACCTCATCGCGCTGAAGAGCGGGAGGATCATCGCCGAGGGTGCCCCGAACGACATCGTCACCGCCGAACTGGTCGAGGAGGTCTTCGGGCTGCGCTGCCAGGTGATCGACGACCCGGAGACGGGGACACCGCTGGTGGTGCCTGCCTCGCGGAAGGCACGCGTACGCGTGGAGGCCGGCAGCGGGACGGCGGGCGCTACAGAAGCTTCCTGAGCTGGAACAGATCCCTGAGGCCCGCCTCCAGCTTCACCCGGCCCGAGCCCCAGGCCTTGGCGAAGTTCAGCTCGCCGTTCACCAGAGCCACCAGGTCGTCACCGGACATGCCCAGCCTGATCTGGGCCTTCTCCTGCGGAGGACCCTGCAGGGTGTCGTGCACCACGATCCGGCCGCCCGTCATCCGGCCGACGAAGGTGACGTCGAGATCGGTGATACGGCAGCTCACCGAGCGGTCCATGGACGCTGCCGTGGCGGCGTCCCCCTCGGCGTTGCGCATGTTGTCGGAGAGCTTCTCGAGTGCGGCGCGGCACTCCTCGATCGTGGCCATCGCGATCGACGGTACCCCAGCGGTTCGGGGTAGCGTCTGGGCATGAGCGACGCAGTTCCAGAGCCTTCACAAGAGGGCCCGGTCGAACCCGCGGGGTACGACCCGGCCGGCCCCGCCCCTGTGAACGTTCCTCGCATCCCCACCGGCAACGCCGAGGTCGACGCCCAGCTGGAGCGGCTCGGTGATGCCGACCACCTCGCCACCGACGGACACATCGAGGTGTACGAGGATGTACACCGGGGGCTGCGCGACGCGCTCACCGCGCTCGACGCCCGCCCGGGACCGCCGGCGCCCTCACCGTCGTATGACCAGAGGGCGCCCTCACCCTCGTATGGCAGGAGCTGAACCGAACGTGGCAGGAGTCGCACGCAACCGTCTGGACGCGGAGCTGGTCCGCCGGAAGCTGGCGCGCTCGCGCGAGCACGCCGGCCAGCTGATCGCGGCCGGGCGGGTCACCGTCGGCAAGACCGTCGCGACCAAGTCCGCCACCCAGGTGGAGACTGCGGCCGCGATCGTGGTGCAGAGCGACGACAGCGATCCCGGCTACGTGTCCCGGGGTGGGCACAAGCTCGCGGGCGCCTTTGAGGTGTTCGTACCGAGGGGGCTGGTCGTCGAGGGGCGGCGGGCGCTGGACGCCGGGGCCTCCACCGGCGGCTTCACCGATGTGCTGCTGCGGGCCGGGGCCGCGCACGTGGTCGCCGTCGACGTCGGCTACGGACAACTCGCCTGGTCTCTGCAGAGCGATGAACGCGTCACCGTCAAGGACCGTACGAACGTACGCGAGTTGACGCTCGAAGCGATCGATGGGGAACCAGTGGATCTTGTCGTGGGGGATCTGTCCTTCATCCCGCTCGGACTGGTACTGCCCGCCCTGGTGCGGTGCGTGAAGCCGGACGCCGATCTGGTGATGATGGTGAAGCCGCAGTTCGAGGTGGGGAAGGAACGGCTGGGCAGCGGGGGAGTCGTACGGAGCACGCAGCTGCGGGCGGAGGCCGTGCGGGGAGTGGCCGGGAAGGCGGGGGAACTCGGGCTCGGGGTGAACGGGGTCACGGCCAGCCCGTTGCCCGGACCCTCGGGCAACGTCGAATACTTTCTGTGGCTGCGTGCCGGGGCGCCCGCCCTGGACCCGGCCGATGTCGACCGTGCAGTGGCGGAGGGGCCCCGTTGAGCCAGAACCGAGCTCGTACTGTTTTCCTGCTCGCCCACACCGGGCGGCCCGCGGCCATCCGCAGTGCCGAGCTGGTCGTGAAGGGGCTGATGCGCTCCGGGATCGGCGTGCGCGTCCTCGAGTACGAGGCGGCCGACCTGCCGCTGCCGCCCGAGGTGCAGCTCGTCAAGGAGGCGACTCCGCAGTGCCTCGAAGGGTGCGAGCTGCTCATCGTGCTCGGCGGTGACGGGACGCTGCTGCGCGGTGCCGAGTTCGCCCGCGCCTCCGGGGTGCCGATGCTGGGCGTCAACCTCGGCAGTGTCGGCTTCCTCGCGGAGGCCGAGCGGGACGATCTCGACAAGGTTGTCGACCGGGTCGTGACCAAGGCGTACGAGGTCGAGGAGCGGATGACCGTCGACGTCGTCGTTCACCGGAACGGGGACATCGTCCACACCGACTGGGCCCTCAACGAGGCCGCCGTGCAGAAGGCCGGTGCCGAGAAGCTCCTCGAGGTCGTGCTGGAGATCGACGGGCGGCCGGTGACGGGGTTCGGGTGCGACGGGATCGTGCTGTCCACGCCCACCGGGTCCACGGCGTACGCGTTCTCCGCGGGCGGTCCCGTGGTGTGGCCCGAGGTGGAGGCGCTGCTGATGGTGCCGATCTCCGCGCACGCGCTGTTCGCGAAGCCGCTGGTGACCTCGCCGAACTCGGTGCTGGCCGTGGAGCTGCTGCCGCATATTCCGCCGGGTGTGCTGTGGTGCGACGGGCGGCGGACCTTCGAGTTGCCGCCGGGGGCGCGGGTGGAGGTGCGGCGGGGGGCTGTGCCGGTGCGGTTGGCTCGGCTGCACCATGCGTCCTTCACCGACCGGCTTGTGGCGAAGTTCGCGTTGCCGGTCTCTGGATGGCGGGGTGCGCCGCATTAGCGCTCTGTAGGGGGTGGCGGCTCGGGAGAGTTGTGCGACTCGCCGCCGTCTGTGACTGATCGTGCCCACGCGGCGGAGCCGCAAATCGATACAGCCCCGCGCCCCCGCAGGGCGCTTCCCTCCCCTGGGTGACAGGGTGCCTCGCACATAGCCACCCGGACCTCGTAAGGTCTTCACCGTGCTGGAAGAGATGCGGATACGGTCCCTCGGAGTCATCGATGACGCCGTCGTCGAGCTGTCACCCGGGTTCACCGCTGTCACCGGTGAGACCGGTGCGGGCAAGACCATGGTGGTCACCAGCCTGGGGCTGCTGCTCGGTGGGCGGGCCGACGCGGCGCTCGTGCGGATCGGTGCCGAGAAGGCGGTCGTGGAGGGGCGGATCACCGTGTCCCCGGGCGACTCCGTCGTCGTACGGGCCGAGGAGGCGGGGGCGGAGCTCGACGACGGGGCGCTGTTGATCAGCCGTACCGTTTCCGCCGAAGGGCGGTCCCGGGCGCATCTGGGGGGCCGGTCGGTGCCCGTGGGGGTGCTCGCCGAGCTCGCCGACGAGCTGGTCGCCGTCCACGGGCAGACCGACCAGCAGGGGCTGCTCAAGCTGAACCGACAGCGGCAGGCGCTCGACCGGTACGCGGGTGACGCCGTCGCCGTGCCGCTGGCCAAGTACACCGAGGCCTACCGTCGGCTGCGGGCCGTCTCCGTCGAACTGGACGAGATCGTCACGCGTGCGCGTGAGCGGGCCCAGGAAGCCGACATGCTGCGGTACGGGCTCGACGAGATCGCCGGCGTGGAGCCTCGGGCAGGAGAGGACGTCGAGCTGGCCGAGGAGGCCGAGCGACTCGGGCACGCCGAGGCGCTGTCGTCAGCCGCCACGGCCGCTCATGCGGCCCTCGCCGGGAACCCCGAGGATCCCGAGGGCATCGACGCCGCGACGCTCGTGGCGGGCGCTCAGCGGGCTCTGGAAGCCGTACGGTCGCACGACCCGGCCCTGTCGGCGCTCGCCGACCGGATCGGGGAGATCGGCATCCTGCTGGGCGATGTGGCCGGGGAGCTCGCGGGGTACGCCGACGACCTGGACGCCGATCCGCTGCGCCTGTCGGCCGTCGAGGAGCGGCGGGCCGCGCTCACCGCGCTGACGCGGAAGTACGGCGAGGACGTGGCCGCCGTGCTCACGTGGGCCGAGCGCAGTGCCGCACGACTGACCGAACTGGACGGTGACGACGAGCGGATCGACGAGCTGACCGCCGAGCGGGACGCGCTCAGGGCCGAACTGGGCGGGTTGGCGCAGGCCCTGACAGATGCGCGCACCGATGCCGCGGAGAGGTTTGCGGCGGCGGTGACGGCAGAGCTGGCGTCGCTGGCGATGCCCCACGCGCGCGTGTCCTTCGCCATCCGGCAGACCGAGGACCCGGACGGCGTGGAGGTCGGCGGGCGCGCGGTCGCGTACGGGCCGGCCGGCGCCGACGAGGTCGAGCTGCTGCTCGCCCCGCACCCGGGCGCTCCGCCGCGGCCCATCGCCAAGGGCGCGTCCGGTGGTGAGCTCTCGCGCGTGATGCTGGCCGTCGAGGTCGTCTTCGCCGGGACCGACCCGGTGCCGACGTACCTCTTCGACGAGGTCGACGCGGGTGTCGGCGGCAAGGCGGCGGTCGAGATCGGGCGGCGCCTCGCGCGGCTCGCGAAGACCGCGCAGGTCGTGGTGGTGACCCACCTGCCGCAGGTCGCGGCCTTCGCCGACCGGCAGTTGCTGGTCGAGAAGACGAACGACGGGTCCGTCACCCGGTCCGGTGTGAAGGTGCTGGAGGGCGAGGAGCGGATTCGGGAACTGTCCCGGATGCTCGCCGGGCAGGAGGACTCGGAGACGGCCCGGGCGCATGCGGAGGAGTTGCTGGCCACGGCCCGGTCGGACGCGTGAGGGGGTGAAAGCTGCTACAGATTTTCTAGTCATTCATAGTCATCCCTAGTCATGT
>NZ_JBHVYZ010000118.1:0-11747 GCF_042880295.1 Streptomyces sp. NPDC058307
GTGCGGCCCACGCTGGTCTACGCCGGGTTCGGGACGCCGGCGGTGCCGGGCGGCGCGTCCGCGCGCACCGGGGGCGGGGGGGCGGGGCGGACCGCCCCTCCCCCCTTCCGCCGTCGAACTCTCGGCCTCGGACACTGCCGGGTACAGGGGGAGTGTCAAAGCGCGGTGCCGGGCAGCAGCACGCCGGCGGGCACCGCCAAGAAGAACTCCCGCCCGCGGAAGCGGTGCACGGCGGATGCCGACGCTCTCCGTCTCCGCCGGCGGCCTGAACTCGCTGCGACGTGACCTCGGCCGCCGGTCCACGTCCTTCTTCCCGACGACACGATCTGTCTGCCGCTGGGCGTGATGGCCACCGCCGGCGGACACCGGCGACCGCAGCGCCGCCCAGGTCCTGCTGTGGCACGTCGCCGACGCCTACCACCGGCCGACCACGCGGGCGAAGAGGCGACGATCCGCCGCTCGGGCAGCACCACGAAACCGCGCAGGTCGCTCTCTCGACATCGGCTCAAGCCCGGATTCCGTACGGCGGGTCCGTCCGCCGCGAGGGGCAGGGCCGTCCGCTCCGGCGGCGTCAGCCCTTGACGCTGCCCTCGGTCAGACCGCTGCGCCAGAAGCGCTGCAGGGCGACCATGGCGATCATCAGAGGGACGACGGAGACGAAGGCGCCCCCGACGGTCAGCTGGTAGAGCTGCGGTTGACGGTCGGCGAAGGACTGCCACGACGTCAGACCGAGCGTGATGGGGTACAGCTTGGAGTCGGACAGCATGACCAGCGGCAGGAAGTAGTTGTTCCAGATGCCCACGAACTGGAAGAGGAAGATCGTCACCAGGGCGGGGGTCATGATGCGCAGAACGACGACCGTGAAGATGCGGATCTCTCCCGCGCCGTCGATGCGGGCCGCCTCGAGCAGCTCGTCCGGTATGGATGCCGCCGCGTAGATCCGGCACAGGTACACGCCGAAGGGACTGACGAAGCTCGGCAGCAGCACGGCCCAGTAGGTGTTGGCCAGGCCTGCCTTGCTGAACAGCAGGTACATGGGCAGCGCCAGCGCCGTGGCAGGGATCAGGACGCCACCCAGCACGATGTTGAAGATCGTGTCGCGGCCGGCGAAGGAGAACTTGGCCAGCGCGTAGCCGGACATCGCGGCCAGCAGCGTCGCCACGCCCGCGCCCACACCCGCGTACAGCAGGCTGTTGGCGGCCCAGCGCAGGTAGATCGCATGGTCGTAGGTGACCACCTGGCGCAGATTGCTCAGGAACCGGGGATGGGAGAACCACAGCCCGAAGCTGCCGAACAGGTCGCCGGTGGACTTGGTGGACGCCACGACCAGCCAGTACACCGGGAGCAGGAAGTACCCGGCGGCCGCCACCAGCAGGCCGGTGACCAGGATGCGACTGCGCGCGGTGACCCCGGTGATGCCGCTACGCGGCCTCGTGCCGTCGTCGGAGGCCGGCGTCCCGCCCCGCGGCGGGACCGTGCGGGCCGGTGTCTGGAGACTCACGCGTCCCCACCTCTCTTGTTGATCAGCCGCAGGAAACCGAAGGAGAGCGCGAACGCGGCGAGGGCGAGCAGCACTGCCTCGGCAGCGGCGAGGTGGTAGTTGTCGTTGGTGAACGCCTCGTTGTAGGCGCTGAGGTTGGGGGTGTAGGCGCTGTCGATACTCGAGGAGACGGGCTTGAGCACCAGCGGTTCGGCGAACAGTTGCAGCGTGCCGATGATGGTGAAGACCGTGGTGAGGATCAGCGCCGGGCGCAGCAGCGGCAGTTTGACGTGGCGGACCGTGTGCCACGCGCTGGCGCCGTCGATGCGGGCGGCCTCGTACAGCTCCGCGGGGATGGTACGCAACTGGGCGACCAGAACCAGGACGTTGTAGCCGGCGAACTCCCACGTGACGATGTTCGCGATGGACCACAGAACCGTGTTTCCGCCCAGCAGGTCGACCGACAGCCCCAGTTGGCCCATGCCGTCCACGAGAGGGCTGACTCCCGGCACGTACAGGAAGCCCCACAGGATGGACGCGATGACCCCCGGAACGCCGTAGGGCAGGAAGAAGGCGGCGCGGAAGAACCGCACGCCTCTGGCCGAGGCGCTGTCCAGCAGCAGCGCGAGCCCGGCGGACAACGCGACCATCACCGGTACCTGGACGGCCGCGAACAGCAGGACCCGACCGATGCTGCGCACAAAGGCGTGATCGGACAACGCGTCGGCGTAGTTGCCGAGCCCCACGAAGACGGTACGGCTGCCGCCGAGCCCCAGGGCTCCGGTGTGCTCGACATCCATGACGCTCTGGTAGACGGCGTAGCCGATGGGGAGGGCGAAGGTCAGTAGGAACAGCAGGAGGAACGGCGCGACGAAGACGACGGGCGTCAGATTTCTGTGGCGGCGGGGCGCTCGGGTGGGCATGAGGGTTCTTTCTGGAGTCCGGAGGGGAGAACGGCGGCGGCCGTGTCGCGCCCTCCGGAGGCGGTCACTGGCCGGTGGAAACCTTCAGTCCCTTCCGCTTCAGGTCCTCGACGGTCTGCTTCTGCGCCTGCTGGACCGCGGAGACGAACGTGCCCTTGCCGGCCAGGGCGGCCTGGAAGCCGTCGTTGAGGTGCTGGTAGGTGGCGTCGATCGTCGGTATCCACTTCCACGAGTTGTCGATGCTCTTGTCCGCCTCCGCGAAGACCTCGTTGTACTTCTGGCCTCCGAAGAACGAGGACGGCTTGTCAAGGGAGGAGCCCTTGTACGCGTCGTCCGCCGCGGGCCAGCCGTATCCGCCCTGCAGCAGCAGGTCGACGCTCGCGGGGTCGGTGTTGAGCCATTCGGCGAACTTCAGGGCCTCGGGGATGTGCCCCGCGCCCTTGAGGACAGCCGTGGAGGAACCGCCCCAGTTCGCGGACGCGTTCGCGCCCTTCGTCCACTGCGGCATGGGTGCGACCGCCCATTTGCCGGTGGTCTTGGGAGCGTTTCCGCTGATGATGGCGTCGCCCCACTGGGCGCTGACCCAGGAGGTGATGCCACCGCTCTGCAGGTCCTTGTACCAGCCGTTGGCGAAGTCGGGTTCGGTCTTGATCACCTTCTTGCTGCGCAGGTCGTCCCAGAAGGCGGCGACCTTGAGGGTCTGCGGCGAGTTGATGTTCACCGACCAGGTGTCGCCATTCACGCCGAACCACTTGGCGCCGGCCTGCCATGCGAGCGCGGTGAACCAGGCGGAGTTGCCGGCCGGGAAGGTGCTGATGTAGGCCTTCGGGTCCGCGTCGTGGATCTTCTGCGCGGCCTGGGCGAACTCGTCCCAGGTGGCGGGCGGTGTGATGCCCCACTTCTTGAACAGGTCGGAGCGGTAGAACAGGCCCATCGGACCGGACGCCTGGGGGATCGCGTAGACCTTCGAGTCGAAGACCCCCTGCTGCCACTGCCAGTCCACGAACTTCGACCGGTCCTTGTCCGCGCCGTACTGGGACAGGTTCACCAGGCCGTTCTCCAGCAGGAACGAGGGGATCTCCTGGTATTCCACCTGCGCCAGGTCGGGCGCGTTGCCGCTCTTGAGGGCGGCGCGCATCTTGGCGTAGCCGCCGCTGCTGCCCGACGGGATCTTCTCCAGTTTGACGTGGATGTCCGGGTGGGTGGCGTTCCACTTGTCGACGGCCTTGTCGACACCCGGGACCCACGACCAGAAGCGCAGGTCGACCTTCTGGCCGGGCTTGACAGGTTTCTGGACCGCGGGGTCCTTCGAACCGGTCGAACCTCCGCAGGCGGAGATCAGCAGGGAGGCGGCGGCAAGGGTCACTGCGAGTGCGCCCCGGCTTCGGCGGCGGGGTGTGGTGCGGCTCATGGGGAGGAGGTCCTTCCTAGCTTCGTACTGAAGGTGCCTGACGCATGCCGGTCAGTTTCGGAGTGGTGTCACCGCCCCGTCAAGATATATTCATAATTAATTGAAACAGCTATGGTGGGTGGGTAGACAGCCACGAGGGGAGACACACGCGATGACGGAATGCCGCAGGATGAGCGGACGCGTGGCGGTGATCACCGGCGCCGCCCACGGGATCGGCGCGGCCACGGCTCACCGGCTCGCGGCCGAGGGGGCGGTGGTCGTGGTCACGGACGTGGACGACTCAGCCGGCAAGGTGGTCGCGGCGGGCATCGCGGACAGCGGGGGCCGCGCGGAGTACGTACGCTGCGACGTGACGTCGGCCGACGACTGGGAGAACCTGGCCCGCCACGTACAGGAGCACCACGGACGGCTGGACGTGCTGCACAGCAACGCCTTCGCCCAGCTCAAAAAGCCCGCCCACGAGCTGAGCGAGGCCGAGTGGGACGGTCAGATGGCCGTGCTCCTCAAGCCCGCCTGGCGGGCGATGAAGACCTTCGCGGCCATGCTGCGCGAGGCCCGGGGCGCTGTCGTGCTGACCTCCTCGGTGCACGCCGTCATCGGGCTGCCGGGCCACGCCGCCTACGCCGCCGCGAAGGGCGCACTGTGCTCACTGGGACGGCAGTTGGCCGTCGAGTACGGTCCTGACATCCGGGTCAACACGGTGCTGCCGGGCCCCATCCTGACCGCCGCGTGGGACGGCATCCCGGAGCCCGACCGCGAGCGCAGTGTCGCGGCCACGGCGGCTCGGCGGTTCGGACAGCCGGAGGAGGTGGCGGCCGCCGTCGCCTTCCTGGCATCGGAGGATGCCTCCTATGTGACCGGCGCCAGCCTCGTGGTCGATGGAGGATGGAGCGTCATGAAGGAGTCCTCGTGAGCGACGCACACACCGCTTGTGGGCCGATACGGAAACGGAGAACGTGGTGACCCATCCCCCCAAGGGGCTGCACGGCCAGGCCGTGGAGGAACTGGGCCGACGCATCATCCGCGGCGACTACCCCCCGGGCTCCGTGGTGGACCCGGTCAGGTTCGAGACGGAACTCGGCGTCAGCAAGACCGTGGTCCGCGAGGCCATGCGCGTGCTGGCCTCCAAGGGCCTGCTCGAGTCGAAGCAGAAACGCGGCACGACCATCCGGCCCCGCGCCGACTGGAACCTGCTCGACAGTGACCTGCTGCGCTGGCAGGGCAGCAGCGCTCCGACCGACGGCTTCCTGGAGGACCTCGCCGAGGTCCGCGCGATCGTGGAGCCTGCGGGAGCCCGGTTCGCGGCGGCTCGCCGCACCACCTCCGACCTCGAGGCGATGCGGCAGGCGCTGGACGCGATGGCGGCGGCGGGGACGGACGCGGACGCGATGGTCGAAGCGGACCTTGCCTTCCATCGAGCCCTGCTGGACGCCGCCCACAACGAACTGCTCAGCCGGATGGAGGTCGTCATCGAGGCCGGCCTGCGGGTACGCGACCGGATCGTGCACGGCGCCCGGCACTTCTCCGACTCCATCCCCGTGCACCAGGAACTGCTGGACGCGGTCGCAGCGGGTGACTCCGACGCCGCCGTGGCCGCCGTCGAATCCCTCCTGGCACAGGCCTCCGACGACCTGGCGGCCGTCCGGGCGACCGACCCGCCGAAGGAACTTCCTTGAAGATAACCGGACTTGAGACGTACCTGGTGGCTCCGCGCTGGCTGTTCCTGCGCATCGCCACCGACGAGGGCGTCACCGGCTGGGGCGAACCCGTCATCGAGGGCCGCGCCGACACCGTACGCGCCGCAGTCCACGAACTCGCCGACTACCTCGTCGGCCGGGACCCGCTGCGCATCGAGGACCACTGGCAGGTGCTCACCAAGGGCGGCTTCTACCGCGGCGGCCCCATCCTCTCCAGCGCGGTCGCCGGCATCGACCAGGCCCTGTGGGACATCGCCGGCAAGACCTACGGTGTCCCGGTGCACCGCCTCCTCGGCGGCCCCGTACGCGACCGCGTCCGGATGTACGCCTGGATCGGCGGGGACCGGCCCAGCGAGGTGGCGGAGCTGGCCGAGGAGCAGATGAAGGCCGGCTTCACCGCCGTCAAGATGAACGGCTCGGCCGAACTCGCCCCGATCGACACCCCGGCCCGCACCGCCGAGGTCGTCGCACGCGTCGCCGCCGTCCGTGAGGTGCTGGGCGACGAGCGGGACATCGCGGTCGACTTCCACGGCCGGGCGTCCACCGCCATGTCACGCCGGCTGCTGCCCCAACTGGAGCCACTGCACCCGCTGTTCGTCGAGGAACCCGTCGCACCGGAACACTCGGGGAACCTGCGCAGTCTGGTGGAGTCCACGAGCATCCCGCTCGCCACCGGCGAACGCCTGTACTCCCGTTGGGACTTCCGCGAGGTCATGGCCAGCGGCATCGCCGTGGCCCAGCCCGACCTGTCGCACGCCGGCGGTATCTCCGAGGTGCGCCGCATCGCGGCCATGGCCGAGACGTACGACGTCACGATGGCGCCCCACTGCCCCCTCGGCCCGATCGCCCTGGCCGCCAGTCTCCAGATCGCCTTCTCGGTGCCGAATTTCCTCATCCAGGAACAGAGCATGGGCATCCACTACAACCAGCAGGCCGACTTGCTGGAGTACGTGATGGACACCGAACCCTTCCGGTTCCAGGACGGGTACGCCGTCGCCTCCACCCGCCCGGGCCTCGGCGTCGAGATCGACGAGAAGGTGGTACGCCACGCCGCCGAGACCGGCCACCGCTGGCGCAACCCCGTATGGCGGGGCGCCGACGGGGCGTTCACCGAATGGTGACCGCCCGCACACCGAACCCGCAAGGAGAACCCGCTCCCATGAACCTGGTGGAATCGCTCGGCGCCCACCGTCTGTTGGCGATCGTGCGAGGCAAAAATCCCGCCGCCGCCCTGAGCACCGTACGCACCCTCGTGGAGGAGGGCATCTCGGCCGTCGAGGTCTCACTGACCACCGCCGACGCCCTGACCGTCATCAGGCAGGCCCGCGCCGAACTCGGCCCGGACGCGCTGCTCGGCGCCGGAACCGTGCGCTCGGCCCAGGACGCCGCCCGCGCGGTCGACGCGGGCGCCTCCTTCCTCGTCACCCCCGCACTGGTCGACGGACTGGAGCACTACGGCGTACCCGTGCTGATGGGCGCCCTGACGCCGACCGAGATCGAAGCCGCCCTCGCGCACGGCGCCGACGCGATCAAGCTCTTCCCCGGCTCCCTGGGCGGCCCCGGCTATCTGAAGGCTCTGCGCGACCCGTTCCCCGAGGTGCCCTTCGTACCCGTCGGCGGAGTGGACGCGCAGGCCGCACGCGACTACCTCGACCGGGGCGCTCTGGCCGTCGGCGTCGGCTCACCGCTCGTCGGGGATGCGACCGACGGCGGTGACCTGGGGCAACTGCGCGCCCGCGCGGCCGAGTTCCGTAAGACGGCCGCCGGGGAGACGCCGTGACGCCACCCGAAGTCGTGACCTTCGGCGAGACGATGGCGGCGCTCCGGGCCCACGGTGCGCTGCGCCTGGGCGGCAGCCTCGGCCTGTCCGTCGCCGGGGCCGAGTCCAATGTCGCGATCGGCCTCGCCCGGCTAGGCCACCGGGTGCGCTGGGCCGGTCGGGTCGGCGCGGACGAACTCGGCGCGCTGGTCCTGCGCACGCTGCGCGCCGAGGGCGTCGACACCGACCACGCGGTCACCGACGACACCGGGCGGCCCACCGGACTGCTGCTGACCGAACCTCGCCTGGGAACGCTGACCCGCGTCAGTTACTACCGCGCGGGTTCCGCCGGTTCGGCAGTCGCACCGGACGACGTACTCTCCGCGCTGACTCCCGGGACCCGCGTGCTGCACCTGACCGGCATCACGCCGGCGCTCGGTGCGTCGGCGGCCGAGGCGGTCCTGGCCGCCGCCAAGACCGCCCGCGAGAGCGGTGTCACCGTATGCCTCGACGTCAACTACCGCTCACGGCTGTGGACGTCCGACCGCGCCCGCACCGCACTGCGACCGATCCTGGACCATACGGACCTGCTCATCGCCTCCGAGGACGAGCTGCCGCTGGTGCAGGACGTGCCCGGTGCGGGGGAGACCGAGGCCGTGCGCGGCGTGCTGGCGGCAGGTGTCACCGAGGTGGTCGTCAAGCGGGGCGCCCGCGGCGCGACCGTCTTCACCGCCGACGGCGCAACCGACCGTGCCGCGCGGGAAGTTGACGCCGTCGACCTGGTCGGCGCGGGCGACGCCTTCGTGGCCGGATACCTCTCCGGCCTCCTGGACGGCACGGACATCCCCGCCCGGCTGCACCGGGCGGTCACCACCGCGGCCTTCGCCGTCGCGACCCGGGGTGACTGGGAGGGCCTTCCCACACGGGACGAACTCGGACTGTTCGACGAACCCGACGGCACGACCATCCGCTGACCCGGAGAACCGATCATGACATCTGCATCAGCACGGACGGCGGTCGTCGTGGACGGCGCGTACGAACTCGCCGAAGGCGGCCGCTGGATCGACGGCCGGTACGTGTACGTCGACATCCTCAGCGGCCGGCTCTTCGAACTCCGCGACGCCACCGACCCGGTGACCCCGCTCCAACTGGCCCGGCTCGACGTGCCGTTGGGTGCCGTCGCGCCGGTGGCGGACCGGCCCGGGTGGTGGATCGCCGCCGCGGGCACGGGCATCGCGCTCCTCACCGCCGACGGCGCACTGGACTGGCTGGACCGCCCCGAGGACCGCACCCCCGTCCCCAGCCGGATGAACGACGGCGTCGCCGACCCCGCGGGGCGTTTCTGGGCCGGCAGCATGGCCTACGACGGCACCCCCGGCGCGGGCTCGCTCTACCGAACGGACCCCGACGGCACGGTGGTACGTGTCCTCGACGGCCTGACCATCGCCAACGGCCCGGCCTTCACCGCCGACGGCACGACCCTGTACCTCGCCGACACGGCCGTCGGCACCATCCTCCGCTGCCGGGTCGACCCCCTCTCCGGAGACCTCGTCGCCGGCCCTGAGACCTTCGCCCGACTGCGCGACGGCGAAGGCAGCCCCGACGGGATGACCGTCGACACGGAGGGCTGTCTGTGGGTCGCGATGTGGGGTGCCGGGACGGTCCGCCGCTACCACCCCGACGGTCACCTGCTCCACAGCCTGACCGTGCCCGCTCCCCACCCCACCTCGGTGTGCCTGCACCCCGACGGCAACCGTCTCTACGTCACCACGGCTCGTTACGGAGTGCAGAACCCGACCGCGGCCTCGGGCGCGGTACTGGGCATTCCCGTACCGGTCGCAGGAACGCCGGCCTGCTCATGGCGCAGTGGGCACTGATGCACTCTGCCTACCGGAGCAGGTGGATCAGCGGGGCTCGCGGACCACGGCGACGCCTCCCGGTGGGACGGTGACGGTTCCGGTGACCGGTGTGCCGGTGAGGAGTTCGACGCCTTCGGCAGGTGCTTCGGCGCCCTTTCCGGTGTGGTCGATGAGGAACAGGAAGTCGGCCTCCGCGCCCCGGCGCCGGACGACCTCGATCCCGGTGGGCGCCTGGTGCTCCGGTGTGACGCCGGCGTCCTGGCGGATGCGGTCGAGCAGGGCGGCGAGGGTGTCCTGGTCGGGGTGGGTGCCCAGATACCAGGCGGTGCCGTCGCCGTGCCGGTGGCGGGTGACGGCGGGGTGGCCGGCCAGGGGGCCGTCGGCGTGGGAGGCGACGGCCTGTGCGCCGGTGAGCCGGATGCGTTCCGACCACAGGTCGGCCGTGGCTCCCGACGCCACGTCGCCGGTCAGGCCTACCGTCTCGCCCGGCAGCAGGGGGAAGAGCTCGTCGGTGACCACGCCGAGGACGTCGCGGAAGGCGCCGGGGTAGCCGCCCAGGTACACGTGGGTGTTCTCGTCGACCATGCCGCTGTGGAAGCCGACGGCCAGTGTGCCCCCGCCTTCGGCGAACCGGGCGAGGTTCGCCGCGGCTGCCTCGGTGACCAGGTACAGCGAGGGTGCCAGGACGAGCTTGTAGCGGTCGAGTCCGGGGTCGTCGGGGCGTACGAAGTCGACGGCGACCCCGGCCCGCCACAGGGGGGTGTACCAGTCCCGCACCAGGTCCTGGTAGCGCAGCTCGCCGCTGGGCTGGGAGGGCAGTTCCAGTGCCCAGCGGGCGTTCCAGTCCCACACGATCGCCACCTGCGCCGTGCTGGTGGACTCCCGTACCTCGGCCAATGCCCGCAGGTCCGCGCCGAGTTGGACGACGTCCCGCCAGATCTGGCTGTCGGTGCCGGCGTGCGGGAGCATCGCCGAGTGCCACTGCTCGGCCCCCGCCCTCGCCGCCCGCCACTGGAAGAACGCGATGCCGTCGGCACCGTGCGCCACGTGCGCGAGTGCGTTGCGGCGCATCTCTCCGGGTCCCTTGGCCCGGTTGACGGGCTGCCAGTTGACGGCGCCGGTCGAGTGCTCCATGAGGAACCACGGTCCGCCCGCGAGCGAACGCATCAGGTCGCCGTGAAGCGCGATGTCGACCTCGGCCTCCGCGTCGTCGGACAGCAGGTAGTGGTCGTTGGAGAGGATGTCCAGCTCCGGTGCCCAGCGCCAGTAGTCGAGGGCGTCGATGGTGCGCAGGACCAGGAAGTTGGTGGTCGCGGGGGTGCCCGGGGCGGCCCGGCGCAGTACGTCGCGCTCGGCGGTGCACAGGGAGAGCAGTTCGTCGGAGCAGAAGCGGCGCCAGTCGAGCTGGTGGGTGGGGTTCGGGGGAGCCGCGGTGGTGCGGGGCGGCAGGATCTGGTCCCACGTGTAGTACCACTGGCTCCAGAACGTGGTGCACCAGGCGTGGTTGAGGGCGTCCAGGTCGTCGCCGTAGCGGGCCCGCAGCCAGGTGCGGAAGGCGGCGGCGCTGGTGTCGCAGTAGCAGGCGTCGTTGTGGCAGCCGTACTCGTTGTGCACGTGCCACAGGGCGACGGCCGGGTGGTCGGCGTAGCGCTCGGCGAGCGCCCCGGCGACACGCAGTGCCGCTCGGCGGTAGGCCGGGCTGCTGGGGCAGAACGTCTGGCGGCTGCCGTACGACAGTCTCCTGCCGTCCCGGTCGACCGGCAGCGCTTCCGGGTACGTGTGGAAGAACCAGGCCGGCGGTGCCGCCGTCGGGGTCGCCAGGTCGGCGGCGATGCCGTTCTCCTGGAGCAGGTCGAGGATCTTGTCCATGCGGGTGAAGTCGTAGACGCCCTCGGCCGGTTCGAGCAGGGCCCAGGAGAAGATGCCGACGCTGACCATGGTCACCCCGGCCTCGCGCATGAGGCGCATGTCCTCGGCCCATACCTCCTCGGGCCACTGCTCGGGGTTGTAGTCACCCCCGTAGGCGATTCCAGGAATGCGAAGACGGCGTGAGGTACTCACTGGGGGTGCTCCGGGGTGGGGTGTAGGGGAGGTAAGGGAGGGGCAAGTGGGCCTGGGTCAGCCCTTGTTGGCGCCCAGCGTGAGGCCGCTGACGAACTGCCGCTGCAGCGCGAAGTAGACGATCAGGGTGGGGATCGCGGTGAGCAGGGCGCCGGCGGCTACCAGGTTGGGGTCGGTGAAGTACTGGCCGGACAGGTTGTTCAGGGCCGAGGTGATCGGCATGTTGTCGCCGGTGGAGATCAGGACCAGCGCCCAGAAGAAGTCGTTGTAGATCCAGATGGACAGCAACGTCGCCAGAGCCGCCATCGCGGGCTTGCACAGCGGCAGCACGATCTGCCAGTAGAGGCGCCAGACGGAGGCGCCGTCCACGAGGGCGGCCTCGGTCAGTTCGTGCGGGAGCGAGCGCATGTAGTTGGCGAGCACGAAGGCGCAGAAGCCGGACTGGAACGCCACGTGGATGAGGACCAGGCCGAGCGCGGAGTCGTAGAGCTTGCCGCTCGTCGTGATGCCGGGCAGGTCGATGAGCAGGTACATGCGGTACAGCGGGGTGATGATGA
>NZ_JBHVYZ010000119.1:0-11538 GCF_042880295.1 Streptomyces sp. NPDC058307
TCGCCGCCATCGCCTGCACCCTCATTTGCTACCGCCGACTCGCCAAATGAGACGATGTCTAAGGCTGTCCCGCTGCCTGGGGAGCACGAAGGTTCCTGCGACGGATGCCTGTCCGGACGACGCGCCCGGGGCATCCGCGTCTGAACCGGTGTAACAGATCGGGCGCGTGGAGCAAGCGTGTCACCCCCGGCCGCGATGACGCATTCGCCCTCGACGGCGCGGCGCGTCGACGAGCAGGGCGGCCTCCGACACGCGAAGGTCGCTTCCATAGCGTCGGGGTGGCCGGTCGAGGTGGTTCGTTCGCGACGCAGACGGCGGGCTACGTCAAGCTGGCCAACACCGGTAGCGCCGACCACTGGTGGTCGATCGCAGAGTTCGACGCGTACGCCTGATCACGTACGTCGTGCTCCTGAGCCCGGGCCGGCTTTCCGGATTGGCTCAGGGCCGCATTTGCGCGCACGGGAAGGTGAATCCGCTGCGGGCGAGCTGAAGACATGCCCCCGAGCTGGGTGATCGTCTCGATACCCGGCAGAGCCTGTCCCTCCGGGAACGCGTTCTGGACGCAGGTTGGACACAAGGATCGGAAAAGACCGACAAGGGCCGAGAAGGACTGAGGCGCCAAACCGCGTCTGAGCTGGGAAAACGGCCAAGATGAGCATTGATCGACAAGAGCCGCCAAGATCCTCAAAGGACTCATATCCGTCGGCCGTGGGTTCGAGTCCCACCCGCCCCACCTGTGCAGGCTTCTGAACTGCGGAAACGTTCATTTTGTCCTGTCGGAGCGTCAACTTCGCCTGAACGGACTGAATCCGCTGCTCGTGAGTTCGGCCTCGTTGCCGGTGTCGAGGGCGCGAATCCCCCTGACCTGCAGGGATGTTCCAGTTTGTAGCGGTTGAACTGGCGCTATACGGCTCCTGGGTCACTGGATTCTGGACGCTGGCTGGACGCGAGTAAACCGGAAGGGGTCGCTCCGGTGCCGAGCCGTCCACTCTGCCCGGGGGTGCAGCAGGGTAGGCGCGGTGTGGTGGCGACTGGGCTCGCCTGGGTCGTGCCGTTGGCGACGTGGCCGGTCGGCGTGGGGGAGAAACGGGCCCGTACTGAAAACGGCCCCCGATCGCACCAGGGAGTCGCCCCCACTGCCTCACGGTTTCGGCGGGCATGTGAGCCGAGGGTTACTGACGTACCCCGTTCGCTGCTCGGACCACAGGCTGCCCGCAGCTGGGTGGCCGAGTGACGGACGACTCATGGGTTTGGGGTGCGGCGACACTCGGGGAAGCTGTAACCCCTCCGATCTGCAGCGGAGCCAGTGATCGAGGTTGTCGCTCACCCTCCGGGTGACCGCCCTGGAGGGCCGTTGCCATGACCCAGGGGCCGTATAGGGGCCGGGACGGCTCAGGTCGATGCCGTGCTGGACGTGTTCGCCACGGGCAACCCGGCTGAGCTCGACCGTGTGATGCACCGGACCTGCCGGGTGATTGTGGTCGGATCTCCTGGGCGGCACCAGGCCGAGCTGCGCGCCCGGTTGCCTGCGATGTCACGATCGTCCCGGCCAAGGGACAGCATCCGACTCCCGTGCCGAGCGGAAGCGTGCGTGCCTGCCTGCCGGCCATGGCCAGCGGTCACCCGTCCGACAGGACCGCCGCGGAGCACGGCCCTCTGACAAGTTCACGCCACTTTTTGGCTGGGTGCTCTGATCGGTCTGTCTGGTCATGCGTTATGCAGTGTGCTCTCGCAACTGTCCCACGGCTTTCAGCCAACCCACTGGACGCAGGTTTCTCTGCTGTCCCACCAGCCGAAGATCCCCCAGTCGTACTTTTCCTGGTGTGGCCACGGGGGGGACCCACTATGCGTGTAGGGGCACGAAGATTCGTCGTCACGGTCGTGACTCTGGTGCTGGTCGCCATCGCTGGTGTGGCACCGTCATGGGCCCTTCCGGACAAGGCCGCCGCATCGCTCACCTCTTCTGCCGTGAAGCCGAGGACAGCGGCTGACCTTCCCAAGCCGCCGAAGGCGATGACCTCGGCCGCGCGGCGTGCCCAAGTGGCGAAGGAGCGCCTTCGGCTGTCGCCTGCTGGTGCTTTCGTGCGTGCACGTCACCACTCGGCGTCGGACAAGCCCGTACCGCACTCCGCTGAGCGGCCGTCACACGCACCGGCGGTGACGCCGCGTTCCCCGGCCGCGGTCCCGCCGGATCCGGCTTGGGTCAGTTCCACTGCGGTGGCATATCCGGGCACCGTGGACATCGGAGGCCACTTGCAGTTTGCGGCCGGCACCAGTGCCGCAAACTATTCCGAGGTGCTGCTGCTGGTCCGGGACTCCTCGGGTACCACCGTCGTGGCCAGGGAGATCACCCGCGCCGCTGATGATCCGGTAGGTAAGTCGGATCCGAATCTTGCGTGGTGCTACGACTGGTGGCCCAACGACGGTGGTTACCCGCAGTTCAAGAACGAGTGCTTCTGGGCCGCGTCGAACGGTGCCGACGGACCGTTGCGGGACGGGCAGCAGTACTTCGCCCAGATCTACCTCAGGGGCACTGACGGGACGTGGAGCGCCAACGGTACCGACTCGCCGTGGGTGACCGCGTTCTACACTCCGGACATCCCGGGCGCGCAGGTGGGCATCTGCACCTGCTATGCGCAGTCGCACCGTGCGGACCCGGTGAACACCGCCACCGGCACCTACTTCGAGAAGGCCACCGACGCGCGCCTGGTGGGTGTGGGCAAGCCGCTGTCCCTTGACCGCTACTACCGCTCCGACTCGACGGGCGCAGGGCTGCTGGGGCCGGGATGGACGACACCGTTCGACTCGAAACTGACGCTCGCCTCGAGCACCGCCACGCTGCTCACCGCGGACGGCTCGCGCATCGCCTTCGCGAAGCAGAGTGATGGCACGTATACCGCGCCAGCAGGAACATTCCTGAAACTGTCCGTGTCCGGAAGCAGCTACACCGTCACCGAGCAGGACCATTCGACCAGCGTCTTCAACAGCGGCGGCCAGCTCACGGCACTACGTGATGCCAGCGGTCACGGTCTGGCCCTCTCCTACGCCTCGGGGCGGCTGGCCTCGGTCACCGATACCGCAGGCCGCAGCACGGCGTTCACCGTGGGTTCGGACGGGCTGCTGACCAAGGTCACGCTGCCTGATGCCACCACCGTGGGGTACGGGTACGTGGCCGGGCTGCTGACCTCGGTGACCGATACCGCAGGCAAGACCACGACGTACGGATACGACGCGTCGAAGCGGCTCACCTCCGTGACGGACCCGGCGGGCGGAAAGATCGTCAACGGCTACGACGCCAACGGCCGGGTGACCAGCCAGACGGACGCGAACGGCAAGAAGATCACCTTCACGTGGGACGGCAGCAGCGGCACCTCGAACACCACGGATGCCGATGGCGGAGTGTGGTCGGACGTCTACTCGGGCAACGTGCTGATGGAAAGCGTCGACCCCTACGGCAACCAGGTCTCCTACGACTACGACCAGTCGCTGCACCCGGTGGACATCACCGACCGTCTCGGCAACACCACCACGATGACGTACGACAGCGCCGGGAACATGCTCACCCGAAGCGCACCGTCCTCCGTGGGCACCAGCGAGAGCTGGACGTACGACGCGGCCGGCAACGTCGCCACCCACACGGACAGCCGAGGCAACAAAACCACCTACACGTACAACTCCGCCAACCAGGTCGCCACCGCCACGGACCCGGCCGGAAAGGTGAGCTACACCTACACCTCGCTCGGCGCGCTCGACTCCGTCACCACCCCGCGGGGCAAGAAGACGACCTACGGGTACGGCGCGGCCGGCAACCGCACGTCGGTCACCACGCCGCTGGGTGAGAAGACGACCTTCACTTACGACGCCGCCGGCCACATCCTGTCCAAGACCGACCCGCGGGGGAACGTCTCCGGCGCGGACCCGTCCGCGTACACCACCACGTACGCCTACGACCCGCGTGGACTGCTGTCGTCCGTGACCGACCCCCTCGGCAACATCACCAGCTATGGCTACAACGCAGCCGGGCAGCTGACCTCGGTCAAGGACGCCCAGGGGTACACGACCAGCTATACCTACGACCCGGCCGGGAACGTCCTGACCAGCACGGACCCCGCAGGGAAGGTCACCACCCGCACCTATGACACGGCGGGCAACCTTGCCTCCGTCACCGATCCCCTCGGCGACACCACGACCTACGCCTACGACAAGAACGGGCAGTTGCTCAGCACGGTCTCGCCGCGCGGCAACGTCTCAGGCGCCAACAAGGCGGCGTACACCACCAGTTACACCTATGACGCCAACGGTAACCAGACGCAGGTCACCGATCCGACCGGAGCCGCCACCAAGACCGGTTACGACGCTTTGAACCGGGTCGTGTCGGTGACCGATCCGCTCGGTCGGGTCACCAAGACCACGTACGACGGCAACGACAACGTCGCCACCACCACCGATCCGCTGGGGAAGGTGACGACGTACACGTACGACGCGGCTGACCGGCTGAAGTCGGTGAAGGACCCGCTGGGGAAGGTGACGTCGTACGGGTACGACGCCGACGGCGACCGCACCAGCCAGACCTCACCGCTGGGATTCGTGACCTCCTGGACGTCCGACGCCGACGGGCGTATGCACACCGAGGTCGATCCCCGGGGCAACGCCTCCGGAGCAGATCCCACGAAATACACCACGACGTACGACTACGACCCGTCGGGCAACCAGACGACGGTCACCGACCCGCTCGGCAAGAAGACCGTCACCGCCTACGACGCGATGAACCACGTCACGTCGGTGACCGACTCACTGGGGCGGGCCTCGAAGACCGGTTACGACGAGCTGGGCCGGATCGCGAAGGTGACCGCTCCGGACGGCGCCGCGACCACCTACACCTACGACGTCACCGGAACGCTGGCAACCCGCAAGGATTCCAACGGGCACACCACCACCTACGCCTACGACGACGCCGGACGGCAGAAGAGCGTCACCGATCCCCTGGGCCGCAAGCAGTCGTTCGGGTATGACCCGGACGGCAACACCACAACCGTCACCGACGCCCGCGGCATCACCGCCACCACCGCCTTCGACGCGCGCAACCTGCCGTCGGCGACGACCTACAGCGACTCCACCCCGGCTCTCGGCTACACCTACGACACTGCCGGACAGCACAAGACCGTCACCGATGGGACCGGCACGCGGACCTACGGCTACGACGTCGACGGCCGGCTGAAATCGGTGACTCCGTCGGCGGGCAAGGGCGCCTTCGCCTACACCTACGACGACGACGGCCGCATCACCTCCCGCGCCCAGGACTACACCGCCGGTGCCGCACTCGACTGGTCGGGCGCGCTCCAGACGGCCTCCGCGGACCTGAACGGCGACGGCGTCACCGATGTGATCCGCACCGACGCCAAGAACGGCATCCGCACCTACCTCGGCCGCCCGGACGCCACCTTCGCCGCCGGGGCCACGATCACCGGCACCGGTACCGGCTTCACCCAGATCCTGCCGATCGACTTCACCGGCGACGGCAAGACGGACCTGCTGGCGATCGACAAGTCCACCGGACACCTCTACCGCTACAACGGCAACGGATCCGGCGGCCTGGCCGAACCCGCCGACCTCGGCACCGGCTGGGGCGTGATGACCCTGACCGAAGGGGACTTCAACGGCGACGGCAAAACCGACTTCCTCGCCCGCGACACCGCCAACAACA
This sequence comes from Streptomyces sp. NPDC058307, assembly GCF_042880295.1. NCBI lineage: Bacteria > Bacillati > Actinomycetota > Actinomycetes > Kitasatosporales > Streptomycetaceae > Streptomyces > Streptomyces sp. NPDC058307. Next base: position 5,705 of record NZ_JBHVYZ010000119.1, read on the forward strand.
AACTCCGCTTGTACCCTGCCAACGGCACCGGCGGCTTCGGTACATACATCCTCCAGGCCGACGACTGGACCCCCTACGGCCAGCCGCTTGCAGGCACCTACGACGCCGGCACCACCCGCGACATCGTCGCCGCGGACACCTCGGGCCACATCCGCTTGTGGCGCGGCGACGGCGCCGGACACCTCACCGGCGCGTCCGTCGCCACCGCCCCGGCCTCGGGGCAGAAGACGACGTACGGCTACGACGACGACTCCCGCCAGACCTCCCAGACCGGACCGGCCGGCGCTGTCACCTACGCCTATGACCAGGCTGGCAACCTCACCACCACGACGTTGCCCGCTGCGAACGGGTACACGGAGAAACGGTCCTACGACAACGCCGGCCGCCTGACCTCCGTCGGCAGCGTCAAGGGCACCACCACCCTGGCCAACTGGCAGCTCACCCTCGACGACACCGGACAGCCCACCCGCGTGGACGTCACCCGACTCGGCAAACCCACGTCGTACGAGTACTACACCTACGACCTCGCCGGACGGCTGCTCACCGACTGCACCTCCGCCACCGCAGCCGACCAGTGCCCCGACACCACAGCCGCCACCACCTACACCTACGACGGCGTAGGCAACCGCCTCACCTCCACCACCGGCGGCACACCCACCACCTACACCTACGACGCGGCCGAACAGCTGAGCACCGCCGTCACCGGCGCCACCACCCGCACCTACACCTACGACGACAACGGCAACCAGACCGGCGACGGCACCAATACCTACGCCTACGACGCCGACAACCGCCTCGCCTCACTCACCACGCCCAGCGCCACCTACACCTACGGCTACGACGCCGACGGCAACCGCACCACCGCCTCCAAAACCGGCACCGGCCTCCTGCGCACCACCCTCTGGGACCCCAACAACAGCCTGCCCCAGGCCGCCGCCGAATACAGCGGCTCCGGCAGCCTCATCGCCGCCTACCAGGACAACCCCCTCGAACAGATCCAGTCCCAGACGACCGCCGACGGCACCGCCTACTTCTACCACCACGATCAACTCGGCTCGGTCACCGATCTCACCGACGCCACCGGCAACCTCCAGACCAGCTACTCCTACACCGCCTACGGCCAGCTCACCCAGACGAACACCGCCACCAATCCCCCCACCAACCGCTTCACCTACACCGGCCAGTACAAGGAACCCACCACCAACGCCGCCGGTTACTACCTCCGCGCCCGCAACTACGACCCCACCACCGGCCGTTTTACCGCCCAGGACCCGATCCACCCCGGCACCGCCGATCCGTACACCTCCGCCTACGCCTACGCTGGTGACCGGCCCACCTATGCCGTCGACCTCTCGGGCCAGAGCTGGTGGGACCCGATCACCAGCCGCCTCGAAGCGATCGGCAGCGGCCTGAAGGAAGGCGCCGAACTTCCCTTCACCTTCATCGGTGACCTCGGTGACGCGGTCTCCGGCCGCAACGGAGGCGCAGGCGCTTTCCTCGACAAGTACTTCCCCGTCCGCCCCGCCTACCGCCTTTACCGCGCCGCCGACATGCTCCGCCAGCAAGGCTGTGACCAGCTCGCCGATCAGTACGACGCGGCCGCCGACCAACTCACCCAGCAGATCCTCCTCACCGGCATCGGCGGACTCACAGGGTGGGAAAAGGACGCCATCACGGCCGAGACGGAGGCGCAGACCGGCGGTTCGTCATTCCGTAGACCGCGCGGTGACATCGACTTCGAATTGGAATGGGCGGATCACGCTTACAACGCGATCCGGTCCGACCCACAATTGGGAGCGGTGAAGCAAACCGCAGGGCCGCACGGTTTCTCGGCCTCGGACATCGACCAGATCTTCAATCACCTGTTCGTAGAGAAACACCAACTGGACGCCGGGATGATGCGATTCGACGCCAATCCGAGGATCGCGCGAGCCTGGGAGCGGCTACAGGACGGTGTTCCGCACAGCAGTGACTTTGACCTTCTGCGCCACGAGCTCTACGAGTCGTCCTGGATGCGGGACCACGGAGACCAGAATTACCGCAGGGCACACCAGGCAACGCTGGATGCGGGCTTCACCTGGGACGAGAACGCTCCCTATGAGGAAGGTGGCCTATCCTACTGGTGACCAGTCTTCAGGAGTTGGGGCAGATGGCGGCGAGTGTGCGCATCACCAAGCGGGGCCCTGTCGCAGACGGAGGAATCGTCTACGACTGGGAGATCGACGACAGCGCTAAGGGTCATGTCCTCCTCCGTGAGGACACCGAAGTGATCCGTCCCTGCACGCCGAGCGCCGTACCGATCGGCGACATGCTGGCGCGCAGGGGTTCGGGGGACGTGGAGAACCCGAACCCGGTGACACGCAAGGATTTCGTCGTGGTGGTCGCCGCGCTGTTTCAGGAGTGGAAACGCAGGGGTCATCCGCCTGAGGCCGTGATGCGGACTTATTGGTGATGCGCACGACGTGACATCGGCCGGGAGTCAGGCCGCCCAGAATTGATCCTCCCGGTGAGCCCGGGGCGCTCCACGAGACGTGGCAACCCTGGCTCACCGGCCAATATCCGGTAGCGCCCTTGGTGACAACTCTCAGTACCCAACTGCAGTCGCGAGGCTCAGCTTGTTCTTTTTCTTCCGGCCTCGAACGGTGTCTCATACTGAGTCGCTCACCTGGGGATTCGCCGGACGTGGGGGCTGCCTTCGTCTGATCCTGTGCTCCGACCAAGGTGCACGTGACCACGACGAAGGCCGTGAGGGTGAGTTGGCTGCCAGTTGCTGTCCGGAGGGAAGCGTTCGCGGAAACGTCACGCTTCCGAGGCGAGTTCTACGAGTGCCTGACCGCTCGGCGCGACGAATTGTTCGAGCTGACCGATGCGGTGCTGTGTGCGGACGGCGCGGTGAAGTCCCTGGTGGACTTGACGCTGCTGCCCGAGCATCGTCGTGGGCACGGAGCGATGTACGGCGGTCTCAATCACGGCCGGATCGACATGGATCGGCTGCGGACGGTGCTGTCCGGGCTGTCGCTGCCGCGTTTCGACGGCGGGCGCCTGGTGCTGGCGGTCGACGTGTCGCCGTGGCTTCGCTCGGACGCGCCGTGTTCGGCGGAGCGGTTGTTCTGCCACGTCTACGGCCGTGCGAAGACGGCGTCGCAGTTCATTCCGGGCTGGCCCTACTCCTTCGTGGCCGTGCTGGAGCCTGGCGCCACGTCCTGGACCGCGATCTTGGACGCGGTCCGGCTCGGACCGGTGGACGACGCCACCGCGGTCACCGCCGCCCAACTGCGGGGTGTCGTCGAGCGGCTCATCGCCGCGGGCCAGTGGCAGATCGGGGACCCGCACATCGTGATCGTCAGCGACGCCGGCTACGACGTCACCCGCCGGGCCTGGGTCCTGCGCGACCTGCCCGTCGAGATGGTCGGCCGAGTCCGCTCCGACCGCGTCATGCGTCTGCCGAAACCACCGAGGATGCACGGCGTCAACGGCCGGCCGCCCAAGCACGGCCCGGAATTCCGCTTCACCAAGCCGGAGACCTGGCCCGAGCCCGCGATCACCACCGTCACCGACACCACCAACTACGGCAAGGCCGAGACCCAGGCATGGGACCGAGTCCACCCAAGGCTCACCCACCGCTCGTCCTGGCTCGACCACGACGGTGAACTGCCGTTCGTCGACAGGACGTTGATGCGGCTGAAGGTCGAGCATCTGTCGAAGGACCGGGATGCCCCGCCGGTGTGGTTATGGTCCGCCAAGACCGGCGCCACCCCGGACGACGTGGACCGCTTCTGGCAGGCGTTTCTCCGCCGCTTTGATCTGGAGCACACCTTCCGCTTCGCGAAACAGACCCTCGGCTGGACCACGCCGAAACTCCGTACCCCCGAAGCCGCGGACCGCTGGACCTGGATCCTGATCGTCGCCCACACCCAGCTCCGGCTCGCCCGGCCCCTCGCCGAAGACCTCCGCCGCCCCTGGGAGAAACCCGCCGCACCCGACCGGCTCACCCCGGCCCGAGTCCGCCGGAGGTTCAGGAACATCCGCGCTCACCTCGCCTGCCCGACCCGTGTTCCCAAACCCCGAGGCGCTGGCCCCGGACGGCCACCCGGTGCCAAGAACAGACACCGGGCACCCCGCTACGACGTCGGCAAGACCGTCAAACGCCCCGAGACCCTCAAGGCCATCGGCAAGCCCGGCAGGTCTTGGTAGATAAAGAACAAGCTCAGACCGTGTTTGAGATCTGCCGTAGCACGTTGCTGGTGTAGTCGTTGAGCATGTCGTGAGCGGTGCTGGGGATGGGTATCCGTCGGACTTGACTGATGAGCAGTGGGCGTTGGTGGAACCGTTGCTGCCGCCCGCGAGAGTGGGGCCCAAGGGCGGGCGGCGGGAGACGCATCCGCGGCGGCGGATCGTGGACGCGATCTTCTATGCCGTGCGGACCGGCTGCGCTTGGCGGCAACTGCCGAAGGACTTCGCGCCGTGGCCGACGGTCTACTGGTACTTCACGTGGTGGCACGACGACGGCACGGTCCAGTGCATCCACGACGCCCTGCGCGGTTAGATCTGCGAAGCCGACGGCCGCAACGCCGAGCCGAGCGCCGGCCTGATCGATTCGCAGTCTGTTCGTACTGCCGACACCGTTCCCGCCGTCACCAGGGGATTCGACGCGGGCAAGAAGGTCAAAGGTCGCAAGCGGTTCATCGTCACCGACACCCTCGGCCTGCTGCAGGACCGCGGCGGCACCCGCCGACCGCTGGTATGGACCCGCCTCGACCATCCAGGTGTCAAGAAGATCTGGGCGGACCAGGGCTTCGCCGGCCGCCTGGTCGATTGGGCCACCACCGTGCTCGGCCGCGAGCTGGAGATCGTCCGCAAAGAACCCGACCAGCAAGGGTTCCAAGTCCAGTCGAAGCGGTGGGCGGTAGAACGTACCCTTGTGCGCCACGAGGCGCCCTGTTTGTATCCCCGGCTGAGCCGGGAGGAACTCGGAAGGAGGTTTCCGGGATGGATGACTTACCTGGATCCGAAAGGTGTAGGGGATAACAGCATGTCAGAAAACCAGTGACCGGGCCCAGTTGTCAGGGACGGTGTGCTGGGCGGCCTGCGCGATACGGCGAAGACTGGATTATTTGAAGCCTAATCTGCAGAAGATGCAAGTTCCCATCCGCCGGAAATGACAGCTGAAACCGGCGCCGCACTCTGCTCCGGCTTCGATTGTTGGCCGGAGCACTTCCGGGGTGTGGAGCGATGTCCAGCGAGGACATTCAAGGAGATGAGTGGGACGCCTGTGTCGCGCTAGAACGTACAGACAGGAATGAACGTGGGATCGCCTACGGGACGCGAGTCCTATGGCGACGGAGGCCCCGTAGTAGTCGCCGGAGTCACGACCGGCCAGGGAGGACGGGAAAGCCGTCCACATCGGGCGGAGGGGGCCAGGTGTTTCGGACACCCCGACTCGGGAGGAATCCGCTGCGGTAGGGTTCGAGTCATCTGGCCGAGCTGGCGCTACGTGCCTGTCAGGCCGGTGGCGTCGCCCAATCAGGGCGGTGTCGGGACGCAGTCGGGACACAAGGACAGGAACAGACTGACAAAGGCGAAGCGGTGTCGACATGACCCGCCCCTTCTGACCTGCAAAAACGTCATGAATGAGCGTGGACGAGCAAGGACCGCCAAGATCCTCAAAGGACTCATAATCCGTCGGCCGTGGGTTCGAGTCCCACCCGCCCCACCTGTGCAGGGCTGTGACCTGCGGAAACGTTCATTTTTGGGTGGCGGGGCGTCAACTTTGCCTTAACCTCGGGCTTTCACGAGGTGGGCTGTCCAAGAGTTGATCAGAAACACGGAAAGTG
>NZ_JBHVYZ010000120.1:0-10605 GCF_042880295.1 Streptomyces sp. NPDC058307
TCCAGGTCTCCGCGAGCGCCGAGTTCGTCCAGCACCAGGCGGTGCAGTTTGGCCCAGACCCGGGCCCTGCTCCATTCGCTGAACCGGCGATGCGCGGTCGGCCCCGACGGGCCGAAGGACGGCGGTAACTGCTTCCATGTGCACCCTGACGTGGCCACGAACACAATCGCGGCCAGCACCTCGCGATCCCCGTACCGCCGTCGGCCACCACCTTGAGGCCGAGTCGGGGCGGGCGGCACCACCCGCGCGAACAACTCCCACAGCTCATCCGGCACCAGGCGCTCCACGATGTCCACGACCGCAGACTATCGAACACACCAAATGAGATGTCCTCTTAGGGAAAGAGCCCTCAGGAATCGGATCGATCGAGGGCCGCTCAGCGGACCTGGCTGGCGTCTCGCAGCACGAAGCGGAGGTTGGGATGGGCCGGATCCGGTACGGGTTGGCCTTCCGGCAGCACGGGGGCGAGCACCGTGAACACTCGTTCCATCACTTGGTCCGTGTATCCGCTCAGTGTCTCCGAAGCTTGCAGGAGAACTCCACCCGCCCGCAGCGGTACCACGCGGTGGAAGACTCCGGAGGCCGCCAGCGACTGAGGGCCGCCCAGTCGGACTGCCAGTTCTTGAGGACACACCGTGACCCATGCGTAGCCACGCAGGCAATCCCGGCCCTCTGGCAGGGATTCATCGAGATCGCGCGTCAGGGCGGCCTCGATGTTCGACCAGTCCGAAAGGGAGTCCCTTTCAATGCGGGCGAACATCGGATTCAGCTCATCAAGGGCTTGAGCGAAGAAATCGACGAGTGCTGTGCAGTACTCCGCATCGGACAGCCTCGACATTCCCGCCTGGAGGGCCACGACGAACCGCGACCATTCCCCCTCTACTGGGAAGCAGGAACACTCCACTCGTGCGAGAACATCTTCGCCGTAGAACTCCGTGACGGCCCAATCCGGACTCATTTCGAGTTCCCCGTCCAGCCGACTGCGATTCCTGCCCAGATGATTTATGTGAGTTCGCCGACTTCCCTCGGACTGCCGGATGGACGTCCCGCTGTGCACACCAGACTCAGCCCGCTCCTCCTGTCGGACGAGTTCGGCGAGCGGCCCGGACAACGCCTTGTGAAACCAGGAAACCGCCGCTGCGCCCCGCTCAGCCGCGCCGCGCGGGCCAAGCGTCGCCTCCATGTACACGTCCATACGTCACTCATCTTTCTCAAGCGGCTTCACCGTCCGGAGCCGCCGCCCACGATACGTGGACGGCGAGCCACCAGCTGAAAAACCTCAGCACATGCCGCCCACGAGGCAGCCAGGCCCCTTGGACAGGACGTTGCCCACTGCCATCACGAGGGAGAAGAACGTCACTCCGCCGCCGACCGCAACGACTTCGCCGCTGTAGTCACCGGCAGGCGATCCCGGGCCGTAGGTTCCGGTCGCGGAGGGGGTCGGTTCGGCCGTCGGGGTGCGTGTCGGCTTCTGGATGTCGGTCGGGCCCGGGCTGGGCTGCGGTGTGGGCTCATCGTCATCGTCATCATTGAGGCCGTAGTATCGCATTCCCGGATAATCCGATCTGGACCCTACAGCACCTCTGTACCTACTCCAGGTGAATTCCTTTCTGGCGACCGACGGACCCACTTGAACAGCTCGGGCGTCTCCCTCGCTCCGGAGGTACTTCCTCAGCTTGTTCACGTAGTGGCGAGTTGGTCCGGGCCGTCTCGGAAAGCGTACGTATCGTCCTTTCCCTTTCCAGGATTGGGTTTTACCTCCCAGATGTAGACCCGCCCCTTGGCCCAGAGAATGACGTCCGCTTCACCGTCCGATCCGTCGCGCTTCTTCCGGTGGCCCTCCGGGATACGGTTGAAGGATTTTTTTCCCTCTCCGATGTCCACCGTGACGCACCCGTCGACGTTGTGGGCTTTTGCCCACTCCGCAGCCGCCTCCCCGGTCCTGCAGACAGCTACGTCGTGCGGGCTCCCCATCGCACCCATGGCCGCGCCGCTGCAAGCCGTACCCAGGTTGGAATTTCCCCGTTGCGAACGACCGTCTTGCCCTGTTTGTCCTTTCCCTTGTTGTCGTTGTCGTCGGCCCCACCTCCGGTACCGCCTCCGCCCTTGTTGATGGTGTCGATGGTGTCCCTGGTGCAGCTGTAATTGGAGGGGCCGCAGCTTTCGAGGCCGGTGGGATCGCTCCGCGTGACCGGGTTGTTGTTCGCGTAGGCATACCCGTTCATCTGGAGCGGGTCGGCGATGTCGAAGACCGGGTCTGCGGAGATGAAGCGGCCTGTGTTCTGGTCGTATTCACGGGCGCCGAGGTGAGTGAGGCCGGTGTTGGTGTCGTCGATGCCGACTCATGAAGCTCCCGCTGGAGAAGTGACGAGAGCCCGCGATCACGCGGCCGCGGCCTGACCGGAGTTCCTTGGTCGCCACGAGGCTGCCCGGAACGGCGTCGAAAACCCTGAGCCGTCTGCCATCGGCCTGTCGTCGAAGGCCTGTCACACCTGACGTACCCGAACGCCAGGAAGGTCGTCGAAGCGGGCCCGCTTGTCGTAGGTGACCACGGTGCGCGCGGTGGTCAGCGCGGTGGCCGCGATGATCAGGTCGTGGGCACCTCGGGGCTGGCCGGCTCGGCGAACATGCGCGAGCAGCCGCGCGTGCGCGCGGGCCACGTCCACGGTGTATTCCTCAGCAGGGATGGTGGCGAGGACGGTGTCGACGAAGGACTGGCGAGCGACCCGGTTGGTGTCGTCCGCCAGTTCCACCCCCTGAAGCAGTTCCGCCGCTGTGATGGCGGCGATCGAGGGATCGTCGTCGTCAGCCAGCGCCTGGTCGAGGGAGACCTTCCGGCGCTCGATCGCGATCAGCACGCCGGTGTCCAGGATCAGTCGTTCCACGGATCGTCCAGCGTCAGCAGATCACGGGTGGCCGTCACGTCGTCCTCGAAGGCGTCATCAACGGTCCCGACATGACGCAGGAGAGCGTCCTTCACCGCCCGCCCCGTGGCCTTGGGCGCGGGAGCGAGCACGGCCAGACGCTTGCCTCCTCGGGTGATCACGATGGTTTCCCCGCGTTCCGCACTGTCCAGCACGGAGGCGAAGTTCCGCGATGCTTCGGTAGCGGTCATCGTCTTCATGACCTCATCTTCTCAGAGAATCTGATACGCGACAAGATGCGCACTCGTCGCCTTCGCCCTCTGCACTTTTTGTGCAAACCCTCACGGTCTTCGGAACCAGCATGGGACGGTGCCGAGGGCATGAACTCGGAGCACCGGACATCAAGCGTCCCCGACCCTGCCCGGCGAGCGCATCGACTCGCCGGGCTGTTTGGTGTTACAGATTGCCTGTGGAGTCAACTATCGGGTCAGAACTTCTTGAAGGCGACATTCTTACCTTCCTTGTCCAATGGTTGGGGCGTGCTCAGCAGCGTTCCGTCGGCCTTGCTCGGCCATCCCGGTGGTTCGATGACAAACCAGTAGCGGGCGGTCGGCAGGCCGCTGCCGTGAGGGAACGGGATTGTCTTGACCACGCTGTGGCTTGCCACTCTGATTGCGGTGGCATTGTCCGGCAGCGGTCCGTACGCGACGACGCCGTTTTTGTCGCCGGGCTCCTGTCCGCCTGACCAGTAGCCGCCCGAGGGGCTGCTGTCGAAGCCGCAACCCCCGGACGACCAGTCTCCGCTGACTTCTGGCCCCCGAGGGTCGTCCACCGTCAGACACAGCCCGTCATCGCTGAGGTATGCGTCCAACTGCCAGTGCACCCCATGGGTCACGTGTTTGGACAGCACGACATAGTCGGGGAGGTGCGGGCCCGTTGTCGAACAGCCAGCAAGAAACACGCAGGCCAGCAAGGCGACCGGTCCCGTGGTCAGTAGACGTCTCATGGCGTCGACCTCGTCAGAGTTCGGTGGGCTGGGCGGCCCACAGGTGCAGGTGAGGGTTGGCCCCCTGCCAACTCAGGGCGTCTTTGACCTTCCATATGGGTTCGTTTATGCGCGTATGGGAGTGCTGGGTCACGTAGATGTTGGAGCCGCTGACCTTGGTGATGACGGCCGCATGGCTGATGCCTGCCGAACTCGTGCCGGTCCAGTTGACCCAGACGATGTCTCCGGAGGCCACGTAATGAGGAGACACGAAGTCTGCGTACTGTTTCTTCTCGAACTGGTACAGATCTTTGGCGACGCTCCAGGAATGGCTCCAGGAACGCCCCAGAAGATCCTGGATGAACCAGTATCTGTCGTCGGAGGTGCTGGGATGTTTGCCCCGGAAGCCGGCGGCGTTGTATTTCTTCGGGAAGCTACCCCCGTAGAACAGCACCCGGGAGACGAAGTCGGTGCAGTCGTCACCGAACCCGTTGTACGAGATCTTGTAATGGCTCAACGCCCACGAGGCCACGGCTGGGTCGCCATTGCTGCCACCGCTCCCGGGATCGACGTACCCGGGGGCGAGGACGGCGTGACCACCGCTGTCGAGCGCCCATTCCGGGGTGCCGTCGGACGCGGATTCCTGGGCACTGGGGGCTGTTGCCGTCTGGTTGGTGTATTCCGTGACGGGGTCCAGGGCCGCTGCGGCGTCGACGAAGCCGGTGATGAGGGGCGTCCCGGACACGTTGAAGAAGAACTCGTCGTTGTCGGTGCTCTCTCCCGGCGTGGATACCGAGGTACCACTGCTGGTGTCCACGGTGGTGAAGGTCTCATCGGCAGTGGTGAAGACCTCGGTGGTGCTGCTGCCTGAGGGGTGTACGACGAGCGTGTTGGTCAGGGTGGTGGCGTCCTGGGCGTCCTGTTCACTATTGGCCTGTTCCAGGGCGGCGACAGCAGTGTCGGTGTCGGCTCCGTAGCTCAGTTCGGTCGAGAAGGAGGCGAAGGAGCTGTACTGGGCGGCCATCGTGGAACTGCTGGCGGTGACACTCTCCTGAAGCTGGTCCTTGGCGTTGAGGAACTGGCTGATGGCCTGGACGTACTGCGATGTTCCTCCAGACACGGCTTGCGGCGTCGCCGCGACCGTGGTGGTGCTGGGGCCTGAGCCGGCCGTGTTGCTGGCGGAGACGGCGAACGTGTAGGCCGTGCCGTCGGTGAGACCGGTGATGACGGCGTGCAGTTCGCCCGTGGTGGCCTGCTGGGCGACCTGGCCGGAGGGGTCGAGAGCCTTGACCGTGTAGGTGATGTCGTCACCGGCGGCATAAAGGTAGCCGCTGTCGATAGGCGGTGACCAGGTGAGGACGGCTCCGCCATCGCCTGGCGTCACTGTGGCGTTCGGCGGTGCGCTGGGAGCGGTCGGTGGCGTGTAGACGACGCTGATGGCCGGACGGTCGGCAGTGGGGACCGTGCTGGCTGAGGAGTAGTAGACGGTGGCTGTGGACTGGTCGTCGGCCTGGAGGACGAGCCCGTCGTTGGGGAAGTCGCTGCTGAGCCAGCTCACGACCAAGGAGGTGATGTCATAGGAGGCGCTGGCCTCCGTTCCGGAGGCGACCGGGCCGGACGAGTCCTCCTGGGCGAGAAGACCAGCCCGCGGCGATGGTGCCTCCTGCGCTGTCACCCCCGACCGCCAGCGGCTCGCCGTCCGCCGCCTGTTCCCCGGCCCAGAACAGCGTGAGCACGTCCTCCAGCTGAGCGGGGTGCCGATAGCCGGGGGCCAGCCGGTAGCCGGTGCTTACCACCGTGCACCCCGAGGTCCTCGCGAGGTCCATGACGGGCCCGTGCCAGTGCTCGACCGACCCTGCCTGCCAGCTGCCGCCGTGCGCCCAGACCAGCCAGCCGTACGACCGCGGTCCCGGCCGGTAGATGCGTACCGGAATGCGATGGGCCCCCGCGTCGAGCCAGGCCGACCGCCACCGCACCTCACCGGACCGCCGGCCGTACGGACGTACGGCCCTGTCCTGGTCCGGAGCGGCCACGCCGGCGCGGGGTTCGTACCGTCGTGAGTTACTGCGCACTCGACCGCGCACCGCGCAGGAACACGGCGCTGGTGAGGGCGCCGAGGACAACGAGGACGGCGTTGACCGCGATGGCCGTCTTCAGTCCGCCGAGGATGGCCGAGGCTCCCGCGCCTGTCATCGCGGCGGTGGCGATGGCGCTCATGATCGGCGTGCCCATGGTGATGCCGATCTGCTGGGTCATGGTCGCGAGCCCGGTGGCCAGGCCCTGTTCGTGGTCGGCGAGACCGGAGGTGGCGGTGACCATGAATCCGACGATGACGAGCATGTTGCCCACGCCGCCGGCGAAGGTGGCGACGAGCAGCAGCCACAGCGAGGAGGGAGTGGTGCCGAGGCCGAGCAGGGCGGCCGTGAACACGGTCTGCAGGATGCCGCCTGCGATCAGCGTCTGCTTGCTGCCGATCTTCCCGATGACCTTCGGGGCGACCGAGCCACCGACAACCGTTCCGATGCCCAGCACACCGAAGGACAGACCGGCGGCCAGCGGGGAGAAGCCGAGCACCTCCTGGAGGTAGAGGGTCAGCAGGAAGACCAGTGAGGTCTCGGTGAGGAAGGCGATCAGACCGGCGGCATTGCCCCAGGCCACCGACCGCTTGCCGAGCACGCTGAGCGGCACCAGCGGGGCGCTCACCTTACGCTCGACCGCCCAGAAGACGACCAGCAACAGCACGCCGGCCACCAGCGACAGCAGGGCGTTCGCGGAACCCCAGCCGCGCTCACCGGCCTGGGTAAGGCCGAAGACGATGGCCAGCAGACCGAGGGTGACGCTGATTGCGCCGGGCAGGTCCAGCTTCGGGGGGGACTCCTTGATGACCGTCGGGGCGACGATCAGTACGGCGAGGGCGACGGGCACATTGATGAAGAACGCCCAGCGCCAGGAGAGCAGGTCGGTCAGCAGGCCGCCGAGGATCGCTCCGGTGGTGAACCCGGCGGACATCAGAGCCCCGTTGAGGCCGAGCGCCTTCTCCCGCAGCGGGCCCTCCGGGAACGAGGTCGTCATGAGCGAGAGGCCGGCCGGGGTCACCGCCGCGGTCGCGAGCCCCTGGAACACACGGGCCGTGATCAGCACCTCCGGGTTCTGCGCCAGACCGCCCACCAGCGACGCCACACCCAGCACCACCAGGCCGCCGAGGAAGAGCCTACGACGGCCGAACAGGTCCGCGACCCGGCCGAACAGGAGGGTGAACCCCGCCGCGCACAGGGCGAACGCGGTGCCGATCCACTGCAGATGCGCCAGAGAGAACCCCAGGCCCTCGCCGATCACCGGCAGCGCCACGTTCAGGATGGAGAAGTCCACCGCCAGCATGAACTGGGCTGCGAGCAGCAGCACCAGCACCAGCCGCAGACGCGGGGTGAGTACGGCCGGAGCCGTTCCTACGGCCGTACCGGCCGTGTCCGAATCAGTGACGGACATGACGTCGAGTCCCTTTCGTTCGAGCTTCGGCGGTGCGTCTGCCGTGCACACCGCTGGGAAAGAGACTCGTCTCGGCCCGGGGACCCAGCCAGCACCCTGTCTCGCACAGTCAGCGCAAGGGTGGTCATCACATGACCACCCTTATGACTCACGCCTGGCCCGGTGGGCAGGCATCATGAAGGGGAGTGAACGGGAGGCATCGATGGACGCTCCGTCCGAACTGGGAGACTTCCTCAGGTCCCGCCGTGCCGCACTGCGCCCGGAGGACGTCGGCATCACCCCTCATCCGACCCGCCGCCGGGTCAGCGGGCTGCGCCGCGAGGAGCTGGCCATGCTCGCCGGGGTCAGCATCACCCACTACACCCGTCTCGAACAGGGCCGTGCCCTCAGCGCCTCGGACTCCGTGCTGGACGCGATCGCGCGCACCCTGCGGCTGACCGACGACGAGACCGCGCACCTGAAGGACCTGGCCCGGCCCACCGCGACCGCTGCCCGCCCCACCACACCCCGCGCGGAGCAGGCCAGCCCCTCGGCGCGGCAACTGCTGGCGGCCATGTCGGAGGTGCCGGCGCTGGTCCTGGACCGTCGCAACGACGTACTGGCCTGGAACCGGCTGGGGCACGCACTGCTCGCCGCGCATCTGCCCACGGACAGCCCCGAGACGCCGGTCACCCGGCCCAACGTGACGCGGATGCTGTTCCTGGATGACCGCTACCGCGCGCTGTACACCGACTGGCACGACGAGGCGCAGCTCGCGGTCGCCTCGCTGCGCCTGATCGCCGGCCGCCACCCCGACGACCGTCGGCTGACCGAACTCGTCGGCCAACTCACCGTGCAATGCGATGAGTTCGCCTCCCGCTGGGCCCGCCATCCGGTGCGCACCTGTACCTCGGGAGCGAAGCAGCTGCGTCACCCGTTGGTCGGCACGATGGACCTGAGCTTCGAGAACCTCGTCATCCCCGGCTCGTCCGGCCAACGCCTGATCGCCTATACGGCCGAACCGGGCTCGCCTTCCGAGGCGGCGCTGCGCCTGCTGGGCAGCGCAGTCGCACCTGAGGTCGAGAGCACCTCCGTCGCGCTGTGAGGCCAGACCGCTCCGACCGGCCGGGAGTAGGACATCGCCTCCCGGCCGGTGCCTTTTCAGGCGCCGCGCTGCCCGGTCAGGTATGACAGGGATGGATACCCGGAGTCCGCCAGGCGCAGATGGGCGTACGCCGCCGACGCCATGGTCATGTGATGGTGCCAGGCGGGGAAGGAACGGCCGGCGAAGTCCAGCAGCTCGTAGCGACCGTCCATGCAGTCCGCCGTGACCGTGGAACTGACGTAGAGGCGGGTCAGCTCGAGAAGCTCGTCCAAGCGGTGGTGAGTGAGGTTGGTGAACCAGATCCGAGAGCCCGGCCGTCCGTCTGCGGCGAGCTCGGTGAACAACCTGTACGGCCACTGATCACCGCCACCCTGCTGTGGCTTTGGAACAGGCTGCCGCACCAGCGTGGACAGGATCTGGGCCTGCCGGAATCTCCCGTCGGAACCCGTGACGGCCGCGGTGTGCTGGCTCCATGTACGCCGCACGTCCGAACCGAGCGGACGGCCGCCGACCACGAGCCCGGACCTTGGACGGGGGCCGTCGTGTGGAGTCCTCTGCAAGCGGTTGTGCAAACGTTGATCCGACACCTTGCCCTCGCGAGCGGACACCAGCCGGGGATCGACAGCGACGATGAAGTCGCGCCTCGTGCCGACCAGAAGGGCCGTCAGCTCCACGAGGTCGGTTGCGTCGCTCATGTCGGCCACTATCGGCACGTCCGGTGAAGAGGTGCTACCGACATGGTCGGCCAGCAGATCGACCATGTGCCTCCACTGCGGACGGAAACTCTCGGTCTCGGGTATGCGGGCACGCTGGCGCAGTCCGGGGTCGTCAGTCCATTGCCGCGGAAGCACGAGTCGCCAGTCGACAGGAAAATTGGCCCCCGGGCAGGACAGGAAGAGGCCAACTGCAAGTTGGCAGTTGATGGTTCGCCCACAAGAGAGGTCGAACCGCTGATGCACACCCACGGACTGATCGCCGCGCTTGGGCAGGATGACGGGTGTGATGGTCAGGGCCCGCACAGATGACCGCTCCTCGATCCACCGTGTCAGAGCGTCACGAGCCGGTCCCCACTCCCATGGACTGCTGTTGATGAACTGCTGCAGCGAGTACCACACCGTGGGCGAGCCGGACACCGACTCCGCCACCCGCCGCATCGACTTCCTGCCGTCGGTGAGCAGCAGCCCTTTCAGATAAGTCTGGACCCATCGGCGCTGATCGGCTCGTGGTAGGTACCCGAAGACCCGCTCTGCGAAGGTGTCGACGGACTGGGCACCATGTCCTGCCAGGGCCTGTTGCGCGCGCGATAAATGCATGGCCAGCGTTCCCCCTTCACGCCTCCAGTCAGATTCAGTCGATCGGCCAACCACCTCCCTGGGCATCTTCGCTGTGACGTGCGCCTCACAGATAGATAATTGCAGGTTAAAGGTTCATGACACTCCGTGACGCCCTTGGCGTCCAGTCATCGGTACGACGTCTGCGCCGCCCCAGAGGCGCAAGCACCACGATCATCCGCCCGACGCACTGCGCGACCACCACCTCGGATGATCCAGGCCGCCAGCGCACCGACTCCGCTCCGCACTTCCGGGCTGAGCCGAAGATCACCCATGGAGACACCTGCGTCCAACCAGCGTCCCGAATTCGGCGTCCAGCCCCTCGAGAACACCGCCCACCTGGACGCGTCAGCGCAGCTCAGACCGCCGACGGCAACGGTGCTGAACTCACGAGCAGCGGATTCAGCCCCGTAGACCAACGCCCTGAATCTGCACAGCAGATGAGACGTTTCCGCAGGTCACAGACGTGCACAGTGGGGCGGGTGGGACTCGAACCCACGGCCGACGGATTATGAGTCCGCTGCTCTAACCGGCTGAGCTACCGCCCCATAGCGGCGTGTCGCGTACATGTGTGCGCGCCGTCTGCCGCAGCATAGCCGCTCATACGATCTCCTGCTTCGCAGGGGCGACTTCGCATGCCTGTGAGGACTGCGCTGTGACCTGGGCAGTTCCGTCGGACATGAAAAAGGACCCCATCGGGGGTCCTTCCTCGTCCTGCTCTCCCGACTGGACTCGAACCAGTAACCTGCCGGTTAACAGCCGGCTGCTCTGCCAATTGAGCTACGGAAGATCGAAGCTCCCCCGACTGGACTCGAACCAGTAACCTGCCGGTTAACAGCCGGCTGCTCTGCCAAT
>NZ_JBHVYZ010000120.1:10705-11336 GCF_042880295.1 Streptomyces sp. NPDC058307
TGAGCTACGGAGGATCGCCTCGTTGCATCGAACGCATCTCCCTGGGTATTCGCCAGGGGGCGGGCGCTCTCTGCGACACATACATTAGCGCAAGCAGGGGGGTGCTCCGCCAATCGGTTCCCCCCGGCACCGATACCGACACCGACGTCGCACCGGATACCTACGCAAGGAAGGGTGGCCGCCATGCGTTACAAGCTCACGTTCGTGGTCGGACTGACTCTGGGTTACGTGCTGGGCACCCGTGCCGGGCGCGAGCGCTACGAACAGCTGAAGAAGTCCGCCCGTCATGTCTCCCAGAACCCCGCCGTCCGCAACACCGCGGAGACGGCGGCCCAGCAGGGCCGCCAGTTCGCCGGCAAGGCGTACCACGCGGTCAGCGACAAGGTGGGCGACCGGGTGCCGGAGTCCGTGACCCAGCGGGTGCGCTCGCTGCGGGATCGCAACCCGAACGGCACCGCACAGGACGACTGGGGCTCGAGCACCCCGTGAATCCACGTTGACGCGACCCACTCGCGGGGGCGGGGCCGGCGGCGCCCGGCCCCCCCCCCCGGGCGCGCGCCCCCCCGGGACCCAACGCCCAGAGTCTTTTCGCGCTGGGGGTCGTAGGCGGGTGGGGCCGGTGACCCGAGAT
>NZ_JBHVYZ010000121.1:0-10050 GCF_042880295.1 Streptomyces sp. NPDC058307
CTCGCCGCGCAGCCGGCGGGCCTCCTCCTGCAGCTCGACCGTCTTGGCGCGGTACTCCTTGGTGTCGTCCTTCGCCGTGCCCTTGAGCTGCTCGGCGATGTCGTGCGCCTCGGCACGCAGCCGGTCCGCCTCGGCCTCCGCCTCGCGGCGGATCCGCTCGGCCTCCTCGGCGGCGGCCCTGGTGGTCCGCTGCGCGTCCTCCTGCGCCTTGGTGAGGACGTCCTCGGCGGTCTTGGCCGCCTTGGACAGCTGGGTCGCGCTCTCCTCGGCGGTGAGGGTGCGGGCCTTCTCCGCGGCCTCGGTGACGATCTTCTCGGCCTCGGCGCGGGCGTCCGCGACGATCTGCTCGGCGGCCTCCTTGGTCGCCTCGGCCTCCTGGCTGGCCTCGGTGACCAGCCGGGCGACCTGCTCCTTGGCCGTACGCGTGCGCTGCTCGTTGGCCGACTCCGCGCTCGCGAGCGTCTTCTCGGCGGCCGACTTCGCCTCGGTGAGCACCTTCTCGGCCTCGGCCTGCGCCTTGCGCAGCGCCTCCTCTGCCTCCGACATCCGCTGCTCGGCGGCCCGGCTCAGCTCGGTGGCCTGGCGGCGGGCGCTGTCCGACTCGGTCGCGGTGGAGGTGCGCAGCTGCTCGGCGTGGTCGGTGGCCTCCTGGGCCTGGGTGGAGGCGGCGTCCAGCAGGCGCTCGGCGTCCGCGCGGGCGCGGCGCAGCAGCTGTTCGGCCTCCGCGCGGGCCGCCTCGGCCTCGCTCTGCAGACGCTGGCGGGCCTCGGAGGTGACCCGCTCGGCCTCGGCGCGGGCGGCCGCCATGGCCTGCTCCGCCTCCGCGCGGGACTCCTCCAGGAGCCGGCGGGCCTGCGACTCGCTGCGGGCGCGCAGCTGCTCGGCCCACGCCACGTTCTCGTTGACGTGCGACTCGACGGTCTGCCGGCGCTCGGCCAGCTCCTGGTCGAGCTGCTGACGGCGGGTGACGGCCTCCTGGTGCAGCTCCGCCTGCAGCCGCGCGGCCTGCTCGGCGTGCTCCTGGAGGATGCGCTGGGTCTGGGCGCGGACCTGGCTCAGCTCGCGCTCGGCGTCCTGGCGCAACTGGTCGGCCTGGATCTGCGCGTTGCGCAGCAACTGCTCGGCCTGGTAGCCGATGTCACCGCCGCCGAACTCGGGCCGGGACATGAGGGTGCGCCGCGCCTCGTGCAACTTGGCGCGCAGCACCTCGACCTGGTAGCCGAGGTCCTCGGCGTGCTGGATCGCCTTTTCCCGCTCGGTCTTCAGCCGCTCCATCTCGGCCTCGAACCGAGAGAGGTGGTCGACGTCAGCCGCCGGCTCTCGCTCCTGGCGTTCGTAGCCCCGCACTGCGCGGTCCCATCCGTCCCCTGGTCGCAAGTCTTTCCGAACGAGCCCCGTCCATCCGCCGAACGGGGCCCCCGGGGAATGGTGTCAGATCAATGGAGGAGCAGGCGCTGCCGCCCACTGCTCGACCCCCGAAACCCGGACCCCGGCACGGTTCTGCCGCCATGGGCAGGACCCGGTCGCCCTGCCAAGAGCGGCGACCGCCCCCAACCCTACCGGCCCATATGTACGAGGGTCAGTGCTCAGGTGACTCAACAGGCGCCGAAGTGACCAGTTCTGTCAGTACGCCATGGCAATCCTTCGGGTGCAGGAAGGTGATCCGTGACCCCATGGAGCCGCGTCGGGGCTCCTCGTACAGGACGCGTACGCCCTTGTCCTTGATGTCCGCCGCGTCCTGGTCGACGTCCGCCGTGCCGAAAGCGATGTGGTGGACACCCTCGCCGTTCTTGTCCAGCCACTTGGCGACGGTCGAGTCGGGGCGGGTCGGCTCCAGGAGCTGCAGGTAGGAGGCGCCGCCGTCGGACGTCTCGTTGATCTTGAGCATGGCCTCGCGCACGCCCTGCTCCTCGTTGACCTCGGAGTGGAACACCTCGAAGCCGTACGTGGCCCGGTAGAACTCGACGGTCTTGTCGAGGTCGAAACAGGCGATCCCGATGTGGTCGATTCGCGTCAGCATGGTGTCAGTGCAGCGCTCCTAGGATGGTTACGCAACGTGCGCGCGATCACACCGACGGGACGATGACGGCACGGAGTGCCACTCAGTACATTCGAAGTAAACCCTCGTTCACTCCTCGGCAGTGCAGCCGGTAAGGGGATCGCAGCTCATGTCTGGATCGAACAGCACGACCTCGGTGATCGTCGCAGGCGCCCGTACGCCCATGGGGCGGTTGCTGGGCTCGCTGAAGTCCTTCTCCGGAGCCGACCTCGGCGGCTTCGCGATCAAGGCCGCCCTCGACCGTGCGGGGATCGGTGGCGACCAGGTGCAGTACGTGATCATGGGCCAGGTGCTCCAGGCCGGGGCAGGGCAGATCCCGGCACGCCAGGCCGCCGTCAAGGCCGGCATCCCGATGAACGTCCCGGCGCTGACCATCAACAAGGTCTGCCTCTCGGGCCTCGACGCGATCGCCCTGGCCGACCAGCTGATCCGCGCCGGCGAGTTCGACGTGATCGTCGCGGGCGGCCAGGAGTCCATGACCAACGCCCCGCACCTGCTCCCGAAGTCCCGTGAGGGCTTCAAGTACGGGGCGATCGAGATGCTCGACGCGATGGCCCACGACGGCCTGACCGACCCCTGGGAGAACATCCCCATGGGCCAGTCGACCGAGAAGCACAACACCCGCCTCGGTATCCGGCGCCCCGAGCAGGACGAGTTCTCCGCCCTGTCCCACCAGCGGGCCGCCGCCGCGCAGAAGAACGGCATCTTCGAGGCCGAGATCACCCCGGTCGAGATCCCGCAGCGCAAGGGCGAGCCGGTCGTCTTCAGCAAGGACGAGGGCATCCGCGCCGACACCACCGCCGAGTCCCTGGGCAAGCTGCGCCCCGCGTTCGCCAAGGACGGCACCATCACCGCGGGCAGCGCCTCGCAGATCTCCGACGGTGCGGCGGCCGTGGTCGTGATGAGCAAGGCCAAGGCGCAGGAGCTGGGCCTGGAGTGGATCGCCGAGATCGGCGCCCACGGCAATGTGGCGGGCCCGGACAACTCCCTGCAGTCCCAGCCGTCCAACGCGATCCTGCACGCTCTCAAGAAGGAGGGCCTGGAGGTCTCCGACCTCGACCTGATCGAGATCAACGAGGCCTTCGCCGCGGTCGCCGTCCAGTCAATGCAGGACCTCGGCGTGTCCACCGAAAAGGTGAACGTGAACGGCGGCGCGATCGCCCTCGGCCACCCGATCGGCATGTCCGGCGCCCGGCTCGTCCTGCACCTGGCCCTGGAGCTCAAGCGGCGCGGCGGCGGGGTCGGCGCGGCGGCGCTGTGCGGCGGCGGCGGTCAGGGTGACGCGCTCGTCGTGCGGGTACCCAAGGCCTGAGCACGCGTACGTCGTCCACGTGAACGGAGCTGTGATGCAGGACGTCTCCACCCTGGTGGTCCAGGCCAGGGAGGGCCGGCCGCGGGCCGTGGCCCGGCTGATCTCCCTCGTGGAGGGGGCGTCCCCGCAGCTCAGGGAGGTCATGCAGGCGCTCGCCCCGCTGACGGGCAACGCGTACGTGGTGGGCCTGACGGGCTCACCCGGGGTGGGCAAGTCGACGTCCACCTCGGCCCTCGTGACCGCCTACCGCAGGCAGGGCAGGCGGGTCGGCGTCCTGGCCGTCGACCCGTCCTCGCCGTTCTCCGGCGGAGCCCTGCTCGGCGACCGGGTGCGCATGTCGGAGCACGCCTCCGACCCCGGCGTCTACATCCGCTCCATGGCGACCCGCGGCCACCTCGGCGGCCTCGCCTGGGCCGCCCCGCAGGCCATCCGGGTCCTGGACGCGGCAGGCTGCGAGGTGATCCTGGTCGAGACGGTCGGCGTCGGCCAGTCCGAGGTGGAGATCGCCTCCCAGGCCGACACCTCCGTGGTGCTGCTGGCCCCCGGAATGGGCGACGGCATCCAGGCCGCCAAGGCCGGAATCCTGGAGATCGGCGACGTCTACGTCGTCAACAAGGCCGACCGCGACGGCGCCGACGCCACCGCCCGCGAGCTCAACCACATGCTGGGCCTGGGCGAGTCCCGCAGGCCCGGCGACTGGCGCCCGCCGATCGTCAAGACGGTCGCCGCCCGCGCGGAGGGCATCGACGAGGTCGTGGAAGCCCTGGAGAAGCACCGCGCCTGGATGGAGGAGCACGGCGTCCTCACCGAGCGCCGCCGCGCCCGCGCCGCCCACGAGGTCGAGACGATCGCCGTCACCGCCCTGCGCGAACGCATCGGCGACCTCAGCGGGGACCGCCGCCTTGACACCCTCGCGGACCGGATCGTCGCCGGCGAACTGGACCCGTACCGCGCGGCGGACGAACTGGTGGAGGGCCTGACCGGGGGCTGAGCCCCTGCCACGTCGACGGCCGGGTCAGTCGTCGTCGCGGTCCTGGGTGGGCTTGCCCGAGTCGAGGGCGACCTTCCACTCGCTGTGCTTGCCGTTCTTCACGGTGTCCGCCGTCCAGGCCACGGCGCCGTTGTCGTCGTCGAGGCCGACCTCGGTCACTGTGCCCTTGTGCGCGGCGGCAAGCGCGGCCTCGCGGGCGTCGGTCTGCGCGTCCTTCACGGCGGCCAGTTCGGCGCGGTCGTCGGTGTCGTTGTCGTCGTCGGTGTCGCGCTGGGCGCCGAGGACCTTGCGGGAGTCCGGGGCGATGCGCACGTCGTACTCGGTGCCGTCGCTCTTGACGACGGTCACCTCCCACGCGTCGGCGCCGTCGTCGTCGAGGTCGGCGGAGACGGCGGTGCCCGGGGTGTGCTTCAGGGCGGCAGCGATCGCCTCGGCGGCGGTGACGCTGCCGCTGGAGAGCGCCGTACGGTCCTCGGAGGGGTCGTCGTCCCGGTCGTCCGCGGAGTCGTCGTCGCGGTCCGCGGCGTGCTGTGCGTTCGTCTGCGCCTGGCGCTGCGTCGCCGTCGCGTCGTCGTCCCCCGCCGCGAAGGCCGCGACGGTGCCGCCGGTGGCCAGCGTGGCGGCGGTGAGGGTGGCGATGACGAGGTTGCGCTTCATGAGGATTCCTCCAGAGCCGGTCAGTTCGTTCGCTTTCGACGACGACCAAGCTGCCTGAGCGGAGCTGAAGGAGACCTGAAGCCACCTGAAGGCGCCTTCAGGTGCGGTTTGCCACCCTGTACGCATGCGCCCGCCCGTCGCCCACCACCACCCTGCTCGAGACGCTTCGCGTCACCCCTTTCGCATCTTGATCGTCGAGGACGAGAAACGACTCGCCCTGTCCCTCGCCAAGGGCCTCACCGCCGAGGGCTACGCCGTCGACGTCGTCCACGACGGCCGGGAGGGGCTGCACCGGGCCATCGAGGGGTCGTACGACCTGGTCGTCCTCGACATCATGCTGCCCGGCCTCAACGGCTACCGGGTCTGCGCCGCCCTGCGCGCCGCCGGCCACGAGGTGCCGATCCTGATGCTCACCGCGAAGGACGGCGAGTACGACGAGGCCGAGGGGCTGGACACCGGCGCCGACGACTATCTGACCAAGCCCTTCTCGTACGTAGTCCTCGTGGCCCGCATCAAGGCCCTGCTGCGGCGGCGCGGCAACGGGGCCGGGGCCTCGCCGGTGCTCGAGAACGGGGCGCTGAGGATCGACACCGCCGCCCGCCGGGTCTTTCTCGACGGCACCGAGGTCACCCTCACCGCCAAGGAGTTCTCGGTCCTGGAGCAACTCGCCGTGCGGGCCGGTGAGGTGGTCTCCAAGGCGCAGATCCTGGAGCACGTCTGGGACTTCGCGTACGACGGCGACCCGAACATCGTCGAGGTGTACGTCAGCACCCTGCGCCGGAAGCTGGACGCCGGCCTCATCCGGACGGTCCGCGGCGCCGGGTACCGGCTGGAGGCCGGCAGATGAGGCGGCTGTTCGGCTCGGTCCGGGCGCGGGCCACGCTGGCCGCGACCGCGGTGGTGGCCGTGGCCCTGGTCGCCGCGGGCGTCGTCGTCCTGCTGTCGCTGCGCAGCAACCTCGCGGGCCAGGCGGACACGGCCGCCGACGGCGCCGCCCGCAACGTCGCGGCGCAGATCGCGCAGGGTGTGCCGTACCGGGAACTGGACCTGGACGGGGACCATCCGGCCCAGGTGGTCGACCGGGACGGGCGGGTGCTCGCGGTGAGCGAGGACCTGGAGGCGATCAGCGGCACCGGCGCCCCCGACGTCACTCCCGTGCCGAGCCCGGACCCGGGGCGGGACGACGACGAGGACGCCCGCGATGCCGGTGAGGTCGGTGAGGTCACCTGGCACGGGCAGGGGCGGGCCACCGTGGACGGGGAGAGCGTCGCCTACCGCTTCGCCCAGGTCGAGGTCACGGACCGGAGCGACGGAACCGTCCGGGTGTACGCCGGTGCCTCGCTCCAGGCCCAGCAGGACGCCGTGCACACCGCCGCCACGGTCATGCTCGTCGGTCTGCCCGTGCTGCTCGCGGTGGTCGCATGGGTGACCTGGACGGTCACCCGCCGCGCCCTTCGCCCGGTCGAGGCCATCCGCCGGGAAATGGCGGCGATCACCGCCTCCGAGGACCTCGCCCGCCGCGTCCCCGTGCCGGACACCCACGACGAGGTGGCCCGCCTCGCCCGCACCACCAACGAGACGCTCGCCGCGCTGGAGACCTCGGTGGAGCGCCAGCGCCGGTTCGTCGCGGACGCCTCGCACGAGCTGCGCAGTCCGATCGCCTCGCTGCGCACCCAGCTCGAAGTGGCCGCCGCACATCCGGAGTTGCTGGACCTCGACGGAGCGGTCGAGGACACCGTACGGCTCCAGCACCTTGCCGCGGACCTGCTGCTGCTGGCCCGCCTGGACGCGGGGGAGCGGATCGCCGGCGCGCGGATCGACCTGGCGGCGCTGGTGCGGGAGCGGGCTGCCGGGCGGGCCGGGGTGACGGTGCGGGCGGACGCCGTGGAGGTCACCGGGTCCCGGGGGCAGTTGGAGCGCGTGTTCGACAACCTGCTGGACAACGCGCGGCGGCACGCACGGTCGGCGGTCGAGGTGACGGTACGACGGGACGGTGATGGCCGCGCGGTGGTCGAGGTCGGCGACGACGGCGACGGGGTGCCGGCCGGGGACCGCGAGCGGATCTTCGAGCGGTTCGTACGGCTGGACGAGGCGCGGGCGCGGGACGACGGCGGCGCCGGGCTCGGTCTCGCCATCGCCCGGGATGTCGCCGCCCGGCACGGCGGCACGCTGACGGTGCGGGACGCGCCGGCAGGCGGAGCCCTGTTCGAACTCCGCCTGCCGGTCGCGTGATCGGGCCCCGGTGTCAGGGGCGCCCTCGCAGCCCCCGCAGATGCTCCGCGATGGGCTTGAGGGCCTTGTCCAGTTCCGTCAGGGACTCGGGCGGCACGAGGTCGATGAAGTGCCTCCGCACAGACGCCACATGATGCGGCGCGACCTTCTTCATCGTCTCCATGCCGTGCTCGGTCAGGACCGCGTACAGGCCGCGGCGGTCGGACTCGCAGTTCTCGCGGCGGACCAGGTCCGCGTTCTCCATGCGGGTGATCTGGTGCGAGAGCCGGCTCTTGGACTGGAGGGTGGCGGCCGCGAGGTCGCTCATCCGCATCCGTACGCCCTCCGACTCGGAGAGATTGACCAGGATCTCGTAGTCGTTCATCGTCAGGCCGAACGGCTGAAGATCCCTCTCGAGCTGATACGTCAACAGCCTGTTGACCTCCAGGTGGGTGCGCCAGGCGCACTGCTCCGCATCGGTCAGCCAGCGCGTGGCCGTCTCGGTCTCCATGAATGAAGTCTACCTAAAAGGTTGAAAGGCGAACTAGTGAGGGTGGTGTGACTGTGCGCACGCGTTCGATGTCACACTCCGCAGACTACCGCTCACAGCCCGAAGCGACGTTGGAGGTCCCCCAGCTGTCCGGGAAGGCGCGGTACCCCCGGCTGCTGCGGCTGGCCTGCGGGTGCCCCGTAACCGCCGGGTACGCCGGGCTCGCTCGGAACCGCCCCTGTGGCCTGCTCGGCCATCAGGACCTCGGTCGACTGGAGCAGTACGGTGCCGGCCCCCACGAACTCGAACTGGTGCTCCTCCCCGGAGGCGCCGCCGAGGCCCGTCATCGCACGTAGACCGCCCATCAGACCCGTCATGTACCCGTGGTCGTAGTGGTGGCACGGCGAGGGGCAGTCGGCCCAGCCCACAAGCGCTTGCGGGTCCACCCGGATCGGGGGCTCCATGAACACCACGGGACCGTTCGAGGCGGCCACGAACTTTCCGGTTCCGATGAGGGTCAGGAAGCCGGGCACGATCGACTGCTTCAGCGCGAGACTTGGCTGAAAAGCGAGCAGGTTGCCCGAGCGAATGGTCAGGTTGCCCTCTTCGAGGTCATAGGAATTCACGTCGAAGGCCCGGTCGGCGAGGAGCATCTTGCCCGAACCCTGCGCCACGACCCAGTCGCTCGCGTGCAGAGGCGAATGGAACGACGTACGGATGAGACCGTCGAGGCGGCCGTGTCCGATGCCGTTGAAATCCATCTGCCCGTAGTAGGCGATCATCTTCCCCTTCTGCAGGAACCACTGGCTCCCCTTGAGCTCCACGCAGAAGGTGTAGTTGTTGACGTTGTCGTCCGACGGCAGCGTCATCGGGTCGTACACGGTGGGCCCGGCGCCCGGGTAGTGGCTCACAGCTTCTCCTCCGAGGCCTGGACGAACACCACGCCGTTCCCGCTGAGCTCCAGCTGGAAGGCCTCGCCGGAGCCGCGGCCCACCATGTCGCGCCAGCCGAGCGCCGTCGACAGCTTGTTGCGGACGTCGCCGTGGTGGGCGACGTAGGCCTGCGGGTCGACATGGACCGGGCGCTGCGGGGTGACGGGGACCTCGAAGACCCCGCCGTGGGCCATCACGGCCACCGAGCCGTGGCCCTTGAGCGTGGTCGTGAACAGGCCCTGGCCGCTGATCTGGCCGCGCACCATGCCCATGACGCCGCCCTGCGAGCCCATGAACATGGTGCCCTGCTGGAGGGTGCCCTCGAAGGCGAGCAGGCGGTCCGCCTCGACGTACAGCGTGTCGCCGCTGAGGTTGATGACCGTGACGTGGTGGCCGCCGTGCCCGAACAGGACGGTGCCGCTGCCCTCGACGGTCATCAGGGGCGTGTCCTCGTTGGCCACGCGCCGGCCGATCATCGACATGACGCCGCCCTGGCCGCCCTGGATGTTCGGGGTGAAGGACACCTCGCCCCTGTACGCCAGCATCGCGCCGCGCTGGCTGAACAGCCGCTGGCCGGGCATGACGGTCGCCTCGACCATCTTGGAGTTGATCTCACGGAAGGGCATGTCACACATCTCCCGCGATCGTGTTCCGCTCGCTGGGCTGGACGTACACCAGGCCGTCACCCTCGAAGCGGATCTGGAAGGCCTCGCCGCCGCCCTCGCCCATGAACGTGCGGAACGTCACACCGGACTGGAAGGACTGGTTCAGGTTCCCCTGGTGCGCGATGTACGCGCCGGGGTCGACGGTCAGCGGGTACTGGCGGCTGACCCGCAGCACGACCGCGGGGCCGTCCGACATGATCGCGGCCTGGCCGTGACCCTCGACGGTCGTCGTGAACAGCCCGTTGCCCTGTGAGGCGCCGCGCAGGCCGGTGAAGCTGGTGCCGGTCCTGAGACCGGCGTCGGTCGCGAGCAGGTTGCTCGACTCCACGTACAGCTTGTCCCCCTGGAGACTGACGAGATTGATCTCCGAGGCCCGGTCCGCGAACCAGCACGTCCCGTGCCCCGACACCTCCATCACGGTCATCTGCTCGCCGGTGATGCGCCGGGTCACCATCCCGCGGATCCCCTCACCACCGCCGCTCATCTTCTTGAACGCCATCTGCCCGTCGTACGCGACCATGGAGCCGTTCTTCGCCTTCACGGCGTCTCCGGTCATGTCGACGGCGAGCACTTTGCTGCCTTGGAGTCGAAACATCGCCACGGAGTGAAGGTAGCTGGGGGGAGGCGTTCCCGACAGGTCCAAGGGGGTGCGGGTCGTATGTCGGCGGCGGGTGCGGTGGGGCGGGCGTTTTTGCGCAGTTCCCCGCGCCCCTGGGTGCCTGCGGCGGCCCGT
>NZ_JBHVYZ010000122.1:0-9260 GCF_042880295.1 Streptomyces sp. NPDC058307
GTCGCCGAGCTCGCCGGCCGGCTCGTCGACGGCGAAGACTGCCCCGTATGCGGTTCCCCCACCCACCCCGCACCCGCCACTGCCCAGCCCGGCCAGCCCACCGCCGCCGACGAACAGGCCACCGAAGCCGCCTACACCCGCGCCCAGCAGAGCGAGAACAAGGCCAAAGAGGCCCTGGCCCAGCTGAACGAACAGGCCGCCACGGCACGCGGTGAAGCCGGCGGAAACACCCCCCTGGCCGACATCACCGCCCACCGCACCGGCCTCGAACAACACCTCGCCGACGCCCTTTCCCAGGCAGCCGACGCCGGACCGGCCGGCGAACAACTCACCCTCCTAGAAAAAGAACAGGCCGACACCGAACACACCCGCAACACCGCAACAGCACGCCTGGGCGCCGCCGACGCCACCTACGACAGCCTGCACACCCAGCGCGAAGAGCTCACCCACCGCCTGGCAACCGCCCTCAACGGGCACGCCACACTCGCCGACCGCATCACCCATCTCACCCAGCACGCCGGCCGCCTCGAGACCGCCGCCGCGTGCGCGGCCACCGTGGCAACAACCGCCGCAGAACGCCACAGCGCCACCGCTGTCGCAGAGGAGGCAGCGCACGCGGCAGGCTTCACCTCCCCGGCCGAGGCCTCGGCCGCCCGCCTGCCCGATGACGAACTCACCGCGATCGAAAGCGAGATCACCCAGTGGCGTGAACAGCGCCTCGTACTGACCGCCCGTCTCGCCGAACCCGAACTGCAGGCAGCCATCACCCAGCCGCCCGCCGACCTCGAGCACGCCGTCACCGAACTGGACACCGCCACCACGACCCACACCCGCACGGCATCCCTCTCCACCCAGGCCGCTGGCCGGTCAACCGCCCTGGCCACCCTCACCGCTCAGCTGGACACCCAGATCCAGCGGCTGGAACCCCTCGAGGACGCCTACCGCACCGTCGATCACCTCCACGGCCTCATCAGCGGCGGCTCACCCAGCAACCAGCTCCGCATGCAACTGGAGTCCTACGTCCTGGCAGCCCGACTCGAAGACGTCGTCGACGCCGCCAACACCCGCCTGTCACGCATGTCCCACCACCGCTTCACCCTCGTCCACTCCGACGACAGAGCCGCCCGAGGCGCCAAATCAGGCCTGGACCTCAAGGTCCTCGACGCCTGGAGCGGACACAAACGCCACACCGACACCCTCTCCGGCGGCGAATCCTTCTACGTCTCCCTGGCCCTCGCCCTGGGCCTGGCCGACATCGTCACCGCCGAAGCCGGCGGCCAGGCACTGGACACCCTCTTCATCGACGAAGGCTTCGGCACCCTCGACGAAGACACCCTCCACCAAGTCCTCGACGTCCTGGACTCCCTGCGCGCCCACGACCGCACCGTCGGACTCATCAGCCACGTCCCGGAACTGCGCCGCCGTATCACTCAGCGCCTGCACATCGCCAAGCACATCGACGGCTCCACCCTCACACACCTGACCGAAGCGGCCGAATGACCGCACGATGGACCGCTGGACCCGTCCACGGCCCTCGCCGACCAGAACGCAGGTCCCCAGGCCACGGACACCTGCCGATCCAGTCCGCCGTGGACGCAAGGCGCAACCACAACCGCCGGGGCTGCCCACAGCCACCTCGGCCCCGCCGAGAAAGGCAGCCCCACAACGCCCCCGGCGTCGAAAACCGCACATCCTCTGAAGACAGCCGCCTGCCTCTCAGACGGAGCGCATCGAACACGTATTGCTTCATGCCATTTCCGAATGTGATCGAAGTGACGGATCAGAGCACTGAGGTGCATGAGCACTCCTATCGGCCACCAGAGCCGTACCAGTACACGCCAGTCCAGTCCGCATGACAGAGGTTTCCGCAGGCCCGAGGGCCACTGTCCCGCATGTTCGAACACCGCCGGACGCATGCCCGCATCACGGCGCGTTTTCGAGGCAGCGCCATAGCTTCCACTGATCAAAACGGCGGATTTGTCAGTGCCCACTGCTACACCAATTCCCAGAGGTCAGACCGCAGTTGACGGCCTGACGACACGGAGGAGGAAGCAGTGGCGAAGCCGCCCGAGGGCTACTACAAGGTGCGAAGTCATTACCGCCGCAAACCCCGCCCGAGCGCGAAGAAACTGAGCGGCTGGTCGATCGCAGGGCTGATTGCGGTGGTGTGGCTATGGAGCCAGCTCATCGGCTTCGGAGAGGCATCCCCGACAACGCCGCAAACCCCCACACCATCAGTGTCAGCGAGCGTGGGCCGCTGATGCCCCGCCGCTCGCCCTGGCTGCGCCCACCCCGCGGCGGCAACGAACAGGCCGCCGCCGCGGCCGTCGCCTGCGCCGTACTCTGGCTGCTGGCCAAGATCGCCACAGCCACTTGGCAAGCAGCCGTCCGCGTCTGGCCGTTGTTCGCCCTCCTTGCGGCTCTCGCCCTCGGGTACGCGGCCTGGCGGCTGATGCGTGCGGCACGGGCCCGGAAGATGCGGGCCGAGACGCTGGCCCGGCTGAGGATCACGCTCGCACAGCTCGACGCCATGGACGACCGGGCTTTCGAATTCGCACTACGTGACCTGCTTCTGCGGGACGGCTGGAACGCACGGCAGGTCGGCCGACAAGGAGACCAGGCCGCAGACGTCATCGGCGAGGACCGCCAGCGCGGCAGAATCGTCCTGCAGGCCAAGCACACCACCGTCGCCGGCAAGGTCGGCTCCTCAGTGATGTACCAGGTCAAAGGAACCGCAGGCCCCGCCCACGGAGCCGACACCGCAGTCGTGGTCACCAACGGCTCCTTCACCCGGGACGCCAAAACATGGGGCGAACGCCACCAAGTGCACTGGGTCGACCGGGACCGCCTGCGCCGATGGGCCGAACACGGCACACCCCTGCAAGACCTCCTGCGCCTGCCCAACCGACCGGCTCGCAAGCCAGCCTTCCGCCAGGCCGCATGAAACACGCGAAGAGCAGCCCGACCCCGAGCAATCGCCCACTATCCGCAACCGACAACACCGATCACGGGGCGCGCGCACCGCTCTCAGCGCGCCCCCGCCAAAGCTGAAACACTGCACCGCACCCCTGCTGTACGCGAGAATGAAGCGAGCCAGCCCCTCACGTATACCGAGGAACCGCGCGATGACCGCCAGCCCCACCGCCACAGAACATCCCGGGCGTCTGGTCCTGCGCACGGACCAGCAGGAGGGCCTCGCCAACACGGTCCGCCACCTGCGCCGCCCGCGCACCCGCGGGCACGCCGTCTCAGCCTGCGGCACCGGCAAGACCATCTTCGCACTGCGCGTCGCCGAGGAACTCGGCGTGCGGCACCTGGCGGTGGCGGTGCCCAGCCTGGACCTGGTCGCACAGTGGGCGGCGGCCGCCCGCGCAGACGGCCGCCGCGAGCCGATGATCACTGTCTCCTCACTGCGCGCCGCCTCCCACCCGCTCCTCACCGAGGCCGAGGTCGACTCGGCCAACGCGGGGGAGTACCTGGCCTACTGGCTCGCCCGCCACCCCAAGGCCACGGTCTTCTTCACCTACGACTCGCTGTCCAAGATCGAAGAGGCCCAACACTCCGCGATCTTCCCCGCCCCCCTCTTCGGCCTGCTGATCGTGGACGAAGCCCACGCCACGGCCGGCACCTGGGAGAAGAACTGGACCACGCTGCACGACAACGAGCGCATCCCTGCCGAGCGCCGCCTCTACCTCACCGCCACCCCGTATGTGTGGGACGCTCCCCGCCTGACCGAGCCGCCAACCACCAGGGCGCAACCCAAACGCACCACCGCCACTGCACCTGCCTGGGACGACCCATCCCTGCTGGCGACCATGGACCAACCGAAGATCTTCGGCCCCCGCCTGCACACCTACTCCCACGCCGACGCCATCGACGACGGCGTCCTGGCCGACTACCAACTCGTCGTCCCCACCGTCACCGACACCGAACTGCGCACCGCGCTCACCGATCCGGAAGCCGGGCCCACCGCGCGCCGCACCACCGCCCTGCACCTGGCCATCCTCAAAGCCATGCGCGAGCAGGACCTGCGGCACGTGTTCGTCTACTTCCAGCAGATCGCCGACGCCGCCGACTTCGCCCGCCAGTTCGCCCACACCCTGCGCACCCTCCCCGACGAACTGCGCCCCGACTGGGCGGGCGAGACCATCGTGCAGTCCATCGACGGCACCCACAGCCCCTACCGGCGCGCCGACATCATCGCCCGCTTCACCGACGCCGAGCGGGGCGTGCTGGCCAACGCCAAGATCCTCGGCGAAGGCGTCGACCTGCCGGCTGTCGACGGAGTCGTCTTCGCCGACCGCACCGCCAGCGTCCGCCGCATCGTCCAAGCACTCGGCCGCGCCCTGCGCAAACCCCCCACCCTCAAGACGAAAACGGCCAGCCTCGTCATCCCCGCCTACATCCCGCCCGGCACCGACCCCGCCGACCTCCTCGGCACCCCCTACGAAGCCCTCTGGCTGGTCACCGCCGCCCTGCGCCACCACGACCAGACGATCGCCGCCCGCGCCCCACGGGCCAAGAACCAGCACCCCGCCCGCGACTCCCACACCTACATCACCCGCCGCTTCCGCTTCGACCACACCCTCGACCCTTCGGCGATCGCTCGCGCCCTCGACCTGCTGGTGTGGCCCTCCAGCGGCGCCGTCCTGTCCGCCCCCCGCCGCGCCGGTCTCGCCGCCGCCATCCGCTACCACGCCGAACACGGCCACCTGCGGGTGCCCGCCGACTACGAGGACGCCTACGGCTACCGGCTGGGCTCCTTCATCACTGGCCAGCGCACCGCCTACCGCGCGGGCGCCCTCGATGCGACGTGGATCGCCGAGCTGGAAGCGCTCGGCATGATCTGGGACGAGCACGAGGCCCTCTGGCAGGGGCACATGGCCACCGTCGAGGCCTTCCACGCCGAGCACGGCCACCTCGCCGTCCCCGCCCACCAGCCCGGCGGCCAGTTCCTCGCCGACCAGCGCACCGCCGCCCGCAACGGCCGTCTAGCCCCCGCCCGCGACGCCGAACTCACTGCCCTTGACCCGGACTGGAGACTCCCGCACGGCCCCGACTGGCACCGCAAGTACCATGTCATCCGCCGCCACATTGAAGCTGGCACCCACCCCGCCACCCTGACCCGCGACACGGTCATCGGAACGGTGAAGGCCGGCAGCTGGCTGCACCGCCAATTCACCACCTGGACCCAACTCGCCCCCGGGCAGCGCGACCTGCTCACCCGGATCGGTCTCACCCCCGACCAGGCTCCCCCCAGCACCAGCGCCCCGAGGCGGCGCACCTTCGCCCAGACCGTGCGGATCCTCGGCATGTTCGTCGAGCGCTGGGGACGCACCCCCGGCGCCCGCGAGTGGATGGAGGTCGACGGTGAACGCGTCATGATCGGCCCCTGGCTCGCCAAGGCCCGCACCAGGTTGAACGCCGGGCAACTCCCGCCCGGCCAGACGCAGATGCTGACCGCGACCCTCGCCGAGTACGGCATCGAGGCAATCTCCACTCCTGGCACCACCAAGCCCGAGAACGGGTGAGGACCGGCCGCCGAGCTCAACTCGGTCGCCAGTCCTCGTACTTCGTGCTGCCCCGCGTGATCGGCTGGGGAGCGGTGTCGTGGCATGGGTCTTGTTGCAGAGCGTGGCGGAAACCAAGGGAACGCTGCGCAGGCGGGGTCCATGATGGGCGTTCTGGCCGTCTATCAGCGGTCGATGTCGTCGAAAAGACTGCGCTGTTCTGGAATCGTTTGGGTGCTCTGCGGGGTCTCCCGTCGGTAGGGGGCGGGGCCGGGAGCCCCGCCGCGGGGGGCTTCGTCCGGCTCCTCGCGGACCTGTTGGTAGATGTCGCGCGCGCGGTCGAACTCACCGGCTGTGCGATTGTCTAGTCGTCGCTCAAAGGCTTGGCTGTACCAGAACAGTGCGTCGTCGACGGGGTCGTTGTCTGTGTCGCCATTGAACTTGAACTCGTAGGCCCAGTCGTCTACCCGCCGTTCTAGGCGGGGAACGAGTTCACGGCGCACGTGATCGAACAGGCTCTCGCGTTCTTCGTCGGTGAGAAGGACGTGCCAAGCCTCCTTCTGCCAGTCGTTGTCTTCGATCCACGAGGCGTCCGGGGCCGTGACGGCCAGGTCCGTCATATGGGAGATCGCCTCCTGCCGGACGTCTTCGGGGAGCAGGCCGGCGCTGTGGAGGCGGGCCAGTACCCGTGGGCGGAGATCGTCTTTGGCCGGTGCCTCGAAGTCCAGGAGCACCGTGTGTAGTTCCGGATCTTCTACGAGGTAGGCGTGTAGGAAGCCGTTGCTACTGCCCCGCGAAAAGTAGGACAGGATGCTTTGCTCACGCTCGTACTCATCCTGAAACACCATGTGAGGGTCGCGGCGAAGTCGGAGTAGCGGGGAGATCCGCTGGGCCGTCGCCTGGTATAGAGGTGACGGAATGCGCAGGAGAGTGCCCTGACGTTGCTTGCTACCGTCGGGCAGACAGTCCGTGCGGGAAAGCAGGGCCTGGTCGGTCATGCCGGTGAGGACCATGGGAAGCAAGTGACTCTGGGTGGTCAGCCAGGCAGCGAAGCCCTCCCAGAGAGTGGGGTGGTGGAATGACCAATACGTCTGCCCGTCAAGGGCGGTCGCCTCGGTGAGGAAGGTACCGGTGAGCGTGGTCATGGCCCGGCTGGTGGCACCGGGTGAGGCACCAGCCCGTTCGATGATGTCGCGCTGGACCGGATCAAGGGCGAGCGGGCTGGGCAGCCCCTTGTCCTGGGCTATGGCGTACACGAGGGCGAGAGCTGCGTGGGCGTCCACGTCCAGCTGGTCATAGATATCGATCAGGAGCTGCTGCGGCTGGGCCATGAAGGACGTGATGCTCTCGCAGGTCTGGGACAGCCCGGTGGTGAAGGCCTGGAGTCCAAGACGGCGTGCTGCTTCGGGACGGAATGGCTCGGCGTCGGCTGCGGCCTCAAGGTGCGGCTTCATCTGGCTGAGCACGTTTGCCGGCTGATCGCCCGCAGCGAGATGGTTGTAGAGGATCTGCTGCCGCTCCGCGCGGGCGAGGTCGGCGACGTCGACGGTGACCTGCTGCTCGTGGGCAGCAGGGGGTAGGCATACGGCTTCAGCAGGGGCCGAGCCTCGTTGTAGATGTAGTGGCGCGAGGTCAGCACGACCCGGGCCCCGTTCTTCACGGCGCTCATCACGTGCGGCAGATCCCGCGCCCAGGCGTGGGTGAGGATCTCCTCATGACGGACCGCGCCGAAGGCGTCATCGAGCCAGAAGAACTGATCTTTCTCATGCGGGTTCCAGCGCTGCACCAGCTCGTCGGAGGTCCGCGCCTTGATGGCCACGCAGCCCCAGTTATCGGCGGCACTGATCGCGAGCATCAGGGCGATGACGGATTTACCCACGGCCGGGTCGCCGAGCAGCAGCACGAAGCCTTGGTCGCGCAAGGCGCGGGCGGCTTTGCGGTAGGCGCTGGTGACGACGAACGTGGAAACCTGCTCCGGCGCAGACCTCATCAGCACCAGGGCCTGGGTGTAGGCGCGTTCGTCGAGGATCTGCGACAGATCACCGAGTCCGTAGACACGAGGGACGAACATCCGCAGCTCTCGATGCGAGGCGATCATGTCGCTCAGCCACTGCCCGTCCAGGACCAGGGGATGCACCACTCCGCAGGCACGCAGTCGCCGCCGGATCTCCTCCTCGGACTGGCCGCTGACCCGAGCGTTCGTCAGCAGCACATATGTCGCGCACACCCCGCGATCGACCAAGGCGCGGACCTTGGTGAACTCGTCCTCGAGTTCCGACGGGGCGAGTGTGGCATCCGCCTTCTTGGTGTGCTTGCACTGCAGCACAAAGGGGCCCGGCAGCAGATCTCGCACGCTTCCCAGCTCGTCCGGCGGTTGCCAGGTGCCGTAGAAGGCGCCGTCCCTGCCCCCGTCGTTGGAGTCCGCGAACGCCTGCACCGACTGCCCCCACACCTCCCGCAGCACAGCCGCGCACAGGTCCTGAAAGGCACGCCAGCCCAGGGTATGCAGGGCGAAACGAGGCGACCCGGGCGCGACGGTGTCGCTCATGCTTGTCACTCGCCGTCCCTGTGGCCCTCGTTGGGTGCGTCGTCGGCGAGCGCCGTGTACGCCTCCCACATCTCCTCGTCGTCGTAGTCCGGTTCGACCAGGTCCGGAGTCAGGGTGTTGCTGTCAGGGTCTAGCTCCTCGGACTGGGCCACCACCTCAACCAGGAACTTCTGTGCAGCCTTCATGAGGCCGGGATCCTGCGTCCACAGTCCGAACTCCAGGCTACGGCGAGAGCTTTCGGTGCCGTTGGCGCTCCCCAGCCACAGCCGGCTGGGCCTGAACCCGATGACGTCGGCTACCGTGCCCGATCCGTCCTCGTCGTGCCACCAAAGCTCACCCAGCAGCAACATCTTGGTGTGCAGGATCGGAACGAGATGATCTCCGGCCTTGCGGTAGCCGAGGCTGCGCAGCGCGGACAGCTGGATGTCCGGTGACGTTGAGCCGGGACCCACTACCGGTGCCGCGCCGTCCTCATGCAGGCGCAGTCCCTCCAGATGAGGCAGTGCCCGAGCAGGGAAGCCGGCCGCGTCCTTCACCGCATCGGCTACCCTGTGCAGTTTCTCCAGGGAACGCGGGCCCCGTGGCTGCTTGCTGACCACCACGCATGCGGACGGGAACTCGGCGATCCGGCGCAGCAGTTCAGCGTCGTCCACCCACAAGAACGCCGCGAGCATCCCGGGCCCCAGGCTGCGTGATCGCCGCTTCCGCTCCAACTCGTGTCGGAACGTGTCGATCCCATCGACGAGACCAGCGAGCACGTTCGTCCCGAACTGGGCGGACCCACCTTCCGTTGCGACCGCCTGCACGTTGAATTGGTGAGAGAACGACGCACTCATACAACCCCTCCCGTTGCACGAGCGTTATGGCGCGCTTCCGCGGCCAGCCTTGGCCGAGGGGGTCTTGCTGTCTGGTGGGGGCGGCGGCTCAAGGAACGCGGTGGCGGGGGAGACCCCAAACTCAAATCTTCCATAGTTTTGAACCGAGGAAGCACCCCAACACCGTGCTTGCCTTGTTCGCTATCTGACAAGGCACCAATAAGAGGCCGACGGGACAGCTTCGGTTCTCCCAGCCAGCCAGGGCCGGCCACGGAGTGGACGGTCCCTCAACTCACCTTGAATACAGTCAAGCTGCAGAGGAAAACTAAGCCAGGCACGATCGCGGAGCGATCGGGACACACGTCTGATCCGCGGAGCGGATCAGAC
>NZ_JBHVYZ010000123.1:0-9195 GCF_042880295.1 Streptomyces sp. NPDC058307
GCCTACACCCGCGCCCCGACGAGCACCGCCCCGGACACGAACGTCGTGGTGATCGCCGACGCGTCGACCGGCGCGGAGCGGCGCACCTTCTCCCGCCCGGGCCACCAGTACTACGGCCCGCTCTTCACCGCCGACGGCACGCGCCTGGTCTGCGAACGCCAGCGGGAGGAGACGTACGACACCGAGTGGCAGGACACCCTCGTCGCCCTCGACCCCGTCTCCGGCGAGGAGACGGACCTGCTGCCGGACTTCGACAACTGGCCCTGGCCGGGACGGGCGATCCTCTCACCGGTTCCCGGGGACACCACGCTGTGGTTCACCGGCGACGAGCGGGGCCACTGCCCGGTCTTCCGCCGCGACCCGGACGGCACCGTCACCCGCCTCACCGCCTCCGGTGCCTACACCTCCCTCTGCGTGACACCCGACGGAGCCACCCTCTACGCCCTGCGCAGCGCGCTCGACAGCCCGCCCCGCGCGGTCCGCCTCGACGCGGGCAAGCCCGACCAGCACCCCGCCTTCCTCAAGACCCCGGGCGACCTCGGCCCCCTCCCCGGCACGCTGACCGAGGTGCACGCGACCGGCGACGACGGTTTCGCCCTCCGCGCCTGGCTGGTCCTGCCCGAGGTCGCGGGGCCCGGCGACCCCTCACCGCTCCTCGTCAACCTGCACGGCGGACCCCAGGGATCCTGGAGCGACTGGCCCGGGCAGTGGAACCCCTGGCCCTTCGCGGCCCGCGGTTACGCCGTACTCCTGCCCGACCCGGCCCTGTCCTCCGGATACGGGCAACGGATGCAGCAACGCGGCCGTGGCCAGTACGGCGGCCGGCCCTACCGCGACGTCATCGCCCTCACCGACGCCGCACTGGCCCGCCCCGACCTCGACGCGAGCCGGACGGCCCTCGCCGGCTGGTCCTACGGCGGCTACCTCGCGGGCCGCGCCGCGACCCTCACCGACCGCTTCAGAGCGGTCGTCTCGCACGCCGGGTTCTGGAACCTGGAGGCGTTCCAGGACGAGACCGACCTGCACACGTACTTCCGCGAGATCTTCGGCGACCCGCGCATCCGGCGCGAACGGTACGAGGCGGACTCGCCCCACTTCGACGCGGCGAACCTGACGACACCGATGCTGATCGTGCACGGCGGCAAGGACTACCGGGTGCCGGTGAGCCAGTCGATGACCCTCCACCACGACCTCCAACGCCAGGGCGTACCCGCCAAGTTCCTGTACTTCCCGGAGGAGAGCCACGGCATCGAGGCCCCGAACCACCTGCGCCTCGTGTACGAGACGGCCCTGAACTTCCTCGACCACCATGTACTGGGCGAGGAGTGGAAGCGGCCCGGGCTCCTGTGACCTCGCCGATCAGCCGACCGGCGTGCGTGTCAGCGCGTCGGGATGCCCAGATCCGCGGCGACCGAGTCTGCGCGGACGAAGACGGACACCGGGAACTGCTCGTCGCAGTACTTGTTGCCCGACGACACGATTCCGACGACCTTGCCGCCGCTGATCAGCGGCCCGCCGGAGTCTCCGGGGCAGATGCTGTCGGTGGTTCCGGGGCGGGGCATGCCGCACAGCATCGTGGTGGGGTCGTCGACCTCGGGGTCGGTGTACGGCCCGCAGTCGGCGAGCGGGGAGAGGACGAGCTTGGTCTGCTTGAGCCGGGTGGCGGTGACGCCGGGCCCGGTGCGTCCCCAGCCGACCACGGTGGGCGTGCGGCCGTCGGCCACCAGCTTGCCGTCCTTCGGTCCGGCCACCGGGATCGTCCGGTACGGCATCGGCCGGTCCAGGGTGAGGACCGCGGCGTCGTGGGGGTAACCGGGCCCGCTGTACCGCGAGTCCATCCGGGCCGAGGCGACCTCCCGTACGGTGCCGTCGGTGCCGTCCACCTGGGTGCGGCCGCCGACGACGCGCAGGGTGGACACCTCACCGGCGGCCTCCACGCAGTGGCCGGCCGTGAGCACCTTCGTGGGCGCGACGAGCGTGCCGCCGCAGAACTGCCTGCCGTTGTACTCGATCAACATGGCGTACGGCCGGGCCTTCGTGGTGGCCGGACCGCCGCCCTTGATCGCGGAGGCGGGGACGGCGGTGGACCAGAGCGCGGCCGCGGCGAGCACGGCGGTGGTGAGGACGGCGGCCGTGCGGGTTCCGGGACGAATGGCTGTAACTGCGCGGATCGGCATGGTGGTTTCCCCCTGGACTGCTCGGCGCGGAACGTGGTCGGGCCCCGCGTGGTGTGGTCGGTGGGGAGGACGAGCGTCAGGGGTGCAATGGTTTCGGCAATGGTTTCAAAGGATGCCGTGTTCCGGCCGAGCGACCGCTCTCGCGCATGCCGTCGCCCCGGAACGTCCAACAGTCCGAGGAGGAGCTCCCCATGACGGCACGACACATCCGGCACATCGCCGCGCTGGGCAGTTCGTACGCGGCGGGTCCGGGCATCGAGCCGGTCGCCGACCGGAGAGCACACCGCTCCGCCCGGAACTATCCGCAGCTGCTCGCCGAACGGCTCGGTGCCGCACTCACGGACCTCACCGTGAGCGGAGCCACCACCGAGACGATCACCTCCACCCCCCAACGCGTCGGGTTCCGCACCTTTGCGCCCCAGCTGGACGGTCTGCCCGCGGACGCCGACCTGGTGACGGTCACCGCCGGCGGCAACGACCTCCAGTACATCGGCAGCATGGTCCGGCTGGCCCTGGCGGCCCGTTTCTCCTCCCGCCGCCTCTCCCGCCCGCTGGGCTCGATGCTGAGGCGGGACGGTGTGCCGCGACCGTCACCCGCGGACATCGACCGGGCGGTGACCGGTCTGGTGAGGGTCGTGGAGGAGGTCCGCGGCAGGGCGAGGGACGCGCGGGTGATCCTTGTCGACTACCTCACGGTGGTCGGGCCCGACACCGGCTACTGCCGCGCGACCCCTTTCGACGAGACGACACGGGAGGAGTTCCGCCGCCTCGGCGGCCAGGTCGCCGACGTCTTCACCCGCGCGGCCACCCGCACCGGGGCCGAACTCGTCGCCATGGGGCCGCGCAGTCGCGACCACGCCCTCGGATCGCCCCACCCCTGGGTCACCGGGCTCCCCGAACGCCTGAGCCGCTCCGGCCTCACGGGCGCGTTCCACCCCAACAGCGCCGGCATGCGGGCGGTGGCGGGCGCCATCGCCGATCAGCTGTGAAGGTCCAGTTCAGTCGAGGAGGATGTGGCGCAGCATCCGCGTGAGATACGCGGTGAGCTGTTCCGGCGGCATCGAGGCGAGCGGGTCGGTTCGCGCGATGTACCGGCTGAAGGCCACGCCGATCGTCTGGGCGCCCACGAGTGCCACCCGGGCGTCCAGGTCGTCGTCCGAAGCCGCCGTTCCGTCGGGGCGGAGCACGGACCGGTAGACGGCGGCACTGCGCTCCTGCATCGCGGACAGCAGGTCGGCGGCCGCGCGTTCGTCGGATGCGGCACCGCGTACGAGGGCGACGAGCGGGTCGCCGGCGGCGTCGGTCTCCATCCGCCGTACGAAGGCGTCGGCGATCCGGTCGGGCAGTGTCGCCGCGTCCCCGGCCGTCACCTGTTCCAGGTCGCGATGGCCGGGCACCGCCGCCAGGAACAGCCGCTCCTTCGAGGCGAAGTGACGGGTGATCAGGCCGTGGGTGACACCGGCCCGTCCTGCGATGTCCCGCAAGGGGTGCGGGCGTACCCGCGCTCGGCGAAGGCGTGGCGGGCCGCGTCCAGGATGGCCGCCCGGTGCCCCTCGGGGTCCCGCCGACGTCTGCGCGGTGGACTCCCCGGCTCTTCCCGGTCCTTCGTGGCGCCCTCTTCCATGCGATCGGCACACTCGTCGTAGGCGGCAGCGGAGGGCTGGGTGAAGTGATCGCCCGGCACTTCACCGACCGCGGGGACGACGTCATCGCCACCAGCAGGGACAAGGCGCGGGCGGAGGCCACCGCCGCCCGGATCGGCGCGGGGGCCCGGGGCCTGGCCCTCGACCTCGGCCGACCGGAGACGATCGGTGCCGACTTGGCCGCAGTGACCGAGGTCGACCATGTCGTCATCACCGCGGTCGGCCAGGCGGCCAATTCCCTGGCGCAGTTCAACGTCACGGATGCCGTGGCGGCCGTGACCATGAAGCTCGTCGGCTACGCCGAGGACCGTCCGCGTGCTGCGCGACCGCTTCCACCCCGACGCCTCCGTCGTCCTCTTCGGCGGGCTCGCGAAGGAACGCCCCGATCGGACGACTGATGACCATGGCCGACATCGCCGACGCCACCGAGTTCCTGCTCCGCAACACCGGCGTCAACGCCCACGACCTGCACATGGACGGCGGCCTCCTCGCCACCTGAGCCTCAGCCGTCCGACGCGGGCCGCAACCGCAGCGTGAGGATCTGGAACGGCCGCAGCGTCAACCGGACAGCGTCCGCCAGTGGTCGGTGGCTCGACGGGTCGTCCAAGGGACGCTCCAGCAGGTCGGTCACCAGGGAGGAGGCCAGCGGGAAGCCGGTGGTTAGGGTGGCCGATGCGCGGGTGCCGCGGGACTCGTAGAGCCGTACGACGACATCCCCGCTGCGGTCGTCGGCCAGCTTGACCGCCTCCACGACCACGCCCTCGTGGTCCACCGACACCAGCGGGGCGACCGTCGCACTGCCCGGCACCACCCGCTCGGGCAGGTTGAAGCGGTACCCCTCGCGCCGCGCGTCGCCGACATCGACGCCGATCACCAGCGCGTACCCGAGCCGGTGGGTGCCCTGGTCCTGGTCGGGGTCGGGGAAGCGGGCGGCGCGCAGCAGGGAGAGGCGGACCGTGGTGGTCGTACCGCCGTCGGGGCGCACGTCACGGGTGACGTCGTGGCCGTAGGAGGAGTCGTTGACCAGGGCGACTCCCCAGTCGGGCTCGCCGACGTGCACGAAACGGTGGGCGCACGTCTCGAACTTGGCCGCGTCCCAGCTCGTGTTGGTGTGGGTGGGCCGCTCGACGTGACCGAAGGGGATCTCGGCGGTCGAGTGGGCGGCCCGCACGTCCAGCGGGAAGGCCGCCTTGAGGAACTTCTCCCGCTCGTGCCAGTCGACGACCGTGTCGATCACCGGCCCGCGTGACCCGGCCGGCAGCGTCAGGGTCTGCTCGATCCTCGACGCGCCGAAGACCCGGACCACCCGGACGCCGTCGGCGGTCGCCGTGACGGACTCGGCGTCGGTGAGGTCGCGCACGGAGTTGCGGTAGAAGGAGTCGACGTCCCAGGCGTCCCACTGGTTGGGGAAGTCCTGGTGCAGTTGGAGGAGGTTGCCGACCGTGCCGGGAGCCAGCGCCTCCCGGCCGGCGGTGTGGTCGTAGGCGGAGGTGATCAGACCGCGGGCGTCCACCACGACCCGGACCAGACCGTTGTCGAGGACGAACCCGTCCCCGTCCGGCACCGGCGTCACCGGTGCGTCGACGGTCTCGGAGCGCGGGCCCGCGCCGAATGCCGTGACCCCGCCCCGGGCATGCGGCGCGGAGTTGAAGACGACCGTGCCCTCGGGCTCCCCGGCCAGCACCGCCTGGGCCGCACCGATCAGCTCCTCCAGTTCGCGGGCCACAGCCGCGTACGTCTCCTCCGCCTCCCGGTGCACCCAGGCGATCGACGTCCCGGGCAGGATGTCGTGGAACTGGTGCAGCAGCACCGTCTTCCACAGCCGGTCCAGCGCCTCGTACGGATACGGCGACCCGTGCCGTACGGCCGCGGTCGCCGCCCACAACTCCGCCTCGCGCAGCAGGTGTTCACTGCGCCGGTTGCCCTGCTTGGTGGCCAGCTGACTGGTCAGGGTCCCGCGGTGGAACTCCAGGTAGAGCTCCCCGGACCACACCGGCGCTCCGCCGTTCGCCTCGTACTCGTCGTGCGCGCGGCGGAAGAAGTCGGCGGGCCCCTCCAGCTCGACGCGTGCCGAACCCTCCAGGTCCCGGAGCCGGTCGGCGCGCGCCAGCATCTCGCGGGTCGGGCCGCCACCGCCGTCGCCGTAACCGAAGGGGATCAGCGAGTGGTTGGCGCCCGCCTTGTCCTGGAAGTTCCTTACGCTGTGCGCGACTTCGGCGCCGGAGAGCTCGCCGTTGTAGCTGTCGACGGGCGGGAAGTGGCTGAAGATCCGGGTGCCGTCGATGCCCTCCCACCAGAAGGTGTGGTGCGGGAACTTGTTGGTGGTGTTCCAGGACATCTTCTGCGTCAGGAACCACTTCACCCCGGCCAGCTTCATCAGCTGCGGCAGGGCCGCGTTGTAGCCGAAGGTGTCCGGCAGCCACATCTCCTCGGTCTCGACGCCGAACTCCTCCAGGAAGAACCGCTTCCCGTGGACGAACTGGCGCACCAGGGCCTCGCCGCCGCTGATGTTGGTGTCCGGCTCCACCCACAGGCTGCCGGTGGGCAGGAACTGCCCGGTCTTCGCCTTCTCCTGGGCCCGCGCGTACACCTCGGGCCGGTGCTCCTTCAGCCAGGCGAGCTGCTGCGCCTGGGACATGACGAACCTGAACTCCGGGTGGTCGTCCATGAGGTGGGTGACGTTGGAGACCGTCCGGGCCACCTTGCGGACGGTCTCGCGCAGCGGCCACAGCCAGGCGGTGTCGATGTGTGCGTGCCCGACCGCCGAGATGCGGTGCGCGCTGGCGTGCGCGGGTGAGGCCAGTACGGGGGCGAGGGCGGCCCGTGCGGCGGCCGCGCTGCCGCTGACGTCCTGCAGGTCGATCGCGTCCAGGGCGCGTTCGACCGCCCGCAGGATCTGCCAGCGGCGCGGGGAGTCGGGGGACAGCTCCGGCATCAGCTGCCCCAACACCTCCAGATCCTGGACGAGTTCGTGGACCTGCCGGTCGAACACGGCGAGGTCCAGACGCCGTAGCCGGTAGAGGGGCTCACCGGGGTCCGCGGCCGGGTCGCCCAGCCACGGCGCCCGGCCGCCCACCGAGGTGGGTCCGAAGGTGAGCTCGCCCGGGGCGCTGTGCATGACGACCGGGTTGGCGGCGGCCTCGACGTGGGCGACGAACTCCTCGCCGCCCACGGCCTGTTCGGCCACCGGCAGCCAGATGTTGCGCGGGTTGAGGGCCTTCACCGCGGTGCCGTCCGGGCGGTAGACCAGTCCCTCGGCGGAGAAGCCCGCGGAGTGGGTGGCGAACCCGAGGTCCAGGACGGCCTCGACCGTCTCACCGGCCCAGTCCGCCGGAATCGTGCCGCTGACCTTGAACCAGCTCGTCGACCAGGCCGGCCCCCACCACTCGCCGACCCCGGTCGGACGGTAGGGAGCGGCCAGACCCTCACGGACCGGCACCGGCTCACCGGCGACGTTCCACACCTCCACCTCCAGGGGGACGGACCGGGCGTGGACGGCGGGCCGAATCCGTTCGTCGAGCACTCGGGCGAGCCGCTGTTCGGTGAGGTCACGGTCGTTGTGCATCACATCTCCGTACAGGTGGGGGGAGTCAGCCCTTGAGGGCTCCGCCGAGCGCGAAACCGCCGCCGAGCTTGCGGGCCAGCAGCAGGTAGAGCATCACGACGGGCAGCGAGTAGAGGAGCGAGAACGCCGACAACTGGCCGTACTGCGTCTGGTCGTGGGCGGAGAGGAAGGTGAACACGCTGACGGACGCGGGGAGTTTCTCCGGGGACAGCAGCAGGATGAAGGGGACGAAGAAGTTCCCCCACATGCCGATGAACGTGAAGATGGTGACCACCACGACACCCGGCCGCATCAGCGGCAGCACCACCCGCCACAGCACCTGCATGGTGTTCGCGCCGTCGATGCGGGCGGCCTCCTCCAGGACGATCGGGACGCCGTCCATGAAGTTCTTCATCAGCCAGATCCCGAACGGCAGCGCGGACGCGGCCAGGAACAGGGTCGTGCCCGGCATCGAGTCGATCAGGTTCACCTGCACGAACATGCTGTACACCGGGATCATCACGGCGGTGATGGGCAGGCCGGTGGAGAACAGGATCGTGTAGAGGAACGGCCGCCGGGCCCGGGACCGGTAGCGGGAGAGCGGGTAGGCGCACAGCACCGACGCCACCACGGTCACCGCCGTGCCGAAGCCGCACAGCAGCAGGCTGTTGAGCATCGGCCGGTAGGTGGTGTCGACGTTGAGGACCGCGTCGAAGTTGTCGAGCGTCAGAGCCGAAGGCCACTTCAGCCGGAAGGAGTT
Organism: Streptomyces sp. NPDC058307; assembly: GCF_042880295.1. Classification (NCBI taxonomy): domain Bacteria; kingdom Bacillati; phylum Actinomycetota; class Actinomycetes; order Kitasatosporales; family Streptomycetaceae; genus Streptomyces; species Streptomyces sp. NPDC058307. Next base: position 8,125 of record NZ_JBHVYZ010000123.1, read on the forward strand.
GGTGACGCTCACCGAGGCGAGGACCATCCACAGCAGCGGCAGGACGTACAGCACCGATACGGCGAGCAGCACGAGGTTGATCACCAGGCGCCCGGGACGCACGCGGCGCCCGCGTGGCTGACTCGGCGCGGCAGGGACCTTGTTCACGGTCCTGGGGGGCGGGGTGGCGACGGCGGCCATCAGTCGTCCTCCAGTTTCAGCAGCCGGATGTACACGACGGAGAACAGGGCGCCGACCACCAGCAGGACCAGGGCGATGGCGGTGCCGTAGCCGATCAGGCTGTTCTGGAAGGCCTGTTGGTACATGAAGATCGGCAGGGTCTCGCTCTTGTTGCCGGGGCCGCCGCGGGTCATGGTGTAGATCAGCCCGAAGACGGAGAGCGTCTGGAGCGTGATCAGCATCAGGTTCGTCAGGATCGACGGCCTGATGACCGGCAGCACGACCCGCCACAGCCGCTGCCAGGGCCCGGCCCCGTCCATCTCGGCGGCCTCCACCAGTTCCTGCGGTACGTCGTTGATGGCGGCGGTGAAGACCATCAGGGAGAAGGCGGTGCCGCGCCACACGTTGGCCAGGCACACCGCGAGGATCGGCATCGTGTAGAGCCAGTTCTGGTCCGGCAGATGCACGGCGTCCAGAAGCGAGTTGAGCGAGCCCTGGTCGTAGAAGAAGGCGTACATCAGATAGCCGGCGACCACCTCGGGCAGCACCCACGCGGCGATCACCACGCCGTTCACGAGGGCCCGTACCGGCTTGGTGGCCTTCTGCATCAGGACGGCCAGCGCGAGCCCGAGGGTGTTCTGGCCGATCACCGCGGAGCCGACCACGAAGAGCAGGGTCAGCCACATCGCGTTGAGGAAGTCGGCGTCCTTGAACGCCCGGGTGAAGTTGTCGACGCCGACGAAGTCGGTGCCGGCGGCCCCGGTGAGCTGCATGTCGGTGAACGCGTAGTAGACGCAGTACGCGATCGGACCGGCCAGGAACACCACCAGCAGGACCACGGCCGGGACCGTCGGCAGGCCGCGCAGCAGCGAGCGGACGGCGGGGGCGGGCGCCCCGCGGGCCCGGCAGGGG
>NZ_JBHVYZ010000124.1:0-9140 GCF_042880295.1 Streptomyces sp. NPDC058307
CCCTCCCACACCACCGCCGTGCGGTAGATGTCATGCCGGTCCACCACCTGCTGCAGCGCAGCGGCAAACCCGCCCACCCGGGCACGCGAGTCCAGCTCCAGAACCGCCGGCATGACATAGGCGTCATCGCCGCCCGTCCCCGCCATCAGATGGTGGAAGAGGATGCCCTCCTGAAGCGGCGCCAGCGGATAGACGTCCGCGACATTGCCCGCCCCGCCCTCGACCGCTGCGACGACCGTCTCGATCTCGTCGCCATCCAGGTCCACCAGCGGCAGCATCTCCGGAGTGATCACCTCCGTACCCACGGGGATACGGTTCTCCGGCACCACCACCCGCTCGGCACCGGCCACAGCCGCCAGCCCCGCCACCGTAGGCGTCTCGAAAAGAGCCCGCACGGGCAGGGACACACCGCGCCCACGCAGCAGCTCCACCAGGCGTACGGCGAGCAGGGAGTGCCCGCCGAGCGCGAAGAAGTCGTCGTCGACGCCGACGCTGTCCAGGCCCAGGACTTCGGCGAACGCCGTGCACAGCAGGCTTTCACGGGGTGTTGACGGTTCCCGGCCCACTCCGGCGGCGTACGCCGGTGCCGGGAGGGCTTTGCGGTCCAGCTTTCCGTTGGTGGTCAGCGGGAGGGCGTCCAGCACCACCACCGCCGACGGCACCATGTACTCGGGCAGTAGCTCGCCCACGAACTCCCGCACCAGCGGCGACAGGCCCTCCTCTACCTTCCCTTCCTCGGGTACGACGTAGGCGACCAGGCGTTTGTCGCCCGGGCTGTCCTCACGCACCACCACCGCCGCCTGCGCAAGCGCCGGATACGCCGCGACAGCGGCCTGCACCTCGCCCGGCTCGATCCGGAACCCCCGGATCTTCACCTGCGCGTCCGCCCGCCCCGCGAACACCAGCTGCCCATCAGCCGTCCACCGCACCCGGTCCCCGGTGCGATACATCCGCTCACCGTCGGCGAACGGGCACGCCACAAACCGCTCCGCCGTCACCCCGGCCCGCCCCGCATACCCGCGCGCCAGCCCCGCACCAGCGATGTACAACTCGCCCACCACACCGACCGGCACCGGGCTGAGCGCATCATCGAGGACGTACAGCCGTGTGTTGGCAACCGGAGCACCGAACGGAACCGGCCCCTCCTTTTCCGGTTCCACCTGACCGGCCGCGACCATGACGGTGGCTTCCGTCGGCCCGTAGGTGTTCACCAGTCGGCGCCCGGCCGCCCAGATCCCCGCCGCCTGTGCGCTGATCGCCTCGGCGCCCACCACCAGGGTGCGTATGCCGGCCAGGTCTGCCGGGGTCAGTACGCCCAGCAGCGAGGGCACCACGCTCGCCACCTGTACGTCGGCCGACTCGACCAGCTCGCGCAGCAGCGTCGGTTCGGCGCGCTCCGCCGCACCTGCCACCACGAGCCGCGCCCCGGCGGACAGGGCCACGGCCACGTCCAGCACCGAGGCGTCGAAGCTGAACGAAGCGAACTGCAGTACTCCAACGCCCGGGCCCGCCCCGAAGACCGGCCGGAACGCCGCTGCGCCATTGGCCAGGGAACGGTGGCTTACGGCAACTCCCTTCGGGCGGCCTGTCGACCCCGAGGTGTAGATGACGTACGCCAGCTGCCCGGCGGCCTCCACCACCGGCAGGGGGCTCGCAGGCTGCGCGGCCGACGCCGGATCGTCCAGGGCAACGACCGGCAGGTCGGCCGGAAGCGAGTCGGATCCCGCCGTCGTCACGGCGCACACCGCGCCCGCGTCCGCGAGCATGAAGGCGACCCGCTCGGCCGGCAGACCGGGATCCACCGGCACGTACGCGCCACCGGCCATCCATACGCCGACGATCGCCGTCACCATGTCCACGCCGCGTGGAAGGCTCAAAGCCACGACGGACTCCGGGCCCACTCCGGACTGTCGCAGCAGAAGGGCCAGGCGATTCGCCTGCGCGACCAACATCCCGTACGAGAGCTCGGTCCCGTCGCAGATCACGGCCGTCGCCTCGGGAGTGCGAACGGCGTGGGCGGCGATCAGCTGCGGAACGGAGTCGCCCGGGAGCGCCGCCGCCGTGTCGTTCCACTCCACCAGCGCTCGGTGACGCTCGTCGTCGTCCAGTATGTCGAACCCGCTGACGGGCAGGTCCGGGTGGGCGGCAAGTGTCTCGAGGACGCGCGTCCAGCGCTTGGCGATGTGCTCCACCGACTCGGCGTCGAAGAGGTCCGCCGCACCGATCAGTGCGCCGCGGAGCCCTCCCGGACGACCTTGGTCGTCGAACTGTTCGTCCACCGTCAGGTCCAGGTCGAACCTGGCCACCGTCGCACCGCTCGTGGCCTCGTTGGCGTGACTGCGGGTGTGGGCTCCGGGGAGGTCGAGGGTGGCGCGGTCGGTGTTCTGAAGGGTCAGCATGACCTGGAAGAGGGGGTGGCGGGCCAGTGATCGGGCCGGTGCCAGTTCCTCCACCAGTCGCTCGAACGGCACGTCCTGATGCGAGAGCGCGGCCACGCTCGTCTCCCGCACCCGCGCCAGCAGCTGCCCGAACGTCGGATCGCCCGACAGGTCTGCGCGGACCACGACGGTGTTCACGAAGAAGCCGACCAGCTCGTCCATCGCCTCATCGGTGCGCCCCGCCACCGCCCCGCCGATCGGGATGTCACTGCCCGCTCCGAGCCGCGACAGCAGCACCGCCAACGCCGCCTGCAACAGCATCGACAGCGTCACCCCGCGCTCACGGGCCACCTCCGCCAGCCGCTGATGCAACTCGGCCGGCACCTCCAGCGGCACCCCCACCCCCCGATGACTGGCCATGGCAGGACGCGGCCGGTCGAACGGCAATGCCAGCTCCTCCGGCGCCCCGTCCAACGCCGCCCGCCAATACGCCACCTGCTGCGCCATGACACTCGCAGGATCGCCCGCATCCCCCAGCAACTCCCGCTGCCACAACGCATAGTCCGCGTACTGCACCGGCAACGCCGACCAGTGCGGCTCACGACCCTCCCGACGCGCGGCGTACGCGGCCGAGACATCCCGGGCCAGGGGACCCATCGACCAGCCGTCCCCCGCCACGTGATGCACGACCAGAACCAGCACGTGCGCCTCGGGACCGGCGGTGAACAGCCATGCCTTGACGGGCACTTCGTCAGCGAGATCAAAGGCATGCCCGGACGCCGCCGTCACCGCGGCCTGCAGCTCGTCCTCTGCGACCTCGACCACCTGGAGGTCCCACACCAAGTCTTTGACCTCGATGATCTGTTGGTACGGCTCGCCGTCCGCCACCCCGATCACCGTACGCAGCACCTCGTGCCGATGCAGCACATCATGCAGCGCCGCATTCAACGCAACAGGATCAACGTCTCCCGACAACCGCAACGCCACCGGCAGGTTGTAGACCGCACTGGGCCCCTCCAACTGCCCGATGAACCACAGCCGTTGCTGCGCATACGACAACGGCACCCGCCGCGGCCGCTCCCGCACCACCAACGCCGACCGCGCCCCACCCGCCTCCGTCAACCGCCCCGCCAAGCCCGCCGGCGTCGACGCCTCGAACAACAGCCGCAGCGGTACCTCCACTCCCAACACCGCGCGAATACGGCTCACCAACCGCACCGCCAACAGCGAATGACCGCCCAGCTGGAAGAAGTCCTCGTCTCCCCCGACACCCTCCAGCCCCAACACCTGCGCGAACGCCCCGCACAGCAGCTCCTCCCGCACCGTGGCCGGCCCCCGGCCCACCACCCCACCCCCGCCGTACTCCGGCACCGGCAGCGCCCGCCGATCCACCTTCCCGTTCGCCGTCAACGGCAAGGCATCCAGCACCACCACCGCCGACGGCACCATGTACTCCGGCAGCCGTGTGCTTACCAACCCGCGTACCGAACCGGCCACTTCGCCGCCCGGCCTGGCGCCGTCCACCACCACATACGCCACCAGCCGCCTGTCCCCCGGCACATCCTCCCGAGCCACCACCAGCGCCTGCTCGACCCCCGGGTGCGAGGCCACCACCGCCTCCACCTCGCCGGGCTCGATCCGGAACCCCCGGATCTTCACCTGCTCATCCGCACGCCCCGCGAACACCAACCGGCCGTCGCCACCCCACCGCACGCGGTCCCCGGTCCGGTACATCCGCTCACCGTCGGCAAACGGACACGCCACAAACCGCTCCGCCGACAGCCCCGCCCGCCCCACATAACCCCGCGCCAACCCCGCACCCGCGATGTACAACTCCCCCACCACACCCACCGGCACCGGGGAGAGGGCATCGTCCAGAACGAACACCCGCGTGTTGTCCAACGGCCGCCCGATCGGCAGCACATCCGTGGTGACCTGTCGGGTCTCCAGCTGGGTCGCGCAGAGCGTCACCTCCGTCGGACCGTACAGGTGACGTACCGTCACACCATGGCATGCCTGCAGCACCTGCCGCACCGACGCAGCCGGCACGAGATCCCCGCCCGTCAGGACCTCCTGCACGCCGTCGAAGCACCCGGGGTCCTCCTGGGCCAGCACCCGCAGCAGCCCGGCGGTCACATGGACATGCGTCAGCCCGAAGGCGGCGATCAGCCCTCGCAGCCCTGCCGCGTCCATCTCCCGTTCCGGAGCCACGACCACACGGGCACCCGCGCACAGCGGTCCCCAGATCTCATAGGTCGAGGCATCGAACACGTGCGGCGCGTGAAAGAGCACCCGGGACTCGGGGGACAGGGCCCAGCACCGGTCCGAGACGAGTCCCGTCACGTCGCCGTGGGTGGCCGCCACACCCTTAGGCCGGCCCGTCGACCCCGAGGTGTACATCACGTACGCCACATGCTCGGGACGCAGCGCCACCCCGGGAGAGGTCACTGCCTCCTGCGCGAGCGCAGCCACCACCCCCGGGTCGTCCAGCACCACCGAGGACACGCCCTCGGGCAGTACGTCGGCCGGCCTGGAGACGGTCACCGCGCAGACGGCCTCCGAGTCCTTGAGCATGAAGGCGATCCGGTCGGCGGGATAGCCGGGATCGACGGGCAGGAAGGCCCCTCCGGCCTTGAGCACCCCCAGCAGCGCCACCACCAGGTCGACGGAACGCTCCATGAGCACCGCGACCACACACTCCGGTCCCACCCCCGACCGGCGCAGCAGATGCGCCAGCCGGTTCGCCCGTGCGTCGAGGTCCGCGTACGAGAGCTCGGTCCCGCCGTCGGTGAGTGCTGTCGCGTCCGGGGTGCGGATCGCCCGGGTCTCGAAGAGGCCGGGCAGCGTCGTCCCCGCGTCTCCGGTCGCAGTGTCGTTCCACTCCGCCAGTACCTTCCGGCGCTCTCCCGGTTCGAACACATCCACTTCGTTCAGCCGGACATCCGGCCCGGAGCACAGCGTCTCCAGTACGCGCACCAGCCGGCCGCCGATCCGCTCCACGGAGGCCCGGTCGAACAGGTCCGCCGACCCGGTCAGCTCGCCGCGCACCCCGGCGGGGCGGCCCTGGGCGTCGAAGACCTCACCCATCATCAGGTCGAGATCGAACTTCGCATCCGCCGGCCCGTCGGCTGCGCTCCCCGACATGCCCCTGACCTGCGCACCGGGCAGGTCGAGTGCCGCCCGGGCGTTGTTCTGCACGGTCAGCATGACCTGGAACAGCGGGTGCCGGGCCAGCGAACGCGTGGGGGCCAGCTCCTCCACCAGCCGCTCGAACGGCACGTCCTGATGCGCGAAGGCGGCCAGGCTCGACTTGTGCACCCGCTCGAGGACCTGTCCGAAGGTGGGGTTCCCGGAGAGGTCGGTGCGTATCACGAGGGTGTTGACGAAGAAGCCGATCAGGTCGTCCAGCGCCTCGTCCGTACGCCCCGCCACCGCGACCCCGACGGGAATGTCGCTGCCCGCTCCCAGGCGGGACAGCAGTACCGCCAGACCGGCCTGCAGCACGACGAACGGCGTCACGTCGTGCGCCCGTGCCAGTTCCAGGAGCCGCCTGTGCACGTCGGCGGGCAGCTGCAGGGGCACACGGTGCCCGCGATGGCTCGCGACCGCGGGGTACGCGCGGTCGACGGGGAGTTCCAGCTCCTCCGGTGCGCCGGCCAGCGCCTCACGCCAGTAGGCGACCTGGCGCGACATGACGCTGTTCGGGTCCTGCTCGTCGCCGAGCATCTCCCGCTGCCACAGCGCGTAGTCGGCGTACTGCACGGGCAGCGGCTGCCAGTCCGGCTCCCGTCCCTCCCGGCGGGCCGCATAGGCGACGGAGATGTCCCGCGCGAGCGGTGCCGTCGACCAGCCGTCACTTGCGATGTGATGCACGACCAGTACCAGAACGTTCTCGTCCGTACCGGCCGTGAACAGCCAGGCCTTGACCGGTATCTCGGCCGCAAGATCGAAGGTGCAGCCGGACGCCTTCCCGACCGCCGCGGCCAGCTCCTGCTCGGCGACCTCGACGACTTCCAACTGCCAGTTCAGCTGGGCGAGTTCGAGGATCCGCTGGTACGGCTCGCCGTCCTGCACGCCGATGACCGTACGCAGCACCTCGTGCCGGCCCAGCACGTCCCGCAGCGCCGCCGCCAGTGCCGCCCGGTCGACGTCCCCTGACAGCCGCAGCGCCAGCGGAAGGTTGTACATCGCGTGCGGGCCCTCGAGCTGGGTGGTGAACCACAGTCGCTGCTGGGCGTACGACAACGGAATCATCGGGACTCCTCCTGCTTGCGCATCGGTCGAAGGGCGGGCCTGCGGGCGGACTTCTGATGGGCGACCTGCCGGGCGAGCCGCGCGACCGTGGGCGCCTCGAACAGCGCCTTGACCGGCATCTCCACGCCGAACTTCCTGCGCACCCGATTGGTGACCCGATGGGCGAGCAGGGAGTTCCCGCCGAGTTCGAAGAAGTTGTCGTCGACTCCCACGTTCGCCAGGCCGAGGACCTGCGCGAACGCGGTGCAGAGGAATTCCTCCCGCTCATCGGAGGGCGGCCTTCCCGTCCCAGCGGTCTTCGTATGGTCGGGAGGGGGCAGCGCCTCGCGGTCGAGCTTGCCGTTGACGGTCAGCGGCAGTGCGTCGAGCACGATCACCGACGTGGGGACCATGTGCTCGGGCAGCCGTTGCTCTGTGAACTGCCGGACCAGGCCGCCCAGTTGCGCGGATCCGTCGGCCTCCGCGGCTTCGGGTACGACGTAGGCGACCAGGCGCCGGTCGCCGGGGGTGTCCTCGCGGGCGATCACGGCCGCCTGGCGTACGGCGGGGTGCGCGGCGACGACCGTCTGCACCTCACCCGGCTCGACCCGGAACCCCCGGATCTTCACCTGCTCGTCCGCCCGCCCCGCGAACACCAGCTGTCCGTCGGCCCGCATACGCACCCGGTCCCCGGATCGGTACATGCGCTGCCCCGCCTCGAAGGGGCACGAGACAAAGCGTTCGGCGGACAGGCCGGCGCGGCCCACGTACCCGCGTGCCAACTGCGCCCCGGCTATGTACAGCTCGCCATGGGCCCCTGGCAGGACCGGACGCAGCCGCTCGTCGAGTACGTAGAGGCGGGTGTTGGCGACCGGCCGCCCGATCGGCACCGCGTCGTCCATCGGATCACCGGCTCTGACCTCGAACACGGAGCATCCGACCACGGTCTCCGTCGGCCCGTACTCGTTGACCACCACGCAATCCGGCGCACGGCGCAGCCAGCCGCTCACCACGGATCCCGCCAACGCCTCGCCGCCCACGATCAGTCGGCGGGCCGCCGCTGCCGCCTGTCCGTCCGAGAGCATCTCGTCCAGCAGGGGCAAGTGCCCCGGAACCACCTTGGCCAGCCCGAAATCCCCATGCCGACGGATCAGGGCCGCCAGCCCTTCGGCACCTCCGCCCGGGCTGACCGCCACCGCGGATCCCGAGACGAGCGGCACCAGCACACTCGTCACCGTCAGGTCGAAGGCCAGTGAGGAGTGCAGGGGCGCCCCGCCGCCCCCGGACTCCATGTCGTACGCGCCTACGGCCCAGGCCACGTAGTTGGCCAGTCCGCGGTGGGTCACAGCCACGCCCTTGGGCCGGCCCGTCGAACCCGATGTGTAGATGACGTACGCCAGTTGCTCCGGCGCCACCGGGACCGCCGGCGGCGTCTGAGGCAACACGGCCAGCGCTGCACGCGTCGCCGGCGCGTCCACCTCGACCAGCGCCGGCGCGTCCTTCTCGACCGTCGCCGGCCGCCCCACCGGCAGCTGTTCCGTCCCCACCAGCACCGCCGCCCGGCTGTCCGCCACCATGAACGCAACCCGCTCCGCCGGATACTCCGGATCGACCGGCAGATACGCCGCCCCCGCCTTCCACACCCCCAGCATCGCCACGACCATCTCCACCCCGCGCGGCAGACACAGCCCCACCACCGACTCCGCCCGCACACCCCGCCCGATCAGGAAATGCGCCAACCGATTCGCCCGGCCGTCGAGCTGCGCATACGACACCTCCTCATCCCCACACACCACCGCGACCGCATCCGGGGTCCGCGCCACCTGCGCCTCGAACAACCCCGCCACCGAAACCGGCGCGGCATCCACCCTTGTCTCGTGTCGGCCTCCCGGTAGCCCGATGTGCGCGGAGTCGGTTGGGTGGCCCGGCAGCTGTCGCTCCCACAGCCCATGGTCCAGCGGCAGAGTGGTCCAGCCCGGGCCCGTGCATCGGGCTCCGTACTCGGCCGGGACCTCCTGCGCCAGGAGGCCCGTCGGCCAGCCGTCCCAGACGGTGTGATGCACCACCAGGATCAGCACGTGCTCCTTGAGCCCGGTTGTGAAGAGCCAGGCCCGCACGGGCGCCTCGGAGGTCAGATCGAAGGCGTATCCAGACGCCCGCCCGATCGCACCGGCCAGCTCGTCCTCGCCCACCTGCTCGGCCTGCAACACCCAGGAGTGCTCACCCAGATCGACGTGCCTGCCCAGCACATCCCGCAGCGCCTCATCCAGCACACCGGGGTCCACCGCGCCCGACAGTCGTAAGGACCACAGCCGCTGCTGCGCGGCAGAAGCAGCAGAAGCAGCAGAAGACGAGGCCATCAGGACTCCCTGCGCATCGGCCGCAACGAGGGCCTGGCGGGTGCTTGGCTGTCGACCTGCTCGGCGAGCGCGGCAGGTGTCGGGGTGATGTACACGGTCTGCAGCGGGAGTTCGACGCCCAGAACGGTGCGGATACGGCTGACCAGCCGCATCGCGAGGAGGGAGTGGC
>NZ_JBHVYZ010000125.1:0-8075 GCF_042880295.1 Streptomyces sp. NPDC058307
CGAACAATTTGTGAGAAAACCCCCGTGCCATTCGGCACGGGGGTTTTCTGCGTTTAGGGTCAATAGCATGCGCTATGACCTCGTCATCTTCGACAACGACGGCGTTCTTGTCGACAGTGAGCCGATCTCCAACCGGCACCTCGCCGCCTATCTGACGGAGCTCGGGCACCCGACCTCCTACGAGGACTCCATCCGGGACTACATGGGCTCCGCCATGCACCGGATCCATGACCTCGTCCTGGAGCGGACCGGGCAGCGGTTGCCGGCGGACTTCGACGATGTCTTCCACGCGAGGGTCTTCGCCGCGTTCGAGCGGGAGTTGAAGGCCGTGGACGGCGTCACCGGTGTCCTGGAGAAGCTGACGGCGGACGGGGTGCCGTACTGTGTCGCGTCCTCCGGGAGCCATGAGCGGATCCGGGTGGGGCACCGGGCGGCCGGGCTCGACCGGTGGTTCGAGGACGCGCGGATCTTCAGTTCGGAGGATGTGGGGCGGGGCAAGCCGGCGCCGGATCTGTTTCTGCATGCCGCCGAGCGGATGGGGGTCGAGCCCGGGCGGTGTGTGGTGGTCGAGGACAGTCCGCTGGGCGTACGGGCGGCCAACGCGGCGCGGATGGACGTGTACGGGTTCACCGCCATGACGCCCGCCGCGAAGCTCGCCGGAGCCACCCAACTCTTCTCCGACATGGGTGACTTGGTGGATCTGCTCGTCTGACATTTGTCATGCCGAGGCCCGGACGATCGTTTCTACCGGCACCCCCCGGCCGGGCGGGAAGCTGAGGGCATGACGACGAAGACGAACTCGAAGCGCGCGAACCTGGCTCCCCTGATCGTGGACGTGGCTGTGCCGATCGGGGCGTACTACCTGCTCAAGGACGGGCTCGGGATGAGCACGTTGATGGCACTGGGCCTCAGCAGTGTCGTCCCGGCCGTGCGGACCGGCTGGAGTGTGGTGAAGGAACGGACGGTCAACGGTCTCGCCGCCCTCATCCTCGTGGTCAACGTCGTGGGGCTGCTGCTCAGCTTCGTGGCCGGCGACCCCCGGCTGATGCTCGCCAAGGACAGCGGGGTCAGCAGTGTGATCGGGATCGGCATCCTCGTCTCCGTGGCGCTGGGGAGGCCGATGATGACGGCCGGGATGAAGCCCTGGCTGGTGAAGGGGATCGCGGAGCGGGAGGCCGCCTGGGTGCGGCTCCAGGACAAGTCGGCGGCCTTCCGGCGGGCCGAGCGTCGGTTCTCCGTGGTGTGGGGCGTCGTACTGCTGACGGAGTGCGTGGTGCGGGTCGTGGGGGCGTACACGCTGCCGGTGGACACGATGGTGTGGCTCGGGTCCGTGGTCATGGTCGCGTCGATGGCGGTGGCCTTCCTGGTCAGCGGGGCTATCGGGGCCGGCCCGATGGCCCGGATGCTGATCGCCGAGGCGAAGGCCGGCGCCCCCGCGCTGCCCGAGGTGGCCCTCGCCCGATAAAGCTGAGGGAAATTCATCTTTGGCTGGATCTACCCACGAGTACGCCGGGGCCCTACGCTCGCCGCCATGACAGATGTGCTGCGGCGCGGTAGGGCCTCGTTGGCGTTCAGCTTCTTCGCGCAAGGCGTCGCCTTCGCTCTGCTGGTGACACGCATCCCCGCGATCCAGGACCGGTACGGGGTCTCCGACGCGCTGCTGCCCGCCTTCCTGGCCGCCGTGCCCATCCTCGCCGGGGTCGGGAGTGTCTCGACCGAGCAGCTGGTGAAGCGAATACGGCCCAGCCGGCTGCTGCGGTTCGCCCAGCCCGTCGTGCTCCTGGCGCTGCTCGGGGTGGGGGCCGGGGACTCGACGCTCGAGCTGGGGGTCTCGCTCGGTGCCTTCGGACTCGCCGTCGGCATGCTCGACGCCTCGATGAACATGCTCGGGGTGAGTCTGCAACGGTCGTACGGGCGCAGCATCATGCTGAGCTTCCACGCGGTGTTCAGTCTCGGCGGGATCGTGGGGGCCTCGCTCGCCTGGGTCGGGGCGCACTGGCATCTCGCGCTGTTCGTGTCCTATCTGCCGGTCGTGGTGGTGCTGGTGCCGCTGTGCCTGGTGGGAAGCCGCTGGTACGTCGACGGGGACACCACGGGCGTGGAGGAGAAGCCCCAGGGCGGCGACGCCGTCGTCTTCAAGCTGCTGCTGCCGCTGTGTCTGGTGATGACCTTCGCCTATATCGGGGACTCCACCGTCTCCAACTGGAGCGCGAAGTACCTCAAGGACGTGCTCGGCAGCAGCGAGCAGGTGGCGACCGTGCCGTACAACGTCTACATGGTGACGACCCTGCTGGGGCGGGCGGTGGGGGACCTCGGGGTGCGGCGGTTCGGGGCGGCCGCGGTCGTGCGGCTGGGGGCGGTGGTGGCGGCCGGCGGGTTCGCGGTGGTGGCCGTGGCGCCCGGGCCGTGGGTGGGGATGCTCGGGTTCACGCTGCTGGGGATGGGGCTGTGTGTGCTGGTGCCGCAGACCTTCGCGGCGGCCGGGCGCTTGTTCCCGGGGGCGTCGGACGCGGCCATCGCGCGGCTCAATGTCTTCAACTACGTGGGATTTCTGGTCGGTTCGCCGTTGGTGGGGGCCCTGGGGGACGCGTGGAGCTATCGCGGGGCCATGCTCGTGCCGATGGTGTTGGTGCTGGTGACACTGGTGTACGCCAAGTCGTTCGAGGCTCAACCGGACCGATACGGTGGCGGGCATGAGCGGCCGCGCACAGCTGATGTGGGACGAGGCAGTAACGGGCTATGACTTCGGGCCGGACCATCCGATGGATCCGCTCCGGCTCGACCTGACCCGGCGACTGGTGGACGCCTTCGGGCTGGACCGGGACGTGGCCGTCGTGGCCGCGAAGGCGGCGGGCGAGTCGACGCTGCGGCTCGTGCACCGGGAGGACTACGTCGAGGCCGTGAAGGCGGCTTCCGTGGATCCCGGGGCGGCCGACCAGTCGTACGGGCTGGGGACGATGGACGATCCGGCCTTCGAGCGGATGCACGAGGTGTCCGCGCTGATCGCCGGGCAGTCGGTGGGCGCGGCGGAGGCCGTGTGGCGGGGGGACGTGCTGCACGCGGTGAACTTCGCGGGCGGGCTGCACCACGCGATGCCGGGCGGCGCTTCCGGCTTCTGCATCTACAACGACGCCGCGCTGGCCATCGCGCGGTTGCTGGAGCTGGGGGCGCGACGGGTCGCCTATGTGGATGTCGACGTGCATCACGGGGACGGGGTGCAGGCGGCGTTCTGGGAGGATCCGCGGGTGCTGACGATCTCCTTGCACGAGCATCCCCGAACACTGTTCCCGCAGACCGGGTGGCCGGAGGAGACGGGGGCGGACTCGGCCGAGGGCAGCGCCGTGAACGTGGCGTTGCCGGCGGGGACGGGGGACGCGGGGTGGTTGCGGGCGTTCCACGCCGTGGTCCCGGAGCTCATCGCCGACTTCCGGCCGGATGTGCTGGTGACGCAGCACGGGGCGGATACGCACTTCGAGGATCCGCTGGCTCATCTCGCGGTGTCGTTGGACGCGCAGCGGGCTGTGCAGGTGGCGTGTCATGAGCTGGCGCACGAGTACGCGGGCGGGAAGTGGATCGCGCTCGGCGGCGGGGGATACGCCGTGGTGGATGTCGTACCCCGGTCCTGGACGCATCTGGTGGCCATCGCCGCGGGGCGGCCGGTCGAGCCCGAGGCGATGATTCCCGAGGGGTGGCGGCAGGACGTGTTCGCCCGGACCCGGCAGTTGGCACCGGCGCGGATGACCGACGGGCGGTGGCCGGTGTCCTACGCGGAGTGGGACGCGGGATACGACCCCGCGGACCGGCTGGACCAGGCGGTGCTGGCCACTCGGCGGGCGGTGTTCCCGTTGCGGGGGTTGCTGGCGTAGGGCACCCAGGGATGTGCCGCGTCCGGTCGTCGGGTCTGCGGGTGCGTGGCTGGTCGTCGGGCGTCTGCGAGTGCGTTGTGGCTGGTCGTCGGGCGTCCGCGGGTTCGTTGTGGCTGGTTGCGCAGTTTCCCGCGCCCCTTGGGCGCTACTCCGACTGTGCGGTGTTTCCCCGTTCCCGTCCCCCTGACCCGCTCTCATCCGTCACCATCGCTCCGTGTTGAGCACCGGCGCCCTCCGCGCCCATCTGCTGGCCGCCCGTCTGGCCGGACCCGTGGCCACCTCCCGGGAGGAGAGTCTGCGGAGTTATCGGTTGTTCGCGGCTCGGGACCCGAGGGTGCTGATCGGACTCGACCCTGAATGGTCATGGAATGAGCGGGATCTGATCGGTCTCATGGCTGACAAGTGCGGGGTTTCGGGCAATCCCCGACACACAACCGGCCGTGATGTGATCGATCCCGAACGGACGCTCGTCGCGCTCGACGCCTTCGCGGACCGGCTCGCGGCAGTTGCCCAGCGCAGCGCGGCCGTGCTTCTCGGCACCGGCCATCCGCACCGACTGCTCGGGTTCTACGCCGCTCTCGCGGACGCCCTCTCGGCGGCGGGATGTACCGTCCTCACCCCTGCGCATGGTCGCCGTGTCGACATAACGACCCGGTTCGGTCTACGCACGTACAACCTTGAGTACGTACGAGGAGTCGCGCTCGTGCGAGAACGGGACGCGAAGCGCTCCGGTGGTGAGCCCGGCGCACACACGCATTCGCCGCTCCCGGTTCGTACCGCGCTGGCGGCCGTGGCGGAGAGCGGCGGCCCGCTTCCGGAGCTCGTGATCGGGGATCACGGGTGGGTCTGCGGGGCAGGTCAGCTGGGGTTCGAGGCCATGGGGCCCGCGGATACGGACGACCCCGCGCTCTTCGTGGGGGAGGCCGAGGGGGTCGTGTCCGTCGTCGTTCCACTTGATGACGGTGTGCGGTCCGATTACTACCGGCCGCTGACCCGCTACGTACTCAATCGAGCGTGTCTGTCACAGTAGGGCGCCGATGGGTGCACCTCTTCCCCACTTGCATCACCCGCCCCTACATTGGGGAGTGAGCACGCAGCGACGAAGAGTCACCGGAAGGGGAAGCCGGTGACCGTCGAGTGCGGAAGGTTCAGGTGTGTCATGGCTGCTGAGCAGAGGCCTCTGAGCGAGGTTCAGTTCCTTACCGTGGCGGAAGTCGCCTCGGTGATGCGAGTGTCGAAGATGACCGTGTACCGGCTGGTGCACAGCGGTCATCTGCCCGCGATCAGGGTGGGACGGTCCTTCCGTGTCCCCGAGAACGCGGTTCACGAGTACCTCCGCGAGAGCTATGTGGGGGTGGAGACAGCCTGACGGCGACCGGACTCGGGGAGGTTCCAAGGGGCCTCAGGGCACTCGTGGACCCCTGCCGGATCTCCCCGGTCCACCTCGATTACGACCTCAGCGCTCGGGCGGGTAGGCTAACCCCTCGTAGGTCGTGTGGGCCCATGATGCCCAGCACCGAGTGATGAGAAGTGAGCGAGGGTAGTCGTGGGCTCTGTTATCAAGAAGCGGCGCAAGCGGATGGCTAAGAAGAAGCACCGCAAGCTGCTCAAGCGCACGCGCGTTCAGCGTCGCAACAAGAAGTAGGCGACGCCGCGGAAGCGTGCGTGTGGCCCCCCACCCGTTACCGGTGGGGGGCCACACGTGTGTCAGGACGTGCGCGTGGGCCGGATGTCGTCACCTCACGCAGTGGGCGGTCATCACAGCGCAACATCGAACCGCTAAGTTGGCTGGACACGGGGAACGCGGCACAGGACTGGGGCTGTACGAGGCTGTACAAGGGCTGTACCAGAGCTGGACTACGGCTGGAAGGAAGGCGCTGATCTTGGGAAAGGTCGTGCTCGTTACCGGAGTGGCCCGACAGCTGGGGGGCCGGTTCGTACGACGCATACAGCGTGACCCGCAGGTGGACCGGGTGATCGCCGTGGACGCGGTGGCGCCGGAGCACCATCTGGGCGGTGCCGACTTCATCCAGGCGGACATCAGGCAGCCCGGCATCGCGCGGGTCCTGGCCGAGACGGCCGCCGACACGGTCGTACACCTGGACGTGACGGCGATGGCGCTCGGCAGTGGGAGCCGGACCACGGTCAAGGAGACCAACGTCATCGGCACCATGCAGCTGCTCGGTGCCTGCCAGAAGTCGCCGAACGTGCAGCGGCTCGTCGTGAAGTCCAGTACGAACGTGTACGGGTCCGCGCCCCGCGATCCCGCCGTGTTCACGGAGACCACCCCGCCCAAGTCCCTGCCCTCCGGCGGCTTCGCCAAGGACACGGTCGAGGTCGAGGGGTATGTACGGGGCTTCGCGCGGCGGCGCCCCGACGTGGCCGTGTGTGTGCTCAGGTTCGCCAACATCCTGGGACCGACGGCGGACACCCCGCTCGCCTCGTACTTCGCGCTGCCGGTGCTGCCGACCGTGCTCGGGTACGACCCGCGGCTGCAGTTCGTGCACGAGGACGACGTGATCGAGGTGCTCAGGATCGCCTCGCACGAACCGGTGCGGGGCACGCTCAACAGCGGCACCTTCAACATCGCGGGCGACGGGGTCCTGTTGCTGTCGCAGTGTTCGCGGCGGCTCGGCCGGCCCACCGTGCCCCTGCTGCTGCCGGCCGTCACCTGGGCCGGGTCGCTGGTGCGTACGCTGGGGATGACGGACTTCTCGCCCGAGCAGATCCGGCTGCTCACCCACGGCCGGGTCGTGTCGACGGTCCAGATGCGCGAGACGCTCGGATTCCGGCCGAAGTACACGACGGCCGAAACCTTCGCGGACTTCGCGCGCAGCCAGGGTCCCGGGCTGCTGCCGCCGGAGGCCCTCGAGAGGGCCGTCGACCGGATCGCCGCGCTGCCGCCGCTGGCCGGCAGCGGCCACCCCCCGACGCAGAGCGCCAACTGAGGAGCGCATCAACGATGGCGGACGCCAAGGTCATTCCGTTCGACGACGACCGGTCCCGCGCAGGCGCCGTACAGCGGCCGACGCGGCGCCGGAGCGCGGGGAGCCGGCGCAAGGGCAGCGAGCCCGGGCTGGTCCGTGAGGTCCAGCCCCTGCCCAGCGAGGCTTTTGCGCAGGATGATGTTCCCGTGACGCGTGAGGAACAGCCGCCGCAGCAGGCGAACGACGAGGGCGGCCTGGAGCGCCGCATCGCCGGGGGCCTCAGCTTCCTGCGCCGGCGGCTCACCGGGGACTACGAGGTCGACGACTTCGGCTACGACGAGGAACTCACCGACCAGGTCCTGATGTCCCTGCTGCGGCCGGTGTACGAGAAGTACTTCCGGGTCGAGGTGAAGGGCGTCGAGAACATCCCGGCGGAGGGCGGCGCGCTGATCGTCGCCAACCACTCCGGGACGCTGCCGCTGGACGGCCTGATGATGCAGGTCGCCGTCCACGACCACCACCCCGCGAACCGGCATCTGCGGCTGCTGGCGGCGGACCTGGTGTTCATGCTGCCGGTGGTCAACGAACTCGCCCGCAAGCTCGGCCACACCCTGGCCTGTGCGGAGGACGCCGAACGGCTGCTCGGGCAGGGCGAAGTGGTCGGTGTGATGCCGGAGGGCTTCAAGGGCATCGGCAAGCCCTTCAGCGAGCGCTACAAGCTCCAGCGGTTCGGCCGGGGCGGCTTCGTCTCCACGGCTCTGCGGCAGCGCACGCCGATCATTCCGTGCTCGATCGTCGGCGCGGAGGAGATCTACCCGATGATCGGCAACGCGAAGACGCTGGCCCGCGTCCTGGGCTTCCCGTACTTCCCGCTCACCCCGACCTTCCCGTGGCTGGGCCCGCTCGGCGCGGTACCGCTGCCGACGAAGTGGACGATCCAGTTCGGCGAGCCGATCCCCACGGACGGCTACCCGCCGGAGGCCGCCGAGGATCCGATGCTGATGTTCAACCTCACCGACCAGGTCAGGGAACAGATCCAGCACACGTTGTACAAACTGCTGGTGCAGCGGAGGTCGGTGTTCTTCTGAGTCGGCGTGGGGACTTCGCTGGCGGCGATGCGGGTCGTGGCCGCGAGGACGACCCCGCTGCGTGGAGCCGCTGGACGGAGTCCGGCGCAGCCGTGCGAAGCCTGCGCAGCAGTGCGAGGGCGGCAATGTGGATGGGTCGCGATGCTGATGTTCAACCTCACCGACCAGGTCAGGGAACAGATCCAGCACACGTT
>NZ_JBHVYZ010000126.1:0-8054 GCF_042880295.1 Streptomyces sp. NPDC058307
CCCTCGCGCAGGCGGTCCGGACAGCATCGTCGAAGGCGTTCGTGCTGCTGGACGGGACCCTACTGCCGATCGACCGGATCGCTGCGGACCGGCTCTACTACTCGGGCAAGCACAAAAGGCACGGGATGAACGTGCAGGTCCTCGCCGATCCGTCCGGCCGGCTGTTGTGGCTCTCCCCGGCCCTGCCCGGCGCTGTCCATGATGTCCGCGCGGCCCGCGAGCACGGTGTCGTCGACGCCGTCACCGAGGCGGGCATCACGTGCTGGGCCGACAAAGGCTACCGGGGTGCCGGCGGCACAGTCCGTACCCCGTACTGGGGACGGTGGGAAACCCTCTCCACCGGTCAGCAGGCGGTCAACCGGTCCCACGCCAGAATCCGCGCCCTCATCGAACAGGCCATGGCCACCCTCAAGTCCTGGCGACTTCTCCGCAAGCTCCGGTGCTCGACCACCCGGATCACCCGCCTCATCCAGGCTGTCCTCACCCTGCATCTGGCCAGTCAGACCGATGATGAAAAACCCTCAGTTTCTCGTGTGTCCAAGGTCAAGGGTCAAGGCCCGCTGTCCCACTGCCCCCGGTGAGTGGATGCGACCGTCCGGCGGCGCACGGTGCACGGGCTGCGGCCGTGGCGCCTCCGTCGCCCCGCCGAGGTGACCCCGCCTCGACGCCTGCGGGCGCTGCGCCCACGCCAACTCCCCTCACCACACAGCAGGCCATGCGACTCGGATCACACCGTGTGCATCCAGCACGAGAAAGCCTGACTCGTCAGATACCCTGCAGATGAACCTCTCGCGCCCAACTGGCCCCATTCTCAACCAAAGAGCGAAGAGCCCTGATGAGCACGCTCGAATTCACAGTCCTCGGCCTGGACTTTCCGGTCGGCAGCACGAACAAGATCACCACCCTCACCGGCGAGCGGGAGGTGATGCTGGTCAACGCCCGGCCCCACCCGCGAACACGGCCGGCTCGCCGCCAGGATCCTCAATCCAGCAAGAAGCTCACCACCCTGTTCGTCAGCCACGGACGCCGGGGCGAGATGGCGTGGGGTTGATATGGGCCTGTTGGGCACGCCGTATCAGACCACCGGCTTCGTCGTTTCCACCCCCGCTGTCCCGGCCGAGGCGGTCCGCCGCCCGTACTCCGGGAACATCCCTTCCCCCCACGCAGAAAGGGTTACCCAGTGACCAGTCTCCCCAGTCGACGGCGCCTCCTTGCCACCGGAGCGGGCGCCGCCCTCGGACTCGGCGCGCTCGGCGCTACCGCGACCCCCGCCGCGGCCACCCCGGCCACAGCCGCACGCGACGCCGGCGCCGAAGAGACCAGGAGCCTCGACGAGCTGTACCAGGCCGCTATCGCCGAAGGCGGCAAGCTCGTCATCTACGCGGGCGGCGACCTCGCCAATTCCGGCAGCGGCGCCGGCGCCCGGACGGCCTTCCGCCAACGGTTCCCACAGATCGACCTCGAACTCATCGTGGACTACAGCAAGTACCACGACGTCCGTGTGGACAACCAGTTCGCGACCGACACCCTGGTGCCCGACGTGGTGCAGTTGCAGACGCTGCAAGACTTCACCCGCTGGAAGCGCCAGGGTCGGCTGTTGCACTACAAGCCCGCCGGTTTCAGCAAGCTGTACAAGAAGTTCCGGGACCCGGACGGTGCCTGGGTGGCCGGCATGGTCATCGCGTTCAGCTACCTGTACGACGTGGCGGCGGCCGGGGCCGACGCGCCGCAGACGCCGCTGGAGCTGGTCGACCCGCGCTGGAAGGGCGCCATCGCCTCCTCCTACCCGCACGACGACGACGCGGTGCTCTACCTCTTCGCCCTCTACGCGGAAACGTACGGCTGGGACTGGGTGGCCGACTTCGCCGCCCAGCAGCCGCAGTTCGCCCGCGGCTCCTTCTCCCCCGGCACCGCGGTCACCAACAAGGAGAAGATAATCGGCGTCGGCACGGGTGGCAGCCCGCTCGCCACCACGCCGAACCGCTGGGTGTTGCCCGACGGGCACCCCTTCGTAGGATGGGGACAGCGGATCGCGATCCTGAAGCAGGCCGCCAACCCCACTGCGGCCAAGCTCTACCTCAACTGGCAGCTGTCCACCGAGCGTCAGACCTCCAACAGCTGGTCGGTACGCACCGACATCGCCCCGCCCACCGGCCTCAAGCCGATCTGGGAGTACCCGAACGCCAACGTGGACGGGTTCCCGCGCTTCATGGAGGACCGGGCCCAGGTCGAGCGGCTGAAGCAGACCTTCGCCCTCTACTTCGGCGAGGTCAAGGGCGACCCGACACCCGGGTGGCCCGGTCTGCACCCGGGCGCCTGACCCCCCGACAGGGCCCCGCACGGCTGGGGGCCCGAAGGATTCCGCCGTGTAACGGCGTCTCGCATCCCCACCAGCCCTTCGGCGGGTGGGGAAGCCCATGGCCTCCGCCGTAGAGCCCGGTTCGGGTTCGTGGCCTTCGGGGCCGGTATGAGCGCCCCACAGGCAGCCCTCGTTCTGGAGCGGCGCAACGGTGACGTGCCGGTCACCAAGTCCGGGAACTCGGTGACCGGCACGACCGCCTGACACGTCCTTCTGCGGACGGTCACTCAGTTGATGCGGACGATCTTCCAGAGCTGGTCGTCGATGTTCAGGTCGTTCCACTGCACGACTGCCGCGCCGTTGGCGGTGGAGGACTGGGCGACGGCGGCGTTGAAACCGCTGCCGACGTTCTTCAGTTTGTAATAGCCGTTGCCCGCGTCGGTGAGGGTCCATTTCTGTGAGTTCGCTGCGGACGGCGTGTTCTGGACGACGGCGGCTCCGGCGGCGGTGGAGCCGCTACGGATGTCCAGGTTCAGGTTGCTGTTGGCGTTCTTGATGGTCCAGGCTCCGCCCCCGGCGGACTGGAAGGTGTACAGCTGGCAGAAGCAGGCCGAGTTCTGCCACTGCTGGACTGCCGTGTTGGTGGCGGTCGAGCCCTGCGGGATGTCCAGGTACTTCCCGCTGTTCTTGTTGACGAGGACGTACTGCCCGGTGCCCAGCGCCGGCAGAGCGGTCTGGGTGACGTTCCAGCGCTGGCAGGCACAGCTGGTACCGCTCCACTGGCCGGCGGCAGTACCGGTGGCGGTGGAGCCGTTCGGGATCTCCAGGTACTTGCCGGTCACACGGTTGGTGAGGCTGTAGCCGCCGGCCGGGTTCGGGGCGACGGCCCACTCGTGGTCCAGGGTGCCGTTGTCGTCCCACTGGAGGATCTTCGCTCCGTCGGCGGTGGACTGGTTCTCCACCCCGAGGACCTTGCCGCTGGCGACGTTGAGGATCTTGAAGTAGCCGGAGCTCTGCTGCACGAAGCGCCACTGCTGGTCGGTGGCGTTGTCGGCGGTCTGCTGGGTGGCGTTCGTGCCGTTGGTGGCGGAGCCGCCCGCGATGCTCAGCTGGAGGTTGCTGCCCGCGTTGGACACGGTGTAGGTGGCACCGTCGGAGATGCCGCCGCCCAGGTCGATGGTGCTGTAGGTGACGGGGTTGGAGAGGTTGGGGCCGCCGCTGCCGCCGCTGAGCACGAGCAGGCTGTGGCCGTCGGGCAGGGGCACCATGCCGCGGCTGTAGCCGCCGGCGACGTTGGAGCTGATGCGCGTCCAGGTGTTCGCTGCGCCGTTCTGGGTGTTCAGGAACAGGTCGCTGGTGCTGTAGGCGCTGACGACCAGCATGCCGTTGGGACCGCCGGTGGGCAGCCACGTGATGTACGGCGTACTGGTGGGTATCGTGCCGTCCGTCGCCTGCAGGGGGATGCCCGTGACGGAGTTGAAGGCCTCCGGGTCGGCGGAGATCTTGTAGTAGACGGCGAAGTTGCCCGAGGGCGAGCCGCCGTACTCGTACGTCATGACGTAGTTGCCGTTGGGCAGCTTCGCGACGGTGGGCATGCCCGGGCGCTGGCTGTAGGTGGGCATGGCCACGTCGTCCACGACCGGACCCCAGGTGTGCAGGTCGGTGGTGACCTGGTGCACGACCTTCTGACCGTGGGCGGGGTCGCGTTGGTCGGAGTAGTAGACGATCAGCTTGCCGTTGGCGTAGAGGAAGAACGGCTCCCAGACGGGGGTGTTTCCGTTCGTGTCGTACGCCTGGCCGCCGGTGGCGATGTTGGCGGCGAAGGTCCAGGTCTGTCCGCGGTCGGTGCTGGCGTAGACGTCGATCTTGATGGCCGAGCGGTCGGAGGGAACCGAGGCGCCCGCGGCCAGGATGGTCCCGGCCGGGAAGTCGCCCACCGCCGCGGGGAGTTCGAACAGCTCGGGCTCCCAGCGCATGCCCCAGCCGTTCTGCGTGTCGACGACCTCGGAGATCTTCGACCAGGAGTTGCCGTTGTCCGTACTGCGGTAGATCGGGAGGACCGGCGTGCCGGTGGTGTACTGCTCGAACGTCGCGAGGATGGTGCCGTTGGCGGAGCCGTTGTGCTGCATCCGCACCGCCCGCGGGTAGAGCGACCCGGGCGAGGGCGCACCCGCCGGCGGGGTGTACATCGTCTGCGAGGGACGCGCCAGGGCGTCTGCCCGGCCGGCGGGTACGACCATGGTCAGCACCGAGACGAGCAGGACGAAGGCCAGGGTGAAGAAGGAGGCGGGACGGGAACGCGGAGCGGCGCCGGGTCTGGCGCCTGTGCGGGCAAGGGACATTGCGGCTCCCAGGGGAAGGGGAAGGTGTGTTTCGGTGTCCGCCGGCTCGGAACGGCTCGGAGTGACGCGGCGGGGTTTGTTGGGCGCGTGGCCCGGGGACAGCCGGGCGACACCACCGGGGCGCGGCACGCGGGCGCGAGGGGCGGGGGCGCGGCGCGACAAGCGCGGAAGGGCGGAGGTGGGGTGCCCCGGCGGGTGGGTGTGCCGGGGCAGTGGCACGAGGGGGTGGGGTGGCTCAGAGGGTCAGAGGGAGGGCGGGGGCGCTGTCGAGCCGCGGACGACGAGTTCGACGGGTGGGTCGTTCGCCGGCGGCAGTTCGGTGTCGGGCTTCTCGATGGCGTGGAGGAGAAGCCGGATTCCTTCGCTCGAGGCGGCCTCGAAAGGCTGACGGACGGTGGTCAGCGGCGGGGAGACGTAGGCGAAGACGGGGTTGCCGTCGAAACCGACGACGCTGACGTCTTCCGGCACCCGTCGACCGCTTTCCCGCAGGCCGTGGATCAGGCCGATCGCCATCTCGTCGCCCGCGGCGAACACCGCGGTCACTAAACGGTCCGAGGCCAGCCCGAGGCCCGCGGCATACCCGGAGGCCGCCGACCAGTCACCGTTCAGCACGGGGGGCTCGTGCGCGCCCCGGTCCGCCAGCGCGGCCTGCCATCCCTCGATACGGTCCTTGGTGGCGTACCACCGCCGCGGCCCCGCGAGGTGATGGACGGTCGCATGCCCCAGGTCCAGCAGGTGTTCCGTGGCCGCACGTGCCAGCTCATGGGCGCCCACGCCGACGGTCAGTGTCCGGGTGGCACTGAAGGCGGGTGGGGCTCCGACGAAGAGGACCGGCACGTCCACGCCGAGCGGGACTTCGCCCTCGACTACGGGTACGGAGACGACGATGCCGTCCACGCCCTGTTCCAGCAGTGATTCCAGCGCGGCGGCGATGCTTTGCGGGTCACCGTCCGGGGTGTTGACCACGCGCAGCGCGTAACCGGCGTCCCGTACGGCCTGTTCGATGCCCACGAGCAGGGAGGCGGTTCCGTACCCGGCGGTTGCCAGCGCGACCACACCGATGGACCGGGTACGGCCGGAGGCCAGGGCCCTGGCCGCGTGGTTCAGCCGGTAGCCGAGTTCCTCGGCGGCCGCCAGGACACGTCGGCGGGACTCCTCGGAGACGTACGGCTCGTTGTTGAGGACCCGGGAGACCGTCTTGCGTGAGACGCCGGCCAGCCTGGCCACGTCCTCACTACGCGGCGCGGAGGAGCCCGCACCGCGCTCCAGCCCTGTTGTCATGAGATCTCCCATGGCCGTGTGTTCTCCATCGAACGAGGTCACCGTACATGACCGCGCGGTCTGACCGCGCGGTCAATGTGTACGCATCCGCCCGGGGCACGTCAAGGGTCCGCGCAACGTCACTTACTTCCGGTGCGATGGGCATCGAGACCTGCGGGTCGGCGGAGCGATTCGTTTGAGCCATCCAGGGAGGTGTGACCGCGATGCATTCGTGCAGGTCAATCGCCAGTGAGCGGGCCCGAGGCGGATCGATGGCCAGCCGCGCCAGTCCCGCCCGTCCGGCCCGACTGCCGGCACACAGGGCTTGCGGCCGGGGCCGGCCCATCATGGATTGCCGGACGGAAAGTCTTGACAGCGAGTCCACACAGCGTTCACGCTTCCTGGCGTCCGACGATCGTGTTTGTTCGATCGTGTTGGATTTCGGCTCGCGACTGACCTTCAAACGGTCCCTCGACGACCCGCCCTCCGTCATACCCCCGTCCGGCTGACGTGCCATACCGGGGTACCGCCAGCCCTGTAGGAGCCGAAATGCACCGTTCTTCCCCCGGTCAGCCCATGTCCGGAACCAGCCGCCGCACCGTGCTCCGCGGACTCGGCGGAGCCGCAGTCCTGGGTGCCGGCCTCCCTCTGCTGAGTGCCTGCGCCGGCAGTTCCGCCTCGTCGGACACCAAGACCGTCACCGTCGGCTCCAACGCGTCCGACGCGGTCCCGAAGAAGGCGTACGGCGACGTCTACGCGGCCTTCACGAAGCAGTCCGGCATCAACGTGGCCATCAACACCAAGGACCACAACACCTTCCAGGAGCAGATCAACTCCTACCTCCAGGGCACGCCGGACGACGTGTTCCAGTGGTTCGCCGGCTACCGGATGCAGTTCTTCGCGGCCAAGGGACTGGCCACCCCGATCGACGACGTGTGGAAGACGATCGGCGGCAACTTCCCTCCGGCGATGCACGACCTGAGCAAGGGTCAGGACGGCAAGTACTACCTGGTGCCACTGACCACGTCGCCGTGGGCGGTCTTCTACCGCAAGAGCGTCTTCCAGAAGTACGGCTACGAGGTCCCGACCACGTGGGACGCGTACGTCGCCCTGTGCAAGCAGATGAAGAAGGACGGCCTCGTCCCGATCGCGTACGGCGACAAGGACGCCTGGCCGGCGATGGGCTCCTTCGACCAGATCAACTTCCGCCTCAACGGCTACGACTTCCACGTCGAGCTGATGGCGGGCAAGGCCTCATGGACCGACGCGAAGGTCCGCAAGGTCTTCGACACGTGGGCCGAGACCCTCCCCTACCACCAGGAGGGCGCGGTGGGCCGTACCTGGCAGGACGCCGCCCAGACGCTGGTGGCGAAGAAGGCCGGCATGTATATGCTCGGCATGTTCGTGGCCCAGCAGTTCACCAACAAGGCGGACCTGGACGACCTCGACTTCTTCGCCTTCCCCGAGATCGACCCGGCGTACGGGCAGGACACCGTCGAGGCGCCGACCGACGGCATCATGCTCAGCAAGAAGCCCAAGAACCACGCCGGTTCGGTCAAGCTCCTCGAATTCCTGGGCACGCCGCAAGCCGAGGAGACGTACCTGAAGGCCGACCCGAGCCTCATCGCCGCCTCCTCGAAGGCCGACACCTCCGCCTACAGCGCCCTTCAGAAGAAGGCGTACGAGATGATCAGCGGCGCGAAGCACCTCACGCAGTTCATGGACCGGGACAGCCGGCCGGACTTCACCTCGACGGTGATGCAGCCCGCGCTGCAGAAGTTCGTCCGCGACCCCAAGGGAATCGACAGCCTGCTGTCCTCGATCGAGCGCCAGAAGAAGACGATCTTCGCGTCCGGCTGAGACCGACCCCCTTCTGAAGCGGATGAACACCACCACCATGAGCTCCGAAACGACCACGAAGACCCCGGAGGCGGCCGCCGTGCCGCCTCCGGGCCCCGCGCCGGTCAGCAAGCGGGTCCCGCGCGGGCACCGGCGGCTGCTGACCCGCCGTGACCGCATCACGCTCGGCTTCATGGCCGGCGTGCCCACCATCCTGCACGTGGCCCTGGTCTGGGTCACCGCGCTGGCCTCGATCGCCCTGGCTTTCACGAGCTGGGACGGCATCGGCTTCGGCTCCATCAAGTGGGTCGGGC
>NZ_JBHVYZ010000127.1:0-7449 GCF_042880295.1 Streptomyces sp. NPDC058307
CATCCTCGACACCCTCGCCGCATACTGCACACGAATTAGCGACTCAGGACACTAGTGCCGCATCAGGCAACGTTCGCCCTGTGGTGATGTGTTGTCCGGTTGCTGCGCCGGCTGGCCCCGGCCTGTTGACTGGACACGGGAAGACACGCCGGGCGGGGGCGCATCCCCGCTCGGGCGTCGACGGCTTCTTCGACTGGGCGGTGGCGTCGGACCGCCGCTTTGCCAGGATGCGCCGGTTCCCGCCCGGGGCCGGCCGGGTGGTCAGCCCAGTGTGGGGCGTGTGCGGCGTGCGGTCTGTGTGGGCCCCTCCGCTGCGGTGTACCAGAATAGGGAGGCACACAGGAAGGCCGTTACCGCGTAGACCAGCGATTGTGTGACGGAGTCGTCCCGCGCGCCGGCGACGAGCGCGCCGGCCGCTGCCAGTGCCAGGGCTATGGCCGGCAGCGCACGAGGACGCCGTATGACGCCTGGTGCGTCGGCCGCCGGTGGCAGCAACCGGGCCGCGAGGCTGTAACAGGCGCAGGCCAGCAGAGTGGCACCCAGTACATCGCTGGGCCGGTGCTGGTACGTGGCCAGGACGGCGCCACCGGTGACGGTGAGCCACAGCATGCCGGTCACCATCACGTAGGGGCGGACACGGGGGGAAGCGATGAGGGCAAGGCCGAGGGAAAGCGCGGCGGCAATGCCCGTGTGCCCGCTGGGAAAACTCGAGTCGACGAGGCTGACACGCGCCCCGACCAGGTCCGGGCGGGGCAGGAACATCTTGCCTGCCTGCGTGCCCGCGAGCGTGACCATGACGACTCCGGCCGCCGCGCAGCCTTGCCACCAGCGCCTTCGGACCAGGGTGACGCCCACGATGACCGCCATACCCACGATCAGGGTCGGCGTGGCGCTCTGGTCCAGCGGAGGCAGACCCGAGGAACCGTAAGCCGCCCCCGACCAGTCGTAGATCCATGCCGGTTTGGCTCCGGCCTCCTCAGTGAACAGGGCATTCTCCGCCCGCTGCCCGAACGGGTTGCAGACCGCGATCAGGTAGACCGCCAGGAGCCCCAAGAGGTACAGCGGAGCTGAGACCCGAGGTCGTATGGTCCGCGAGAGGCGGGGTTCGGCCGTGATTCCCGGGACCTGGCCGGGGGTGTCCGGCTGTGTGGACAGGGCCGAGGGATCTTGCTGAGTCATCGCTTTCTCTGTTCTTCGGGGGGAGTGTGGTCACGCGCTTCTTCTGGCACGCGGTGGGCCGACAGGCCCGGCCGGCGCACCAAAGATCTGCTCCTATTCGAGGAGTGCCCGGCTCTGTCGACGCTGTGCGGCGATCGCCAGGACCGGGAGGGGTGCGATCAGGAGGAGGAGGACGACCAGGTCCGGCAGGGACTGCATGAACCCGTTCGGCCGGATGACGATCGCCTGCGTGCGGATGAACGCGAACGCCGCGACGGGGATCAGCCACCGGTAGTCCCCGGTGGCGGCCGTCGCCATCCACGCGGCGATCAGCGCGGCGACTTCGAGGGTGAACAGGCCGCGTTGGAAGGCCGGACTGATGGAGATGATGTGCAGGCCCCCGGCCACGAACATGGCGAGCACGACGGGGACCAGCCAGCGGTACGAGTGGCGCCGCAGCCGGCCAGAACGGGAGACCGCCAGCACGGCGCACGCGGTGCACAGTGCCCCCGACAGCACCAGGTCGTGGGCCGTGATCGGGGCGCCCAGCCCGTAGTAGCCCAGGCCCGCCTTGCCTTCGTCGCCGAAGATCGTATTGCTGTTGAACGTGGCACCGGCGTAGATCATCGCTGCTGCGGAAGGCAGCGCGATCCACGGCTTGCCGCGCAGCAGGGCGATCAGGCAGAGCAGCGGAAGCAGCCCGTAGGGCAGGAGCCGTGTCTGCGTGGGCCCTTGCGCCCATGGGTACCACCCGGAGAAGTGGAAGGCGATGGCATGCCGGCCGGGATCGATGTGCAGTGCCCAGTGCCACACATCCTGCAGGTACGGCACCAGCGCCAGCGCGGCGAGGACGAGAGCGGTCAGATGGACGCCGTCCAGCCACCACGGCCGGGCCGTGTCGTCGACGACGGCACGGGCACGGGCCTGCACCCCGGCACGCGCCAAGGCGACGACTTCCCGCGGCGGGGGCCAGGAGCGGCCGGGATACGCCTCGGCCAGGCAGGCCAGCAACTCCTGTCCCTGCCGGGAGCGGTAGGGCTCGGGATAGACCGCAAGCAGCAGACGGTTCATGCCGGGGCCGCTCCGGCATCCCGCGAGCGTCCGATGACGACGGCCGCCGCCTGCTGCATCCGCAGCGCCTCCCGGCCGAGCATCGCGGTGCCGTCCTCGGTGAGCCGGTAGTAGCGCCGCGCCCGTCCGTCCACGATCTCCTCGTCGCCGGCGGCCACTAGCCCGGCCCGCTCCATCCGCTCCAGCGCGCCATAGAGAGTGCCGACAGGAATCCGGAGCCGCCCGTCGGTGGCCTGCTCGGCAGCCTTGATGATGCCGTATCCGTGCAACGGTCCGTCCATGAGCGCAGCAAGGATGAAGTATTGCGGTTCCGTCAAGGACGGGTTCTGCCGTGTCATGGGTCGAGCATATATCGAGCTACGAAATATATCTGCTAGCCCTGGGTGATCACCGGCAGCGCCACCACGCCGCGGCGAGCGTCGTCCTCTCCCGGTCGGCGGGCGCGACGGCGGTCTCCTCGACGCACCCGCGCGGCGCTGCGGATGCTCACCGTGACCTGGTCCGGGCCGAGCGGAATGTCATTTCCACCGTGTCCGCCGGACCCGTCTCGCCTCCGTTGCATCTCCCGTAGATCAGACTCTGTTCGCCCGGACCAACCGCGCGCAGCCGGCGAGGCAGCGTTCGATGAGGCCCGACCCGAGCAGTCGCTTCCCCAGTGCCTCCGGGAAGCGCAGATCGCCGCCCGTGGCCGTCTGCCAGGCCCCTCGACGACTCGGGCTTGCACTTCCGGGGGGTCTCGATCCGGTTACTGACTTCGGCCGGTCAGGGTGAGGTTGGACTGTCGAGGGTCAGGCCGGTGCCTGCTATGAAGCCGTCGAGGGTGTCTGGCCGGTACTGAAGTCGTTTGAGCCGGTTGCGTACGAGGGCTTCGAGTCGGTCCAGGGCGAGTACGGCGAGGTTGGCCAGACTGGGTTTGACGTGCGTCCATACCCCCTCGACGGGGTTGAGGTCGGGCGAGTACGCGGGCAGCAGGAACACCGTCAGCCATTCACGGTCGGCGATCAACTCACGCATAGCGTGGGAGACATGGGTATTCAAACGGTCCCACACCAGCACGATCGGCGCCTTGACGAGCTGGTGGACGCCGTCGACCAGCGCGATGAAGTCCCGCTCACCCATGCTGCGGCGCTTGCCCTTGCCTGCGGGGTGGGTGCGCAGACGGTGGCACAGCCGGGTGCGGGAGCCCGGCCGTATCGCGATCAGCCCGGCCACCGACAGGCGCCCCGAGCGACGCCCTCGAAGATCACCCGGTCCTGGCCCGGCTCGTGCTCGGCGGTTCTGCGCGAGCGCTGTCTGGGCTTCCTCTTCGGATCCCCGCACCTCCCCATCGTCTTGGACGGGGTGATCTGGCAGTCGAGCTGGGAGCTGCCCGTCGACGCGGACTACCTTGGCGGGCGTCGACTGGGACATGAACCGCGCTGGACGGCGCCCCTTGGGCTGGTCGCTCGCCGGGCGCCGGCCCCTCCCGCACAAGCAGCTGCCCGAACCCGGCCAACTGCAGGACCCAACTTCGTCCTCCGGTACCAGTCCATCGCGGGGCGCCTGCGTATGGCGCTGGACGCCCGTCCCGTCGGCAGGAACTGACCCGGGAGGGCTGGCCCGCGCCGCGACGCGTGGGTCAGCTCTCCAAGGTTCTCCGGCCACATCCGCCCAGGCGCCAACGAGCACGCGACGGGTCAACGGCGGCGCCCGACTGTGCCGCGGACGAGGACATAGGGAGTCACGCAGAAGGCATCGATGTTGCAGGCGACGAGCATGGTGAGGAACAGCCAGTAGGTGAAGCCGTGGCCGTCGGAAGCGGCGGCGAGGGACCCGTAGGTGAGGCTGATGAAGATGCCGGTGATGGCGAGCCCGGCAGCCCAGCCCAGCACGCTCATGCCGAAGCCGAGACCGATGAAGGACCAGAACAGGGCGGGACCGGCAACGACGGCGATGGCTAGGAGGAGCGGCGCGGTGATGTCCCGGTCGCCGATGAAGTCCATGAGCTGAGGGACGGAGATGAAGATCCATAAGCCGGTGAAGGCGAGACTGATGACGACGGCGACGATCGTGATCACACGATTGGCGCGGCTGGCGGAGGCGGCGTTCGCGGCGTCGGTCATGAGGCAGTGGACTCCTTCGACTACAGCGGGCGAGGTGTGATCGGATCCATCCCGGTATAGCCGACGCCGACCACAAGGAGGCGTGCTTCCATGCAAGGCGTCTGGGACCCGGCCATGAAGCCGACCCCGCTGGTCCGCACCCGATCTGCTGCGCCTGGAGCGGGCGTGTCCGAAATGACAGGACGTGCGACGCACAGCGGTCCCTCGACGTGTGGTCACCGGTTCAGGCAGCTCTACCTTTCTGGGGCGGGTCTGTCCTCCCGTTCGTAGGGTGAGGAGGCCCAGGAGAGCCGGGTGTGGCTATCAGGCAGCTGCCGGTCATGGCTTTGATGGCTTGGCCGCCTGGTTCCCCACGACGACTCGGCCGCCGATTAGGAAGTGGGAACAAGTCGCTGCGTAGAGCAATGCCGGCGAGGTCGTCCATGGCACGAGGAGTAAGGAACGAGCACGTCAGGAGAGCGATGAGCCGGATATGGGTGGGGGTCGACAGCGGCAAGGGCCACCATCACGGCCTCGCTCTGGACGCGGACGGCAAGACGCTGCTGTCGCGGCGGGTGGCCAACGACTCGACTCTCCGGACGCATTGGCAGACTTCCGCCGGCATCGCACCCGCGCCGCGCGACTCGGGCAAGGTCAGCGGCAACCTCCACCGACCGGTGACCTATCACCGCAGACTCCAGCGGGTCTTCTACACCTCCGCGCTCGTCAGCGTCCGCTACGACCCGAACTCGCGGGAGTTCTACGACCGCAAACGCGCCGAAGGCAAGAAGCACATCCAGGCCGTGCTCGCCCTGGCCCGCCGACGCATCAATTCATCTGGGCCCTGATCCGTGACCGACGGTGCTATGAGGTCACGCCTCCGGCCAGCGAGGCGGGCTGATTGCTGGGCACGCATAATCGCGGTCGGCCCACTTCCAGCGCGGCTATCCTCCACGGGATGCCACTTCGCCAGTACGCATACTTCGCACTGTTCAGCCGGCACGTCTCGGCAGACGCCATGACCTTCCAATTGGGCATGACGCCTGACGAGGTGACTGTTCGCGGCAGCCGGTTCACCGAGCCGGCGGTGGTTCCGGTGGACCACTCGTGGATGGTTGTCTGCCGGGAGCCGGGTCTGCGCGTCGACGAGCAGATCACCCGCGTTCTCGACAGGCTCCAGCCTTACACGGACCGCATCTGCGACCTCACGGGGCAGCTGGCCCGCACCAGCGGCGGAGCAGCGCTCCACGTCGTGCGCTACTTCAACGACATCGACCAAGCCCATCCGAGCGCAGTGGATGCCCCCAGCCTCTTGGGTTGGCACCTGGACCGCAACGTCCTGGACTTCCTTAGCGTCACCGGAGCCGAACTCGACATCGACGAATACGACATGGCCGGAGCCGAGGACGCCAGGTGAGCACATGACCCTCGTACTCACCTGGCACATGAGTTGGACTCCAACGGCTTGCCAACAGCATTAGGAAGCCAGGACATCCCACAAGTCGCGTACGGCGCGCTCGTGGTGCGGGAGGCGGGGTCGGTCAGGGCGGCTCGTGCGGCGGTCGACAGCGGCCGGATCGCGGACTTCGTCCGGCCGGCGCATTGCGTTGGCCTCGAACACCTGGAAGGCCGCGCCCGCGTGAGGTTCTGTACGGTCAGCCCGTGCAGAGCGCTGTCGTTGCGGACGAGCGCGACTTCAAGGTTGTCGTAATTGATGCGGGTCAGTTCGTGAGTTGGTTCTTGTAGAAGATCGTCGACCGGTACTGGACGGGGTCATCGCTGTCGTATTTGCTTGAGAAGCCGAACGCGAGTTGGGGCCCGCTCGGAGAGCGGTAGATCGCGATTCCCTGGGGCTCGCGGCCAGGGAGCACGGTGTCACCCGCGTGGGTTGGGAAGATTTCCTTGTACGACTTCCCGGTGGCATTCATGTCGAGCGTGACCAGGTAGGACGGCTTGGCCGGGTCTGTGGTGTGCTTCGGTGGGCCTCCGTACAGGAGGTAGGCGTACTGGCCGTAGGCGGTGACGCCCTGGAAATGGTCGTCTTCGGTGAGGCCGATATCGCTGTTGCTCGGGAGTTCGCGGGCGGCGAGGCGGGGCAGCGGGACGTCGTCGACGAAGCCCTTGCTGAGGACGCTGGGGAGATCGAAGAGCGCGAGGCGCCACGGGGTGGTAGTTCCCATGTACCGCAGGAGAATCCGGTTGTTGTAGGGATCGATGGCCGGTCTCGGGCAGTCGAAGAAATCGGAGAGGTGGATGATGAATTTCCTGACCGCCGAGTCTGCGTAGCTGAGGTCGCCCCCATCGACGTATTTGAAACGCGCGATGGTGTGGCTGTTGGGCCCGCTTTGGGGGTCGTCGGGACGCGGGTCGCTCCAGTCGCCGGGGACCCACATATACGGGGATCCGTACGTGTCCGGCTCGATGGCTATGTTCGAGCCGTGGTCGAACCCGTGGATCGCCATGGCGCCCAGGACCCGACCGGTTAGGTCGGTCCTGGTCACCCAGAGATCCCCGTTCACGCTGCCGACCTTCGTCTGCACGTAGTAGATGTGGCCGTAGACGTGGTCGAAGGCAAAGGACTGCATCGCCCAGTAGGGCTGGTGGAGCGGCGCGTTCACAAAGAAATTCCCGCCGTCCCCGCCGAGAACGAAGCGCTGCGACGTCCCGACGACAGCGGAAGCCGACTGGGCCGCAAACATGGAAAGGCCGCCGCTTGCAGCGGCGGCCGCCAGGCCTGAACCGGTTCGGAGGAGAGTGCGACGACTGACGGCGGGCGTCCCGCTGTTCTCGGTTCTCTCACGCAACTGCATCATTCCTCTGCTGATCGTTCACCTGATGTGGTGGTTCTTGATCACGCTAGCCCGCGGAACGATAGGTGTCCATGGCGTGAACTCTCAGAGGAATATAGGTATTTCTCAGATTAAAAAGCCTTTACTGGGGTCATTCCTCGAGCCCGCTGGGCCGTCGGCGCGGTGGTCCCGGTCGGGCCTCGCGGGTCAGTAGCCGTTCGTGTTGTGACTGGTCGTCACCACTCCCGGGCAAAGTCGCCACAGCCGTCTGGCTCGGCGGCGTCCACGCCCCTAGCCTCGATCTTTCTTGAGGGTCCGCCGACGGATTCGGTGGACCCTTTTGCTTTCCG
>NZ_JBHVYZ010000128.1:0-6795 GCF_042880295.1 Streptomyces sp. NPDC058307
CCGTGCCCGCTGTCATTGGGCGCCCGGGGGCCCTGGGCCCCGGGCGACGCCCGGGCCCCGCACGTCACCCGGTGACCTGCGGGGTCTTCGCGTGAGTTCCCTTGCGTGAGCTCCGTTGCCTGAGGCCAGCCACCGGGCGAGTGCCAACTGCGGCAGGAGGCGAGGCACACCCGTGGGCGCGACCTACCGCACCCCCCGCTCCAGCTCCTCCACATAGGCGTTGTACGCGGCCACCTGCGCCCGCCGCCCCGTCCGCTCCACCGGACGCAACGCCTCCCCCCGAGCCCGCATCTCGGCGGAGCTCACCGCACCCCCGGGCCCGTTCTCCTCGGCCAGCGACACCAGCAACCCCACCCGCTGAGCAAGCTCCAGCACCCGCACCGCCCGAGGCGGATATCCCGGCGCCAGCACCTCCCGCCCCCGCTCGGCCCGAGCCCGGTACGCCCCCAGCGCCGCCTCCGCCACCGGCCCCGACCCGGCCACATCCAGCCGCGAGAGCACCTCCGTCGCGTCCCGCAAGGCCTCCGCGAGCTCCCGCTCGGCCTCGCCCAGCGAGGGAACGTCCGCCGGCGGAGCCTCCCGCACCGGCAGCACATGCCACACCACCTCGACATGCACATCGCCCGCGGGCCCCGCCTCGTACACCTCCGGCACCAGGCCCAGCGCGGCGCCGTGACAGACCACCGCCTCCTCCGCCTCCAACGCCCGCGCGTTGAACTCCGGCGGCCCGCTCAGCCCCAGCGGATGCCCGGGCGCGGGCAGCGCGACCCGCAGGCCGGTGACCCCGAGCGACCGCAGCCGCCCGAGCGCCAGGGTGAGACCGACGGCCGCCGTCTCACCCGGCAGCCCCTCCACCCGGTGCACGGCATCGTCACCGACGATCGCCAGTACGGCGTCGTCCGGCGAGACAAGTCCGGCCAAAAGGCCGTTTCCCCAAGCGGCAAGGCGTCCAGAGCGCGGTTCCGAGAGCATGGCCCCCAGCCTAAGGACCGGACCACTGAACGGGGGCAGCCGACCGGTGGCGTAGATTTCATCGAGGGCTGCGCCCAAAGCGCGCACGCGCCAGCCGAGACGTCGACACCGGTCACACTGCAAGGGGAGACAACGCGCTCATGAGCGATGTTCTGGAGCTTCAGGACGTATCCGTGGTCCGTGAGGACCGGGCTCTGGTGGACCAGGTCAACTGGTCGGTCAAGGAGGGCGAGCGCTGGGTCATCCTCGGCCCCAACGGCGCCGGCAAGACCACGCTCCTGAACCTCGCCTCCAGCTATCTCTACCCCAGCAAGGGCACCGCCACCATCCTCGGCGAGACCCTCGGCAGGCCCGGCACCGACGTCTTCGAACTGCGCCCCCGCATCGGCATGGCCGGCATCGCCATGGCCGACAAGCTCCCCAAGCGCCAGACCGTCCTGGAGACCGTGCTGACGGCGGCGTACGGCATGACCGCCGGCTGGCAGGAGGAGTACGAGGACATCGACGAGCAGCGCGCCCGCGCCTTCCTCGACCGCCTCGGCATGACCGACTACCTGGACCGGAAGTTCGGCACCCTCTCCGAGGGCGAGCGCAAGCGCACCCTCATCGCCCGCGCCCTGATGACCGACCCCGAGCTCCTCCTCCTCGACGAGCCCGCCGCCGGTCTCGACCTCGGTGGCCGCGAGGACCTGGTCCGCCGTCTCGGCCGGCTCGCCCGCGACCCGATCGCCCCCTCGATGCTCATGGTCACGCACCACGTCGAGGAGATCGCCCCCGGCTTCACCCACGTCCTCATGATCCGCCAGGGCAAGGTGCTCGCCGCAGGACCCCTGGAGCTCGAACTCACCTCCCGCAACCTCTCCATGTGCTTCGGCCTCCCCCTCGTCGTCGAGCAGGTCGGCGAACGCTGGACCGCGCAGGGCCTTCCGCTGTCGTGATCACGTGAAGTCCCCGCAAAAACAAGGGTAAGAAGCCAGTTCCCGCTCCATTGCGCCCTGTCCGCGGCGGTACCCGCGGACCTACCATGACCACGTGAACGACATCAACGCATGGGT
The DNA here is from genome assembly GCF_042880295.1 of Streptomyces sp. NPDC058307. Taxonomy (NCBI): domain Bacteria; kingdom Bacillati; phylum Actinomycetota; class Actinomycetes; order Kitasatosporales; family Streptomycetaceae; genus Streptomyces; species Streptomyces sp. NPDC058307. The sequence goes on from NZ_JBHVYZ010000128.1 coordinate 2,028, forward strand.
GTGGTGGCTCGTCGGCGCGGCTGCGCTCGGAATCCCGCTCGTGGTGACCGCGATGCCGGAGTTCGGCATGCTCGCGGTGGGCGCCGTAGCCGCCTCGGTCGCGGCCGGACTCGGCGGTGACATCGTCGTCCAGGTGCTCGTCTTCGCCGTCGTCTCGGTCGCCCTCATCGCCGTCGTACGGCCCATCGCGACCCGGCACCGCTCCCAGCGGCCCCAACTCGCCACCGGCATCGACGCGTTGAAGGGCAAGCAGGCCGTCGTCCTGGAGCGCGTCGACAGCGCGGGTGGCCGGATCAAGCTCGCCGGAGAGATCTGGTCGGCCCGCTCTCTCGACACCGGCCGCGCCTTCGAAGTAGGCCAGGAAGTGGATGTCGTGGACATCGAGGGAGCCACGGCGATCGTCATGTGACCTCGCAGGATGCAACTGAACGGAACGCACCACGAGTTGTACGACGGTCTGACACACTCGACCAGCAAGATCTTCAACAGCCATAAGATCTTCCGAGAACGCCGAGGCAGAGAAGGGCACGGGGAGCACGATGGAACCGGTCATCATCGTCTTGATCATCCTGGTGGTGTTGGTCTTCATCGCCCTGATCAAGACGATCCAGGTCATCCCGCAGGCGAGTGCCGCGATCGTGGAGCGGTTCGGCCGCTACACGCGGACACTCAACGCGGGACTCAACATCGTCGTCCCGTTCATCGACACCATCCGCAACCGCATCGACCTGCGTGAACAGGTCGTACCGTTCCCGCCGCAGCCGGTGATCACCCAGGACAACCTGGTCGTCAACATCGACACGGTCATCTACTACCAGGTGACCGACGCCCGGGCCGCGACCTACGAGGTCGCCAGCTACATCCAGGCGATCGAGCAGCTCACCGTCACCACGCTGCGCAACATCATCGGCGGCATGGACCTGGAGCGGACCCTGACCTCCCGCGAGGAGATCAACGCGGCCCTGCGCGGCGTTCTCGACGAGGCCACCGGCAAGTGGGGCATCCGCGTCAACCGCGTGGAACTGAAGGCCATCGAGCCCCCCACCTCCATCCAGGACTCGATGGAGAAGCAGATGCGCGCCGACCGTGACAAGCGCGCCGCGATCCTCACCGCCGAAGGTACGCGCCAGGCAGCGATCCTCACCGCCGAGGGTGAGAAGCAGTCCCAGATCCTGCGCGCCGAGGGTGAGGCCAAGGCGGCTGCCCTGCGCGCGGAGGGCGAAGCCCAGGCGGTCCGTACGGTCTTCGAGGCGATCCACGCCGGAGACCCGGACCAGAAGCTCCTCTCCTACCAGTACCTCCAGATGCTCCCGAAGATCGCCGAAGGCGACGCCAACAAGCTCTGGATCGTCCCCAGCGAAATCGGCGACGCACTCAAGGGCCTGTCCGGAGCCATGGGCAACTTCGGCAACTTCGGCGGCGGTTCCAGCGGAGGCAACGGCGGCTCGGAACGCCGGGAGAACCCGAAGATCGACTGACCCAGGGATTCCAGTACGACAAAGGGGCCCGCCTTCCCAACGAAGGCGGGCCCCAACGTACTCAGGGGCGCGGGGCTGTACCGACATGCGGCTCCGCCGCGGGGCGCGACAAGCCCCAACGAACCCGCAGCCGCCGACAAACCGATGCCGGCGAACGCTCAGGCGGCCTCCCGCGCCAGCCACTCCGGCAGCGCCGAGAAGTCCTCCTGCCCCAGCGACAACAGCATCGCGTCAGCCGGAGTCGGCTCGAACGGCTCCCGCAGCAACGGCATCCCCGCCTCCGCCGGAGTCCGGTTCGCCTTGCGGTGGTTGTCCTCCGCGCAGGAAGCCACCGTGTTCAGCCAGGTGTCCTGACCACCCTGGGACCGAGGCACCACGTGGTCCACGGTCGTCGCCCGCCGCCCGCAGTACGCGCACCTGTGCCGGTCACGCACCAGAACACCCCGCCGGGACCACGGGGCTTGTCTTCGGAAGGGCACCCGCACATACCTGCACAGCCTGATCACCCGGGGCGCCGGTATGTCGACCGCGGCTCCGCGCATGCGCAGTTCGGGGTGGGACTGCTCGACGACGGCCTTGTCCTGAAGCACCAGAACGACGGCTCGGTTCAACGTCACCGTCGACAGCGGCTCGAAGCTCGCGTTCAGTACCAGCGTGTCCCGCATGTCAGCCCACCTCCCATGTGCACCGTCCCACCCCCTGGCGGGCCTGGGCTTGGATCAACTCTGGCCGGGCACGCCGAGATGGACAACGCAATAAAAAGTGCCCGCCTCTGATCAATTCCAAGACCAGAGGCGGGCAAACGCCCTATGAACGTCAGTCTTCGGCGGGCACCTCGTACTCACCGATCAACTGAGCGCGGGCGATCGTGTGAAAACGCAGGTTGAAGCCCACAAAGGCCGGCGAGGCAGCGGAATCCGGCCCGAGCTTCTCCTGGTCCACGGCGTACACGGTGAAGACGTACCGGTGCGGCCCGTCCCCGGCCGGCGGAGCGGCCCCACCGAAGTCCTTCGACCCGTAGTCGTTCCGCGCCTGTACGGCACCCTCCGGCAGTCCTTCGAACTTGCCGCTGCCCGCACCGACCGGCAGCTCGGTCACCGAGGCCGGAATGTCGAACACGACCCAGTGCCAGAACCCGCTGCCCGTAGGGGCGTCAGGGTCGTAGCAGGTCACGGCGAAGCTCTTGGTCTCCGGCGGGAAGCCCTCCCAACGCAGCTGCGGAGAGGTGTTGCCGGCCGCGTGGACCTGAGCGTCCTTGAGCGTGCCGCCCTCCTGCACGTCCTCGCTCGTCACCGTGAACGACGGCACGGGCGGATGGAAGTCATGGGGGAGCGGACGCCGTTTGAGCTCGGTCACCTCGGTACCTCCTGATCGATTACCGGAATCAGCAGCTCCGAGCCTAGAACCAGCTGCGCTTGCTGCCGACCTCGGACAGCCACTGGTTGAGGTACCCGGCCCAGTCGGTGCTGTGGTAGTCGTGCAGCCCCACCTGGAAGGACCGGAAGGTGTCACTGCCCTCGCTGAACAGCCCCGGCTTCTTGTCCATCTCCAGCACGACGTCCATGGCGTTGCCGTCCGCGACGAAGCTCAACTCGACCTGGTTGAGCCCGCGGTACTGCTGCGGCGGGAAGAACTCGATCTCCTGGTAGAACGGCAGCCGCTGCCGCGTCCCACGGATGTGACCGCGCTCGAGGTCCGCGTTCTTGAAGCGGAAGCCCAGCTGGACGAACGCGTCCAGGATCGCCTTCTGCGCGGGCAGCGGGTGCACGCTGATCGGGTCCAGGTCACCGGAGTCCACGGCACGCGCGATCGCCAGCTCGGTGGTCACCCCGACGTTCATGCCGCGCAGCGGCTGCCCGTCGATCACCGTGATCGGCGTCTCCCAGGGGATGTCCAGACCGAACGGAACCGTGTGCACCGCGTTCGGCTGAAGCGTGAAGGCACCGCCGAGCGAGACCTTCGTGAACTCGACGTCCTGCTTGTACTCCTGGTCGCCGCTCTCGACCTCGACCTTGGCCTGGAGCCCGACCGACAGCCCCTCGATCTCCTGGTCGACGGACCCACCCTGGATCCGCACCTCGCCCTGGACGACACCACCGGGGACGACGTTGACCTCGGTCAGCACCGTCTCCACCGAAGCCCCACCGGCCCCCAGGCTCGCGAGCAGCTTCTTGAACGCCATGTCTCTCCTCTTAGAACGCGCGGATTCCTGATCCCTACAAACGCGATCCGGCCGTGGTCGGTTCCGCGCCCTCACCCTGGCAAGCGGACGAACCCTTGACCACCCCTTGGCACACACCCGTCTGGACTACGCTCGTACGCCATGATCACGTCCCCGGACCGTACGCCACTGCCACGAGAGTTCTTCGACCGCCCTGTCCTGGAAGTCGCCCCCGACCTCCTCGGCCGCACCCTCGTCCGTACGACCCCGGACGGTCCGATCGCGGTGCGCCTCACGGAGGTCGAGGCCTACGACGGTCCGAACGACCCCGGCTCCCACGCCTATCGCGGCCGCACGGCCCGCAACGACGTGATGTTCGGTCCGCCGGGGCATGTGTACGTCTACTTCACCTACGGCATGTGGTTCTGCATGAACCTGGTGTGCGGACCGGAAGGCCGCGCGAGCGCTGTCCTGCTCCGTGCCGGAGAGGTCCTCGAAGGCGCCGAACTGGCGCGCAAACGTCGACTCTCGGCCCGAAATGGCAAGGAACTGGCCAAAGGACCGGCCCGCCTGGCCACAGCCCTTGGCGTGGACCGGGCCTTGAACGGCACCGACGCGTGCGACCCGGGCGAGAGCCCGCTGAGGATACTCACCGGCACCCCGGCCCCCTCCGACCAGGTACTCAACGGTCCGCGGACCGGGGTGGCCGGTGAAGGAGGCGTGCACCCCTGGCGGTTCTGGATCGCCGACGACCCGACGGTGAGCCCCTATCGCGCCCACGTCCCGAGGCGGCGCTCAAGTTGACTCGCTCTTGGAAGATGCGTAACGTGGCCCGAGCCGCTTGTACCGGTTACGGCGATCGCCAGCAGCCGAGAGCGGCCAAACCACTACCTACGACATCCCTTCAGCGGGGGCGATTTCGGCGTGCCCGCGCGCCCGAATTCGAACTCGCGAGACTCGATTATGAGTTGCCGAGGGAATCGGCTAACGTAGTGAATGTCGAAAGGCCCCGCCGACAGGGAATCAGGCCCGAAAGGATCTGATAGAGTCGGAAACGCAAGACCGAAGGGAAGCGCCCGGAGGAAAGCCCGAGAGGGTGAGTACAAAGGAAGCGTCCGTTCCTTGAGAA
>NZ_JBHVYZ010000129.1:120-6659 GCF_042880295.1 Streptomyces sp. NPDC058307
AGCGGGTCCGGGGTTCGAGTCCCTGGCGGCGCACCGACGATTGAAGGCTCCCCGTGAAAGCGGGGGGCCTTCAATGCTTGAGGGCAGGGCAGGGCAGGGCGGCCGGGGGTCCGGGGGTTGCCCCCGGAAGATGCAGCATCAGCGGGTCCGGGGTTCGAGTCCCTGGCGGCGCACCGACGATTGAAGGCTCCCCGTCAAAGCGGGGGGCCTTCAATGTTTGGCCGAGCCGGCCGAGCCACTGTGGCGCACAGGGGCGACGCACCGACATGGAAGGCCCCTCGCTTCGGCGGGGGGCCTTCCTGCGTGAAATAGGGTGAACCGGACCGGTCCGGGGGCCGTACGGATGTCCGCGACGACCGCGTGGGGCACCCACACGAGCCACAATGAACGCGTATGACCGGTAAACACCGTGTTTCGCATCTTGCGATCATGATGAGCACCGTAGAACCCTGGTTTTCAAGATGCTGCGTATACGCGGCAGTTGGGGGGCAAGGAGACGGTTGCCGGTGTTGCGGGGAAAAAAGGGGCCCCGCCGCTGATGATGCCGGAGGGGGCGTCTGCAACCGGAAGGCCGCTGTTACCTGTCTCATGCTGTGAGGACTGTGGTGACTGCGGCCACCACTGATACGTCCGAAATGGTCGAGGGGGACCAGCTCGGACGTAAGGAAACGACGACACGCGGCCTGTCCGCGTGTGGGGGGATGACTCATGACGTCGACGCCGACGGGCGCCCGGCAGAATTTCGACCCGTCCGACACCACTCAGCTCAGGCTGCCTTCGCACCGGACCGGCACACTGGGCCGGATAAAGAAGACACTTCCGAAGTACGACTACGAGCACTACAGCAGACTGGCCGGTCCCCTTACACAGCCCGACCCGGGCAAGCCCTACAAGGTCCAGTACCGCTCGCTGATCTCGCAGGAGCCGCACCGCATCCGGGTCGCCCTGATGCTCGCCGCGGCCCCGCTGCTCTCGCTGGTCCTGCTGGGCTGGCTGCTGCAGCCCGAGCACTGGACCGAGCGCGACTACCCGGCCTTCTCGTGGCTTCCGGCCCTGGACATCGTCATGCTCGTCTCGATCGGCCTGATCGAGTTCTTCCGCTGCATGAACGTCCTGTCCAACGCGCACGCCACCCTGGTCGCCCGTGACCCGGTCCCGGTGGTGCCCGAGACCGGGACCAGAGTGGCCTTCCTCACCTCCTTCGTGCCCGGCAAGGAGCCGTTGGAGATGGTGACCAGGACACTCGAAGCCGCGGTGAAGATCCGCCATCGCGGCCTCCTGCACGTCTGGCTCCTGGACGAGGGCGACGACCCGGCGGTCAAGGAGGTGTGCGCCCGGCTCGGCGTGCACCACTTCTCCCGCAAGGGCGTCGAGAAGTGGAACCAGCCCAAGGGCCCGCACCGCGCCAAGACCAAGCACGGCAACTACAACGCCTGGCTGGACGCGCACGGCGACCAGTACGACTTCTTCGCCTCCGTGGACACCGACCACGTGCCGCTGCCCAACTACCTGGAGCGGATGCTCGGCTACTTCCGCGACCCGGACATCGGTTTCGTGATCGGCCCGCAGGTCTACGGCAACTACGACAACTTCGTCACCAAGGCCGCCGAGTCCCAGCAGTTCCTCTTCCACGCGCTGATCCAGCGCGCCGGCAACAAGTACGGCTCCCCGATGTTCGTGGGGACGTCAAACGCCGTACGGATCAAGACGCTGAAGCAGATCGGCGGGCTGTACGACTCGATCACCGAGGACATGGCGACCGGATTCGAGATCCACCGCCACAAGAATCCGGCCACGGGCCGCAAGTGGCGTTCGGTCTACACCCCGGACGTGCTCGCGGTCGGTGAGGGGCCGAGCGCCTGGACGGACTTCTTCACCCAGCAGATGCGCTGGTCGCGCGGGACGTACGAGACGATCCTCAAGCAGTACTGGAAGGGCTGGTACTCGCTGCCGCCGGGCAAGCTCTTCAACTACACGATGATGATCATCTTCTACCCGATGTCCGCCCTCAACTGGATCCTCGCGGCCCTGAGCTGCGCGCTGTTCCTGGGCCTGGGCGCCTCGGGTGTGAACATCGACCCGACCGTGTGGCTGATGCTCTACGGCAACGCCTCCGCGCTCCAGATCGGCCTGTACATCTGGAACCGCCGCCACAACGTCTCCCCGCACGAGCCGGAGGGCTCCGGTGGCGTGGCCGGCATGGTGATGTCGGCGCTGTCCGCCCCGCTGTACGCCAAGGCGCTGGTCGACTCGCTGCTGCGGCGCAAGAGCAAGTTCGTGGTGACGCCCAAGGGCGACTCGGCCAGCCCCGACCGGTGGTTCGCGACCTTCCGCTACCACTGGTACTTCATCGCGATCTTCGGTGGCTCGATCGGTGCCGGTATCGCCCTCGGGCACTCCCACCCCGCGATGATCACCTGGGCGACCTTCGCCATGCTGATCACCGCGACACCGATCTTCACCTGGCGGCACATGCTGCGCCAGGCGAAGAAGAAGCCCGCCACCGCACCGCAGGAGACCGTGGTTCCGGCTCAGGTTCCGGCGCACCAGCAGTACCAGCCGCAGCCGCTGCCGGCCGCCCAGCACGCTCCCGCTCAGCACGCACCGGCGGACAAGCCGAGCTGGGCCGACTCGAACACGCACGACGAGGGCAACGACCAGACCATGCAGATCGCCCTCGGTGGACTTGGGGGACGTAAGGAATGAACGACAGTGCAGGCGGCCGCCGTGCCCGTCGACTCGCGATCGGTACGGCGGTGGTGCTCGCGCTGGCCGGGATGAACGGCCCGTGGCTGCTCCGCTTCGGGACTGCGAAATACCACCAGTACCAGATCAACAAGCCCGAGTACAAAGCCGAGAACGGCAAGTGGGAGATCGTCGACTTCCCCGAGAAGTACCGGCAGAACACCATCCACGCGGCGCTGCTGCGCACCGGGAAGGTGCTGCTGGTGGCAGGTTCGGGCAACAACCAGGACAACTTCGACGCGAAGAGGTTCGACACCCGGATCTGGGACCCGGTCAAGGGCACGATCAAGAAGGTGCCCACGCCCAAGGACCTGTTCTGTACGGGGCACACCCAGTTGTCGAACGGCAATCTGCTGATCGCCGGTGGCACCAAGCGGTACGAGAAGCTCAAGGGTGACGTCACCAAGGCCGGCGGCCTGATGATCGTCCACAACGAGAACCCGGACCAGCCGATCACCCTGCCTGCGGGTACCAAGTTCACCGGCAAGGAGAACGGCAGGACGTTCGTGTCGAGGGACCCGGTCGTCGTCGAGCGGGCCACGAAGGTCTTCGACAAGAAGACCGGGAAGTTCCTGCGCAACGACCCCGGGCTCGGACGGATCTATGTCGAGGCACAGAAGAGCGGCGCCAAGTACGAGACAGGTACCCAGGACAACTACCGGATCCAGGGTCTGACCGGGGCCGATGCCCGTAACACCTACGGCATCGCGCAGAAGCTCGCGCTCGACAAGAAGGACTTCCAGGGGATCCGGGACGCATTCGAGTTCGATCCGGTCGCCGAGAAGTACATCAAGGTCGACCCGATGAAGGAGGCCCGCTGGTATCCGACGCTCACCACCCTGAGCGACGGGAAGGTCCTCAGTGTCTCCGGGCTCGACGACATCGGGCAGCTGGTGCCGGGCAAGAACGAGGTGTTCGACCCGAAGACCAAGAAGTGGACGTACCTGCCGACGGTCCGCCAGTTCCCGACGTACCCCGCGCTGTTCCTCCTGCAGAACGGCAAGGTCTTCTACTCGGGGTCCAACGCGGGGTACGGGCCGGACAACGTGGGCCGGGTGCCGGGCATCTGGGACGTGGACACCAACAAGTTCACGAAGATCCCGGGGCTCAGCGACGCCGACAGGATGGAGACCTCCGGGACCGTACTGCTGCCGCCCGCGCAGGACGAGAAGTTCATGGTGATCGGGGGCGGCGGGGTCGGCGAGTCCAAGTTGTCCAGCAACAGGACGCGGATCGTGGACATGAAGGCGGACAGCCCGAAGTTCGTGGACGGGCCGACGCTGGAGAAGGGGACGCGGTATCCGCAGACCTCGATCCTTCCCGACGACAGCGTGCTGGTGTCCGGAGGGTCGGAGGACTATCGCGGGCGCGGTGACTCCAACATCCACCAGGCTCGGCTGTACCACCCGGACACGAACACGTTCGAGTCGGTGGCCGATCCGTTGGTGGGGCGCAACTACCACTCCGGGTCACTGCTGTTGCCGGACGGGCGGGTGATGTTCTTCGGGTCGGACTCGCTGTACGGGGACAAGGCGAACACGAAGCCGGGTGTCTTCGAGCAGCGGATCGAGATCTATACGCCGCCTTATCTGTACCGGGATTCTCGGCCTTCGCTGTCCGGAGGGCCGCAGACGATCGCTCGGGGTGGCTCCGGGACGTTCACCTCTCCGCAGGCTTCTGTGATCAAGAAGGTGCGGTTGATCCGGCCGAGTGCGTCGACTCATGTGACGGATGTGGATCAGCGGTCGATCGAGCTGAAGTTCACGGTGTCCGGGGACAAGGTGAAGGTGACGGTGCCGGGAAACAGGAACTTGGTTCAGTCGGGGTGGTACATGCTGTTCGTCGATGACGATCAGGGGACGCCGTCGAAGGCACAGTGGGTTCGAGTTCCTTAGCACTGCAACAGCACTGCAACGCTCCCGCACCTTTGTTCTTGGGTGCGGGAGCGTTGTGGCGGGTCGCGCCCACGCGGCGGAGCCGCAAATCGATACAGCCACGCGCCCCTAAGGAGTCGAAGCCGCTGCCAGCTTCAAGGCATAGGTCGGCCACCATTGACCGGCCTTCGGGCCGCCCTTGCACTCGCCGTCCGACTCCCCCGGGCGCTTGACCCACAGGTAGGCGTCCACCAGGGGGTCCGCCGTCTTTATGGTCGGGGTCTCCCCCAGGGCCCGGCCCGGTGGGTTGCACCAGCGTTCGTTCTCGTCGCCGGACGTGTAGGGGCCGTTGCCGTTGCGGCTGGTGTCGATGACGAAGTGTTTGTTGCCGACCTTGGCGGAGAGCTGCTTGCCGTAGGTGATGGAGTCCTCGGTGGAGTAGAAGTTGGAGACGTTCACCGAGAAGCCGTCGGCCTTGGCGATGCCGGCCCACTTCAGGGGTTCGAAGATCTGGTCCGGGTGGCCCCAGCCCGCGTTGCCCGCGTCCAGGTAGACCTTCGTGTTCTTCAGGGCGCCGAGCTTCTCGACGGCGCCGGTGAGCAGGTCGTAGCGCTCCTCGTGGAACTCGTCCTTGGTGCAGCCGTCGACCAGGTGCAGGACGGCGTCCGGTTCGAGGATCACGGTCGCCGAACGGTCGCCGATGCCCGCGGCCACGCCGTCGATCCAGGCCCGGTAGGCGTTGCCGTCGGCGGCGCCGCCCTGGGAGTACTGGCCGCAGTCGCGGTGCGGGATGTTGTAGAGGACGAGGAGGGCCGTACGGCCGGCCCGGTCCGCGGCCTCGGTGAAGCCGCGCGCCTCCTGCTCCGGGTTCTCCGTGCCGATCCACTCGCCGGTCGGCTGCTGGGCGATCTTGCGGATCTGTTCGGCCTCGTCGTCCTTGCCGCTCTTGACGTACGACGCGACCTGCCTGGCCGCGTTGCCGTCCGGGTTGACCCAGAACGGGTCGGCCTCCTTGGGCTGCTGGGTGATCCCGGCGCCGGGCTTGTCGCCCCCGCCGTCCTTCTCCGGTTCCCCCGACGACGAACACGCGGCGAGCAGCAGTGCCGCCCCCAGCACCGCCGCGGACGCCCGTGCCCGGGCCGCCCGCCTGGCCCCCCTGCTGACGTACATCCAATTCCCCCCTGGGTGCACCGTGGCAAGTCTCAATCGTGACACATCGGTCGCGCCGCCCACGAGCTCGCCCGAGCCTTGTCCAGGAGCTGTTACAGCCCCGAAGGTCGGGGGAGGGGCGCGCCGTACGGGGGCGCTCGTCGATGAGGGGAGTGCTCAGTGACGCGGTATGCCATCAGGGAGATCCGGCTGGCCTCGGCACTGGTGGAGGCGGCGGACACCCTGGCCGAGGACTTCGAGGCCTCCCGGTACTTACAACGGGTCTGCGACCGCTGCGTGGAGCTGCTCGACGCGCGGGCGGCCGGGGTGATGCTCATCGACGGCGGCCGGCCGGTGTCCCTGGCCGCCGGCAGCCGGGACGAGCAGGTGGCGCTGGAGTTGCTGGAGGCGCAGCACGGCGGCGGACCCTGTCTGGACAGCTACGGATCGGGAGAACCCGTACCGCCGGTCTCCATACGGGTCGCCCACGCGGCCGCCCGCTGGCCCGACTTCACCGAACGGGCCCTCAGGCACGACATCGCGACCACGTTCGCGGTCCCGCTGCGCTGCCGCGAGAACCTGCTCGGCGCCCTCAACGTGTTCGTGCCGGCGCTGCCCGACACCGCTCAGGACGACGATGTCACCTCCGGGCTGCTCGTCGCCCAGGCCCTCGCCGACGCCGTCGCCCTCGGTCTGCAGAACCGTCACACCTACGTGCAGCACCGCACCCTGTCCGGTCAGTTGCAGCAAGCTCTGTCCAGCAGGGTCCGC
>NZ_JBHVYZ010000130.1:0-6420 GCF_042880295.1 Streptomyces sp. NPDC058307
ACGCCCGACAGCTAACGCCGCCGACCCGGGGCACCGCGCGGGTCGGGGGCGCGGGGTCTCCGCCCCCGCTGGGCAGGCTCGCCCCCCCCCCCCCGCGATGGCCACGCCGTTGATCAGACGGTCTTGGTCGCCCCGTTCAGTACCGGGGCCGGTTCGGTCCTGGTGTCGTCGACGGACGGCGGCACGGTGACCGTGACGGCTGCTGCTGTCTCGCGAGCGAGGAAGGAACCGAGTTCACCGATGGTGCTCATGAGGGGGGCGGGGAAGACGACTGTGGTGTTCTTGTCCACGCCGATCTCCACCAGGCTCTGGAGGTTGCGGAGTTGGAGTGCGAGCGGGTGGTTCATCATGATGTCCGAGGCGTCGCCGAGTGCCGCGGCGGCCAGTGATTCACCCTCGGCGTTGATGATCTTGGCGCGCTTCTCGCGCTCGGCCTCGGCCTGGCGGGCCATCGCCCTCTTCATGCTGTCGGGGAGCTGGATGTCCTTGAGCTCCACCAGGGTGACCTCCACACCCCATTCGGCGGTCGTGACGTCGAGGATCTCGCGGATGCCGAGGTTGATGCGATCGGTCTCCGAGAGAGTCTCGTCGAGCGTGTGCTGGCCGACGACCTTGCGCAGGGTGGTCTGGGCGATCTGGTTGATCGCCGTGTGGACGTTCTCGATCGCGATGACCGATTTCACCGCGTCCACGACCCGGAAGTAGGCGACCGCCGACACATCGACGCTCACGTTGTCCCGGGTGATGATGCCCTGGGACTGGATCGGCATCGTCACGATCCGCAGCGACACACGGTGCAGGACTTCCACGACCGGGACGATGACCCGCAGCCCCGGTTCCCGTGATCCGACAAGTCGGCCGAACCTGAACAGCACTCCTTGTTCGTACTGCTTGACGATCTTGATGGCCATGGCGAGTACCACCAGGGCCAACACGATCGCGATGACCAGAAGGAAGATCAGGACTTTCATGGTGCTGCTCCTCAGAATGAGGACCGCGTCGTTCCCGCGCGAGGCCCCGTAGTACGTCGGCGGAAGGGGATTGACCCGGACCCGTCCGCAGAGCTTTCGGCGTGGTCCGGTGTGACCTTTCCGCGACGAGCCGCCCTGCCGTGTATCCACCATCGCCCGGTGTCCCCGGCCACGGCAGGGGCCGAACGGCCCCAACCTCCCGCCCCGGCGGTGCGTCCGCCCGAAACGGGCAGGCGACGGCAGGACCCGGTCCGGCACCCGCGGCCTCCGGAGCGGGGCGGTGAAGGGACGTTCGGCCCCTGTGACGGTACCTGTGGGCCCCTGTGGTCCGACCGGCCCGGGCAGGACATTGAACGCAGGACGACGACGGCACGCGGACAGCTGTCGCGCTACGCCTACCAGAGCCCAGACTAGGGATGAACATCATGGCAGTACATGAAACTCCCGGCCGGCACGCGGGGTTCCACCTCCCGTCGCGACGCCGGGCCGGGACGGCCCGTAGGTCCGGCGAGACCACGACCGATACGACGGCCACGGCGACCCGCGCGCAGGTCTTCGCGGGGCTGCGGATCGTGACCGGGTTCGTCTTCCTGTGGGCCTTCCTCGACAAGACCTTCGGCTGGGGCTACGCCACCGCGTCCGGCAAGGGCTGGACCGACGGCGGCTCACCCACCAAGGGCTTCCTCAGCGGCGTCGCCGCCGGACCCATGCAGTCCACCTTCCACTCCTGGGCAGGAGCGGGATGGGCGAACTGGCTGTTCATGCTCGGCCTGCTCGGCGTCGGCCTCGCCCTGGTCAGCGGCATCGCGCTGCGGCTCGCCGCGGTCGCCGGGACCACCTTGATGGCGTTCATGTGGATCGCCGAGTGGCCGCCCGCCAAGCACCTGGCCGACGGCTCGCCGAGCATGTCCACCAACCCGCTCATCGACTACCACGTCCTGTACGCGGCCGTCCTGATCGCCCTCGCGGTCGCCTCGGCCGGCACCACCTGGGGACTCGGCAGGACCTGGGCCCGCCTCCCCGCTGTCCGCGACCACGCCTGGCTCCGCTGAGCCCAGCCCGCGCACCCGGGGGAACGACAACCGGGTCCCCGGGACCCGTCCCTTCCTCCCAGGCATCGAAACAGGCCGATGCACTGATGCTCGGCCACCTCTTCTCGCCCGCCGAACTCTCGGCACTGACCCGCCTCGGGCACACCCTCGACGACGACACCTGGCGTACCACCGTCGACCACTACCTCGCCGCACCAGCCATGGCTCCACCCTCAGCGGCCTGGTCCACTGCTGGGTTCTGGCCCGCACCCGCCCCGCCGAGGCCTGGAAGTACGTCTCGCAGGCCCTCACCGGCGACATCGCCGACCTCGAGGGCGGTACCACCGCCGAGGGCATCCACCTGGGCGCCTGCGTCGGCCCCCTCGACCTCTCGGTGATCGGTACGCACCTCGGCCGGTCACCCACGCGGTGATGCGCCATGCCGCTGCTCCGGTCGCGGTCGTCCCGCACGACTGACCCAGGCAGCCCCGCCGCTCACGCCCACTCCTCCCTTGGCCGACGGACTGGATCCGCGGCTCACGAATTCGGGTCCGGGCCGGTCTGTGGCACCTGGCGCTCCGCCGGCCTGCTCGGATGCATCGGTCCGGTGTTGGCGTGAGCCACCGCGGGCGGCCAGAACGATGAAGGGGACGGAGAATTCGGGACGCCGACAGGCCCCGGGGACAGGGACATACTGACCGTTCCCGGCCGCCGGACGTGGCGCGGATCATCTCGGTGCTGTCCGTGCCGCTGATGGCCCCGGTGGCAGTGTGTCACCGGGGTCGCAGGGGCCCGGGGTGGCTGAAGCGGCCGGCCCGCCGTTGGATGCGGTGCCGGCGGGTGCGGTGGCGTACCGGCGGATGTGCGGCCCGCGCGTCGGCGCGGGCGTAGAAGACGTGCTTGGCGCCCTCGATCAGTACCAGGTAGAGCACGACCATCAGGGCCAGAGCGAGGGCGAGGCCGGGCGGCAGGGACTGGAAACCGAGCGGTTCCGCGAGTGGGGACATCGGCAGCGCGACGGCGACGGCGACGACACCGATGGCGCTGAACAGCAGGGGGCGGCTGGGCCGGCTGCGGTAGAACGGCACCCGGCGGGTGCGGATGGCGAAGACGACCAGCGCCTGTGTGACGAGGGACTCCACGAACCAGCCGGAGCGGAACAGTTCGGCGCCGGTGTGGAAGATCTGGATCATGATCGCGAAGGTGAGGAAGTCGAAGAGGGAGCTGACGGGCCCGAAGAAGAGCATGAAGCGACGGATGAAGGCGATGTCCCAGTGCGAGGGGGCACGCAGCTGCTCCGGGTCGACGTGGTCGGTGGGGATGGTCAACTGCCCGGCGTCGTAAAGAAGGTTGTTGAGCAGGATCTGCGAGGGCAGCATCGGCAGGAAGGACAGCACCAGGGAGGCTCCGGCCGCGCTGAACATGTTGCCGAAGTTGCTGGAGGTACCCATCAGGACGTACTTGATGGTGTTGGCGAAGATCCGGCGGCCCTCGGTGACCCCGTCGGCGAGTACGCCGAGGTCCTTCTCCAGGAGCAGGACGTCGGCCGCGTCCTTGGCCACGTCGGTCGCGGTGTCCACGGACAGCCCCACGTCGGCGGCGTGCAGGGCCAGCGCGTCGTTCACGCCGTCGCCCAGGAACCCGATGTCCCGGCCACGGCGCCGCAGCGCCCGTACGACCCGTGCCTTGTCCTGGGGGGAGACGCGGGCGAAGACGGTGGTGGTCTCGGCTGCCCTGGTCAGCTGGTCGTCGTCCAGCTGAGCGATGTCCTGGCCGGTCAGGGCTCTGCCGGGCGGCAGGCCGAGGTCGGCGCAGACCTTCTGGGCGACGAGCGCGTTGTCGCCCGTACAGATCTTGACGGTGACGCCGAGGTCGGCGAGGCGGCGCAGCGAGGCGGCGGCACCGGCCTTGGGCGGGTCGAGGAAGACGAGGAAGCCGGCCAGCCGCAGCCGGTACTCGTCGGCAGCCGTGAGCGACGTCTGCCCGTCCGCGCCCCTGGTGGCCACGGCGACCACCCGGCTGCCCGCCGCGAAGTACTCCTGGAGGACTGCTGCCGCCTCGTCCGGCACGTCACCACAGCGGGCCAGGACTGCCTCGGGCGCGCCCTTGGTGACGAGCAGGCGGCTGCCGTCCGGGCGCTCGACGAGCGCGGAGCCCAGCTGCCGGTCGTGGTCGAAGGGCAGCAGCGCGAGCCGGTGGTGACCGGCCGGGGGCGGCGTGCCCGTGGCCTGCCACAACGCGACGTCCAGCGCGTTGCCGCCCACCTGGTCGAGGTCGCCCTCGGTGGCCAGCAGACCCAGCTTCAGCACCGTGTCGGAGAGCGCGCCGGCCGGGTCGAGGGCCGCCTCGAAACGGATGCGGCCCTCGGTGAGCGTGCCGGTCTTGTCGGTGACCAGGACGTCCATGTCGCCCAGGTCCTCAATGCACACCAGCCGCTTCACGAGGACCTTGCGCCGCGCCAGCTGTCGTGAGCCGGTGGCCAGGCCGGTGCTCACCACGGCGGGCAGCAGCTGCGGGGTGATGCCCACCGCGATGGCCAGCGAGAAGAGCAGCGCGTCGAGCAGCGGCCGGTGGAGCAGGACGTTGATGACGAAGATCCCCGAGGTGAGGGCGGCGGCGACCTTGAGGAGCAGCATGGAGAAGCGGCGCAGCCCCGCCTGGAAGTCGGTCTCCGGCTGCCGTTCGCCCAGCCCCAGCGCGATCCGCCCGAACTCGGCACGGCCCCCGGTGGCGACCACCACTCCGGTCGCACTGCCTCCGTGTACCACGGTCCCCATCAGCGCGCAGGAGGTCAGCTCGGCCAGTGCCGCCCCCGCGGCGACCGGCTCCGGGCTCTTCTCGACGGGGGCGGACTCCCCGGTGAGGACGCTCTCGTCGCAGGCGAACGCCGTGCACTCCAGCAGGCGCAGGTCCGCGGGGACCACCTGCCCCAGCGTCAGCCGTACGACATCGCCCGGCACCAGCTCAATCACATCGACCTGGGTGGCCGCGCCGTCGCGGATCACGACGGCCGTGTGCCGCACCCGCGAGTGCAGGGCCTGTGCCGCCTTCTCCGCCCGGTACTCGTTGACGAATCCCAGCGCCACGCTCAGCACCAGGATCCCCGCGATGATGATCGCGCCGGTCCGCTCGCCGAAGAAGTACGAGACCCCGGCCGTCACCGCCAGCAGGATCAGCAGGGCGCTGCGCAACTGCCGCCCGAGGACCGCCAGGACGCGGACGTGGTGCGTGCGCACGGCGTTCGGCCCGACCGCCGCGAGCCGCTCGGCCGCCTCACCCGTCGCGCCACCCGACAGGCCGTCGGGACTGCTTGCGAGCGTGGCCAGCACGGCCTTGGCGTCTTCGGCGGCGACCTCCCCCAACCGCAGCTCCGCTGCCCGGGTGGTCACTGACTCCAGGTCCATTCGGCCACCTCGGGCAGGTCAGCCCCATGGACGCAGACCCAGTCGTGATGGCGGTGACGGATGTCGACCATCCACTGGCGTAGGCCGTAGGGGATGCCGAGTGCGTAGAGGGAACCCTCGGGAGGGGGGCGGAGTGGCATGACGAACCCTTCTCGAAGGGGGCTGCTCAGGAACTTCGGGAGCTGAGGCCGGGGAGGAATTCAGTTTCGTCTATGAAGGCGCGGGCGACATCCGATAGGCGGCGGTTGTGGGAGCGGGCGTAGGCCCGCAGGGTGGTGAAGGCCTGTTCCATGTCCGTGTGGCGGCGTTCGGCGAGTTTCCCCTTGGCCTGTTCGATCAGGACGCGGCTGCTGAGGGCGGTCTGCAACTGCTCGTTGAGGAGCGTGCTGCGCTCGCTGGTGCGCTGTTGCAGCAGGCTGATGGTGGCGACGTCGGCGAGGGCCTGGGCGAAGGGGGTGGCTACTGGACTGATGGGCGCCGGGGTGGTGTGGAAGAGGTTGAGGGCACCGACGACCTCGTCGCGCAGGCGCATGGGGAGCGCCTGGACAGCGGTGAAGCCGCTGCGCCGGGCCTGGTCGGTGAACAGGGGCCAGCGGGCGGCCTCGTCGCGCAGGTCGTGAACGGAGACCGCGATTCCGGTGTGGAAGCAGTCCAGGCAGGGTCCTTCATGGTTCTGGAGCTGGAAGAGTTCCAGGAGGCGCACCCGTTCGTCGGAGGCAGCCATGACACGCAGCACGCCCTCACGGTCGGCGAGCAGGACTCCCGCAGCACTCGCGTCGAGCAGATCCACGCAGCGGTCGGTGAGCATGCGCAGGAAGTCCATGAGGTCGAAGTCGGCGACGAGACTGTCCGCCAGCTCGACGAACGTCCGGGCCATCAGCTGTTCCTTCATCGTGCACACCTCTGTGTGTGGGGCGTGAGCATCAGGACTCCTCGGCGGGCGGTCGTGCATCCGGCGGTTGCATGTCGGACGGGGGCGTGCCCGGGGGAAGGCGGAGCCGATGGGCGACCACG
>NZ_JBHVYZ010000131.1:0-5978 GCF_042880295.1 Streptomyces sp. NPDC058307
GGACTGCGGCTGCCCGCAACCCTGGTCTTCGACCACCCTGCACCCCTCGAACTGACCCGGCACCTGCAAGGTGAGCTGTTGCCGCAACTGGCCGACGTCAGTGCCCAGCCTGTGGCGCCGACGGTCCGCGCGGGCACGGATGAGCCGATCGCGATCGTCGGAATGGGCTGCCGTTTCCCAGGTGGAGTCGAGGACCCGCAGGGATTCTGGCGGCTGCTGGCCGACGGGACGGACGCGATGTCGCCCTTCCCCGTCGACCGAGGCTGGGACATGGAGGGCCAGGGGGGTTCCGATCGCGATGCTGGCGGTGAGGGCGCCGGTTATGCGGCACTGGGCGGGTTCGTGCACGGTGCCGGCGCATTCGATGCGGAGTTCTTCGGGATCAGTCCGCGTGAGGCCTTGGCGATGGATCCCCAGCAGCGGCTGCTGCTGGAGACGTGCTGGGAGGCGCTGGAAGACGCAGGTATCGATCCGTCGTCGCTGCGCGGTTCCGACGCCGGCGTGTACGCCGGAATCATCACCTCGAGCTACCGTGCCGGAGAACGTGACGGTGCGGGTGGCTACGGGATGACCGGCACCACGGCGAGCGTGGCCTCCGGCCGGGTGGCATATTGCCTGGGGTTGCAGGGTCCCGCCGTCTCGGTGGATACCGCATGCTCGTCCTCGCTGACGGCGATTCACCTCGCGGCCCAGGCGCTGCGGTCCGGTGAGTGCGGAATGGCGTTGGCCGGTGGTGTGACGGTAATGGCCACATCGGGAACATTCAGCGAGTTCTCTCGCCAGCGGGGATTGGCCGCGGACGGCCGCTGCAAGCCCTTCGCCGAGGCCGCGGACGGCACCGGATTTGGCGAGGGTGTCGGGGTGGTGGTGCTGGAGCGGCTGTCGGACGCCCGCGAACGCGGACACAACGTCCTGGCCGTAGTACGGGGCAGCGCCGTTAACCAGGATGGTGCGTCGAACGGATTGACGGCGCCGAATGGTCCTTCGCAGCAGCGGGTGATTCGGCAGGCTCTGGCCAGTGCGGGTCTGTCCGCGCAGGACGTGGACGTGGTCGAGGCGCACGGGACAGGTACGGCCCTTGGCGACCCGATTGAGGCGCAGGCGCTGATCGCCACCTACGGCCAGGACCGCCCGGCGGACCGACCGCTGTGGCTGGGATCGGTGAAGTCCAACATCGGCCACACCCAGGCGGCCGCGGGCGTGGCCGGGGTCATGAAGATGGTCCTCGCGATGCAGCACGGAGTACTGCCCCGGACACTGCACGTGGACGAGCCGTCCACCCACGTGGACTGGTCGACCGGGTCGGTGGAGCTGCTCACCGAGCCCCGCGCATGGCCTTCCGGCCCAGGCCCGCGACGGGCCGGCATCTCCGGGTTCGGCATCAGTGGCACCAACGTCCACCTCATCGTCGAACAACTCCAGCAGGACCAGAATCCCGTACAACGTCCACAGGACGAGACATCTGAACAGGGCTCGGAAGAACTGCCCGATTCGGTGGCGTGGGTGCTCTCGGCGCGGTCGGAGGCCGCGCTGGCCGAACAAGCCGCACGTCTGCGCGAGTTCGCTGTCGCTCGGCCCGAACTCGTCCCAGCTGATATGGCCTTGTCGCTGTCCACTACACGGGCGGTGGATTTCCCGCACCGCCTGGTGGTGGTGGGCACGGAACGCGACCAGCTGTTGGAAGGTCTGGCGGCGGCAGCCAAGGACCCCGGCGTGCAGACCCCCGGAGTGGTGTCTGGGGTTGCGGGGTCGGTGGTGCGACCGGTGTTCGCATTTGCCGGTCAGGGTGCGCAGTGGGCCGGCATGGGGCTGGAACTCTGGGACCAGGAGCCGGTGTTCGCCGCATCGATGGAGCGTTGCGCGGCGGCATTGGCGCCATTCATCGACTGGCCGCTGCGCGAGACGCTGGCCGATGCGGACATGATGCTGCGCGTCGAGGTGGTGCAGCCTGTCACCTGGGCGGTGATGGTCAGCCTGGCCCAGCTGTGGCGCGCCAGCGGGGTGGAGCCTGCTGCGGTGGTGGGTCACAGCCAGGGGGAGATCGCGGCCGCCTGCGCGGTGGGCGGGCTCAGTCTGGACGACGGTGCACGAGTGGTGGCACTACGCAGCAGGGCGCTGGCGCAACTGGCCGGCACGGGCGGGATGGTCTCGGTGCCGGCCGGTCTGGACGAAGCACGGGAATGGATCTCCGGCTGGGGCCCGGCACTGGCGGTCGCGGCCGTCAACGGTCCGCGGCAGGTGGTCGTCGCCGGAGAAGCGGCGGCATGCGCCGAGTTCGCAGCCGCCTACGCGGGACAGGGCGTCCGGCAGATCGCAGCGGATGTGGCCGGCCACACGGCACTGGTCGAGTCTGTGAGGGAACGTCTCGCCGAAGACTTGGCAGGGCTTTCCCCTGTGAGCAGCAAGGTGCCGTTCTACTCCACCGTCGAAGGCGGGGTGGTGGACACGGCCTCGCTCGACGGCGGCTATTGGTACCGCAACCTGCGTGAGACCGTACGTTTCGGTGATGTCATCGCCGGGCTGGTGGCGGAAGGCCACCGCAATTTCGTGGAGATCAGCGCGCATCCGCTCCTGGGGATGGCGATCGCGCAGGCAGGCGAGGATCTGGCGGTCTCCGCCAGCCTGCGGCGCGGTGACGGAGGCCGGGACCGGTGGTTGCGGTCCCTTGCCGCGGCGTATGTGGCCG
Organism: Streptomyces sp. NPDC058307; assembly: GCF_042880295.1. Classification (NCBI taxonomy): domain Bacteria; kingdom Bacillati; phylum Actinomycetota; class Actinomycetes; order Kitasatosporales; family Streptomycetaceae; genus Streptomyces; species Streptomyces sp. NPDC058307. The sequence continues at coordinate 2,687 of NZ_JBHVYZ010000131.1, forward strand.
GCGGAGCTGTGGACTGGGCCGGCGTGAACAGCCGGGGCGCTCAGGCCCTCAACATCGGCCTGCCGACGTACCCGTTCCAGCGCCAGCACTACTGGCCGCGGACGGTGGCCAGGGGCGGTGACGTCTCCTCGGTGGGCCAGCAGGAGGCGAGTCACCCGTTGCTGGGCGCTGCGGTCTGGTTGTCGGAGGGCGACGGTCTGGTCCTGACGGGGCGGCTGTCGGTGGCTGCGGCCCCGTGGCTGGCCGACCACGCCGTGCACGACACCGTACTGCTGGCCGGCACCGCGTTCGTCGACCTGGCCATCCATGCCGGTGACCTGGTCGGCTGCGGGACCCTCGACGAGCTCGCCCTGCAGGAACCGCTGGTACTGCCTGGCCAGGGGAGCGGCGTGCAGATCCAGGTACACGTCAGCGGCAGCGACGAGGACGGTGCGGGTCGTCGGTCGGTGACCGTCGCCTCGCGAGACGCGGAGGGGCAGTGGATCCGGCATGCGGTCGGTACGTTGTCGACAGACCGCGGCCCGGCACCTGCGTCGCTGGTGCAGTGGCCGCCCTCCGGCGCCGAACCGGTACCGCTCGATGACCTCTACGGTCAGCTTGCCGAGCGCGGTTACGAATACGGGCCGGCGTTCCAGGGACTGCATCGCGCCTGGCGTATCGGGCGGACGATCTACGCCGAGGCCGAACTTCCCGAAGCCGCCGAAGTCGGAACCGGGGCGGGCATGGGAGCGGGAGGGTTCGGCTTGCACCCGGCCCTGCTGGACGCTTCGTTGCACGGCCTGCTGACCGGCAGGCTCGGCGGCGGCTCCGATGAGGGATCCGGCACGTCCGGTGGCGGCGTCGGATTGCCGTTCGCGTGGTCCGGAGTTCGGCTGTTCGCCGGCGGTGCCCGTCATCTGCGGACCGTACTGGACCCGGGGCCGGACGGGTCGATCACCGTGACCGCGTTCGACGGGGCGGGCCAACCGGTGCTGGAGGCCAACTCGTTGGTCCTGCGGGAGACCTCGGCAGACCGCATCGCGGGTCCCGGCGACCGGGAGGTGCGTCGCTCGCTGTTCACCGTTGACTGGGCCCCGTCGACGGTTCCGGAGGGTGTCGACGTACCGCAGTGGGCCAGGCTCGGGGATTCAGAAGGGGCGGAGTTCCCGCCGGTGGTGGTGGCGGTGGTGCCGGCTGCCGCCGCTGAGCTGGAGGCGCCCGATGCGGCCGCGCAGGCTGCCGGTCTGGTGTTGGGGTGGTTGCAGGAGTGGCTGGCTGATCCTGCCGCGGACGATGCGCAGTTGGCCATCTTCACTCAAGGTGCGGCGGCTGGTGTGGATCTGTCGGCCGCGGCGGTGACCGGCCTGGTCCGCTCTGCGCAGTCCGAGCACCCCGGCCGGCTTCTGCTGGTCGACATCGACCCCGCGACAGGGTTGGACGCCGGTCGCGAGGCCGACGTGGAGATCGCGCTGGCGGCAGCGCTGAGCACCGGCGAGCCCGAGACGCTGATCCGACCGGACACGGATACCGGGGCTCCGGCGGCGTTCGGACGGCGGTTGCTGCGGGCCGGGACGGGCGACGCGGAGACCGTGGCCTCCGAGTGGGATCCGGACGGGACGGTGTTGCTCACCGGCGGTACGGGGACGCTGGGCCGGCAACTGGCCCGGCACTTGGCGATGAGCAGGGGAATGCGGCATCTGCTGCTCGTCTCCCGCCAGGGACCCCAGGCGCCCGGTGCGGCCGAGTTGGTCGCGGAGCTGGCCGAACTGGGCGCGACGGTCCGGATAGTGGCCGGAGACGCCGCGGACCGCAGCGTGCTGGCCGCGGTCGTCGACGGGATATCTCCTGAACATCCGCTCACGGCGGTGGTACACGCTGCTGGTGTCCTGGACGACGCCACGGTGGAGTCGCTCACTCCGCAGCGGATCGCCACCGTGCTTGCGGTGAAGGCGGACACGGCGTGGAACCTCCACGAGTTGACGCAGGGGATGGATCTGGCGGGCTTTGTCGTCTACTCCTCGGCTGCTGCCATCCTCGGCAGCCCGGGGCAGGGCAATTACGCGGCGGCCAATGCGTTCCTGGACGCGTTGGCGGCTTACCGGCGCGCTCAGGGGCTGGCGGGTCAGTCGCTGGCCTGGGGGCTCTGGGCCGAGCGCTCGGCAATGACCGCGCACCTCAACGATGCCGGGATGGCCCGGCTGACCCGCGGCGGCATCCGGCCGATGACCACCGAACAAGGGCTGGCCCTCTTCGATGCGGCAGCCCGGCTGACCGCACCACTGGTGGTCCCGGCCCGACTCGAGTTGGCAGGCTTCTCCCGAAGCGGTGGCCCACTGCCCGCACTGCTGCAAGATCTGGGCACAGGCACCACAGCGCGACCCACTGCTGCGACGGCGGCGGAGGCCGAGGGCCTGGGTGCCCAACTGGCCGCGCTCAGTCCCGCCGAGCGGGAGCAGGCCGTTCTGCGGATCGTGCGTACCCATGCCGCGGCGGTCCTCGGACATGCCCGGCCGGAGAGCATCGAGCCGCAGCAGGCGTTCCGGGAACTGGGCTTCGACTCCCTGACCGCACTCGAACTGCGCAACCGACTCGCCACCGCGACCAGCCTCCGGCTGCCCGCGACCCTGGTCTTCGACCACCCCAGCGCTGCCGAACTCGCCGGTTTCCTGCAGGAAGAGATCTGCCCCGATACCGAGGAGCAGACAGATCCTGTTGAGGCCGCGCTCAGGAAGGTCCTGGCATCGGTACCGCTGTCCAAGTTCCGTGAGGCGGGTCTGATGGACGCGCTGCTTCAGCTTGCCAGCCCCGACGAGGGCGCTCCTCCATCAGAGCAGAGCAGTAGGGCCGAACAGATCGACGCGATGGACATGGACAGCCTTGTCCGCTTGGCCTTTGGCGAGGGAAGTGCTGACTTGTGACCATTCCCAATGAGCGGAGGCCGCGATGAACATGCCCACCGACAAGGTACTCGAGGCATTGCGCGCCTCTCTCAAAGAGACCGAACGGCTACGCCAGCACAACCGCCAACTCATCGCCGCGTCGCGCGAGCCGATCGCGATTGTGGGAATGGGCTGCCGTTTCCCGGGCGGAGTCGAGGGACCCGAGGGTTTCTGGCGATTGGTGGCGGGCGAAACGGACGCGATGTCGCCCTTCCCCGCGGACCGGGGCTGGGACGCTGGTGGCTCCAGCAACGCCGAGGCCGCCAACGGTGAGTCCGCGTACGCCCGAGTGGGTGGCTTCCTGTCCGGCGCCGCAGACTTCGATGCGGAGTTCTTCGGGATCAGTCCGCGTGAGGCTGTGGCGATGGATCCCC
>NZ_JBHVYZ010000132.1:0-5733 GCF_042880295.1 Streptomyces sp. NPDC058307
GGCCACCGCCGTCGTCACCTGGGCGATGTTCCTCACCTGTCCGGTGAGATTCCTGAACGCGGTGTTGACGGAGTCGGTGAGGTCCTTCCAGGTACCGGCCGCCCCGGGCACCTGCGCCTGGCCGCCCAGCTCACCCTCGACACCGATCTCGCGCGCCACGCGCGTGACCTCGGCACCGAACGCGGACAGCTGGTCCACCATCCCGTTGACGGTGTTCTTCAGCTCCAGCATCTCGCCGGCCACGTCGACGGTGACCTTCTGCGACAGGTCACCGTTGGCCACCGCCGTCGTCACGGCGGCGATGTCCCGCACCTGTGTGGTGAGGTTCCGGAAGACCGTGTTCACCGAGTCGGTGAGGTCCTTCCACGTCCCCGCAGCGCCCGGCACGTTCGCCTGTCCGCCGAGCTGTCCCTCGGCACCGACCTCGTTGGCCACGCGCGTGACCTCGTCCGCGAAGATCCGCAGCGTCTCGGTCATCTGGTTGATCGTGTCGGCGAGCTGCGCGACCTCGCCGCGTGCCGAGACCGTCACCTTCTGCGACAGGTCACCACTGGCGACCGCCGTCGTCACCTGGGCGATCCCGCGCACCTGGGCCGTCAGGTTGCCGGCCATGAGGTTCACCGAATCAGTGAGGTCCTTCCACACCCCGGCCACGCCCGGCACCTGCGCCTGTCCGCCGAGCTCGCCCTCGACGCCGACCTCACGCGCGACGCGGGTCACCTCGGAGGAGAAGGACGAGAGCTGGTCCACCATCGTGTTGACGGTGTTCTTCAGCTCCAGCATCTCGCCGGCCACGTGAACCGTGACCTTCCGGGACAGATCACCCTTGGCGACCGCCGTCGTCACCAGCGCGATGTCCCGCACCTGCGCCGTCAGCCGGTACGCCATCGTGTTGACGGACTCGGTCAGGTCCTTCCAGGAGCCCGACATGCCACGCACGCGTGCCTGCCCGCCGAGCTTGCCCTCGGTACCGACCTCGCTGGCCACCCGCGTGACCTCGTCGGTGAACGTCGAGAGCTGATCGACAAGGTTGTTCACCGTCCGCCCGACCTTCAGGAACTCCCCGCGCAGCGGATGCCCCGTCCCGTCCGGCGCCTGGGTCCTGAGCTCCATCCGGGGCGACAGATCGCCCTCCGCGACCGCGGACAGTACCCGGCCGACCTCGGAGACGGGCCGTACGAGGTCGTCCACGAGCGCGTTGGAGGCATCGATGGCGGACGCCCAGGAACCCTCACAGGCACCTGTTTCCAGCCGTTCCGTGAGTTTGCCCTCACGACCCACCATGCGCCGCACCCGCGACAGCTCACCCGTCAGATGCAGATTGCGGTCGGCCACCTCGTTGAAAACGGCCGCGATCTCCGACATCACCCCGTCGCCGGACACCGTGAGCCGCTTGCGGAAGTTCCCGTCACGCATCGAGACCAGCGCCGTCATCAGCCGGTCCAGGGCGGCCGTGTCCACCGCCGTGGTCCCGCTCCGCGGTGTGCGCCGGCCGCTCGGGGACTGTCCGTCCTTCGCGCGCGTTTTAGTGCCCCGCGTCGCTGCGCCAGACTCCACTGTGTCCCTCCCGCAGGGGTCGACCGTTACTGCTGTGCTCGGGTGATACCGCGCGGCGCACCGGTTGCTGCCGCGCACTTCTGCTTACTACAGCGATATGTCAGCCAGGCATGCAAAGCCGCACCACGGGCTGCTGCCCGCCGTACGCGCAAGCCACTCGGCCTGCCCGAACCTTCTTCAGGAGCCTGCCCAGTGTTTCACCCTGGTTGAACCCGGCCATAACAGTTCGGCAGCTTCGCACATCGTCCGCACACCCTCCGGACGGAAACACTGCAGACCGGCATCCGCATGGCCGTCGAAGGTAAGTAACCTTGCATGCGGCTGTCCAGCCGAGCCGGTCCGTCCGGCCTGGGCGGTGGCACGAGCACGAGCGGGCATCGGAGGGCGGCCGCACACATGACCACCGGACTGATCCCGGGGGGACAGCCCCCGGACCCCCGGCCGACGGGCGGCCTGCCGCAGCAGCGGCACGAGCCGGTCGGCCAGGCAGCCCTGCACGTCGACAACCGGACGAGGAGTTCTGTGATCACCGCGCGCGCGGCCGCCAGCTTCGAGCCCCTCGGACGATCGGTGGCCACCGCCCGCTCCTTCGTCCGCGACACACTCCAGGGCTGGGGCTTCGCCGACATCGTGGACGACGCGGTGGTCCTCACCAGCGAACTCGTCACCAACGCCGTGGTGCACGCGGGCACCGCCGCCGATGTTCTGTGTCTGCGCAGCGACGACGGTGTACGGATCGAGGTGGCCGACCACTATCCCGAGCGTGAGATCCCGCTCCAGGGCCAGGCCGTCAACATGGGCAACCTCGACCGCGAGGGCGGCCGCGGCCTCCAGCTCTGCGCCGCGCTCGCCGCCCGCTGGGGCGTCGAGTACACCCCCACCCAGAAGCAGGTCTGGTTCCAGCTCGTCCTGCCCGGGCGCCCCGTGGGCACCCGCGCGGCCGGCCCGGCCCTGCCCGCGGACCTGCTCCCGCTGGCCGACGGCCGCGTCCGTGTGGCCGTCGTCCAGATCGACCGCACATGCGCCATCACCTCGTGGAACGAGGACGCCGAGGAGCTCTTCGGGTACGCCGCCGAGCAGGTCATCGGCAAGCCCCTGACCGACCTCGCGGCCTGGCCGCACACCCCCGGCACCGGCACCGGCATCGTCGAGGCACTCCAGCTCTCGCGCTGGGAGGGCAGTTACGGCATAAGGGCAGCCAACGGCCGCGTCACCTCGGTCTACGCCTCCCACCTGCGCGTCCGCGACACCGGCGGCGAGCCCTCCACCGTCTGCCTCCTGGTCCGCGACCACGAACGCGCCGTACTCCAGACCCCGTTGCGCGTCCCCTCCTCGGACACCACCACCTCCGCCGACGGCCAGAGCACCGACCCCTTCGAGGTGTTCATCGGCTCCCCGGCCCCGGACGACCTCGACGGGCTCCTCCAGCGCACGGTCGAACGCGCGCGCGACATGCTCGACGGAGACTCCGCCTTCCTCCTCCTCGCGACCGACGACGAGACGGAGCTGGAGGTCCGCGCCTCCACCGGTCTGCCCTCCGCCCGGCAGCGCTTCGCGCGCGTGCCCGTCGAGGCGGGCCCCGGCCGCTACGGCTCCGCCCGCATGCCGGCCGTCCACGACGACCTCGCGGCCGTACCCGGCGCCGTACCGCTCCTGAGGGGCACCGGCATGCGCTCGGTCGTCACGGTCCCGCTGAAGGTCGAGGGCCGCCTCACCGGGGCCCTCGGCGTGGCCGCCGAAGGCCCCGGCAGATACTCGAACGAAGAGGCCCTGCGGCTCCAATTCGCCGCCGACCGGATCGCGTTGGCCGTCGAGTCGGCCCGCCTGGGCGAACTCGAACGCCTGCGCCGCGGCTCCCTGAGCTTCCTCGTCGAGGCATCCGACCTTCTCGCCGGCACCCTGGACCGCAATCAGACGCTGGCCCTCATGGCCCAGATGACCGTCCCGACCCTGGCCACCTGGTGTGCTGTCTACACGATCGCCGACCAGGCCTCGGATCCCTATCTGTCCTACGTCCTGCACGAGGACGAGGAACTCATCGACGGCATCAAGTCGCTGCTCTCGAAGGTCCAGCCCCCGGACCCGGTTCCCACCCCCGGCGCCCGTGTCTGGTCGGCCCCGGGCGAGGCGGCCCACCAGGCGGCCCTGCGCAGCTCCATGCGCAGCCTCGGCCTCAGCGGCGGCCCCACCCACCAGCTCGCCTCCGGAATCGGCCCCACGCTCGCCACGGCCTCCGCGGTGGGCGGCGAGACCGTCGTCCTCCCCCTGGTCGCCCGCAACCGCGTCATCGGCATGCTGACCCTCGGCAAGCCCGCCGACGAACACTTCCGCCAGGAAATCCTGGAACTGGCCGAGGACCTGTCCCGCCGGGCCGCCCTCGCCCTGGACAACGCCCGCCTCTACTCCGAGCGCACGGCCATCAGCCAGGCCCTCCAGCGCAGCCTCCTGCCGCCCGAGCTCCCCGAGATCGACGGCGTCGAGGTCGAGGTCATCTACCGCGCGGCCGGCGAGGGCAACGAGGTCGGCGGCGACTTCTACGACGTCTTCCCCATCAGCGACGGCGCCTACGGCTTCGCCATCGGCGACGTCTGCGGCACCGGACCGAACGCGGCGGCGGTGACGGGCCTCGCACGGCACGCCCTGCGTCTCCTCGCCAGGGAGGGCCTCAGCGGCCCGGCCGTCCTGGAGCGCCTGAACTCCGCGATCCTCGACGAGGGCGCCCGCAGCCGCTTCCTGACCCTCCTCTACGGCGAGCTGTGGCCGCAGGCGGACGGCAGCGCCCGCCTGAAGGTCGTCTGCGCCGGCCACCCGCTCCCGCTCCGCCTGCGCCAGGACGGCACCGTGGAACCGGCCGCCGAACCCCAGCCGCTCCTCGGCGTCATGGAGGACCTGGAGCTCTACGAGGAGACGGTCACCCTCGACCCGGGCGACGTCCTTCTCTGCGTCACGGACGGCGTCACCGAACGCCGGGAAGGCACCCGCATGCTGGGCGACGACGGTCTCGCCGACGTCCTCACCACCTGCACGGGCCTGACGGCCGGCGCGGTCGCGGCCCGCATCATGCGTGCGGTCGAGCGCTTCGCCTCCGACGCCCCGTCCGACGACATGGCGATCCTGGCCATGCGCGTCCCCGGCCTGCAGACGGACTGAGCGAGAACGTGAAAAAGGCCCCGCCCGAACGGGCGGGGCCTTTTGACTGGAGCCCCCTAACGGAATCGAACCGTTGACCTTCTCCTTACCATGGAGACGCTCTGCCGACTGAGCTAAGGGGGCCTGTCACCTTTTCGAGGTTTCCCTCGCGGCAACGGAATAGATCATACCCCGAGCAGACCCGTGCTCCCAACTCGCTCAGAAAGCAGGCTGAAGCAGTCCGCCGAGCGCATTGCACGCGGTCACGACCCGCTGCATGTCCCGCTTGGTCAGCGAAGCGTCCACAGGCAGCGAAAGCGTCTCGTCGGCGGCTCGCTCCGTCTCCGGCAGCGACACACAGCGCCGGAATTCGGGCAGCCGGTGCACGGGCGTCTTCACCGGCACGCGGCAGTCAATCCCCTTGCCCCGCAGGGCCCGAGCGAACGCGTCCCGGTCGGGCCGCCCGTTACCGGGAACCCGAACGACGTACTGCTGATAGGTGTGCCCGTCCCCGCCATCGGGCGTGCGCACCCCGCGCAACCTCCCGTCGAGATAGCCGGCCCGCTCCCGACGCTGAGCGATCTCGTCGTACGGCGCCTCGGACTCCCCCTCCTGCAGCACCAGCAGCCCATGCCGCCGCCCGACCGCGAGCAGCCCCGCCATGTCGGCCGGCCGCCCAAACCGGTGTACGGCAACGACGGCCGCCGTACGTGGAGTTATGGCCGCCTCGACAGCGGACGCGTCAAGGCAGTAGCTGACCGGATGTATGTCCGCGAACACCGGAAGCGCACCGGTGAGTGTCACCGCCTCGGCGACCTCGACGTTCCCGAAGGCCGGTACGACGACCTCGTCACCGACTCCGACGCCGGCGGCCCTGAGCATTGCAGCAGTACCCATGGCGGCGATGGTGGTTGGGCAACGTGAACTTCAAGTGACGCCCAACAAAAAAGGGTTGGACCCTGAACCGAAGTTCAGGATCCAACCCTTTGAATAATTGTTCGGCGGTGTCCTACTCTCCCACAGGGTCCCCCCTGCAGTACCATCGGC
>NZ_JBHVYZ010000133.1:0-5676 GCF_042880295.1 Streptomyces sp. NPDC058307
CCCGCTGATTAAGAGTCAGCTGCTCTAACCAACTGAGCTAGCGGCGCCTGCTGACCTGCACAACTCTACCCGACGGGCGAGGGTGCTCCGGACTCGACGTACATCATTCGGACCGTCAGCATGCGCGTGCGGGCGACAGTTGAGAAACTGACGAATGTGCACAGTTGCGGACATTTCTATCTGGAGTGTGAGGGGCGTCGCATGGAGACTCCGGTATTCGAGGAAATCGATCCCGCGAGCGACTGCGACTGCCCCGGATGCGTCCACTGGCGGCGCGTGCTCCCCCGCTCGACGGGCGGTGGCGGCCACCCCGCCGCCACCCGGGCCCTGGTCGTCGCCGCCGCGGCCTCCACGGCCTTCGGCGTGGTCCACACGGCCCCGGCCTTCGCGGCCCCCCACGCCCCGGCCCGGCCGGAGATCCCGGCGTTCGACGGGCCCGACACTCCGCAGGGGCACAAGGCCCCCCTGCACGGCTCCGGCGGCAGACCCGCGGCCGTCAAGACGCCGACCACCACCCGCGCGGACATCATCCGGCGGGCCAAGCAGTGGGTCGCCGCGAGGGTGCCGTACAGCATGTCCGCCTACTGGGGCGACGGCTACCGGCAGGACTGCTCGGGCTTCGTCTCCATGGCCTGGAACCTGCCGGGCAACGAGTGGACCGGCAGCCTGGGCCAGTACGGGATCAGGATCGCCAAGGACGACCTCCAGCCCGGGGACATCCTGCTCTTCCACAACCCGGACAACCCCGAGCAGGGCTCCCACGTCGTCATCTTCGGCGGCTGGACGGACTACACGCGCACCTACTACCTCGCCTACGAGGAGACCCGCCCGTACGCCCGGGGGCAGGCCACCCCGTACGCCTACTGGAGCAACTCGGACCGTTACGTCGCCTACCGCTACAAGGGGCTCGCGGGCGCCGCCGCGGGCGCCGAGCCGGACACCGCCAAGCCGCAGGCGCCGGACGTGACCCCTTATCCCGGGGCCGCCTACTTCGGTCCCGGGGCCAACAACAAGTACGTCACCCAGCTCGGCCGCATGCTCGTGAAGCGCGGTGCCGGGCGCTACTACACCTCCGGCCCCGGCCCGCGCTGGACGGACGCGGACCGCAGGGCCACCCAGGCGTTCCAGCTGGCACAGGGCTGGCAGGGCGAGGACGCGGACGGGCTGCCCGGGGCGCATGCCTGGACGCTGCTGGTGACCGGCACCGGCAAGGACATCGGGGCTGGCGGCCGGACGGGGACGGCGGGCCCGGCCCGACCCTCCTCACCTTCCTCACCCTCCTCGCACGGCGTCCCCGGCTACCCGGGACGCGCGATGTTCCGGCCCGGCGCGACCAACACCTACGTCACCCAGCTCGGCGGACAGCTGGTGAAGAAAGGGTTCGGCAAGTACTACACGACCGAGCCGGGGCCGCGCTGGGGCGAGCGGGACCGGCGGGGCGTCGAGGCCTTCCAGCGCGCCCAGGGCTGGCGGGGCGGCGCGGCGGACGGCTACCCGGGGCCGGAGACCTGGCGGCGGCTCTTCTCGTAACCACTGTGGTGACATCTGGCGCGGAGGCTGGAGACACGCATGACTACGACCACTTCACCCACACCGGAGTCCGAGGGGCACGCCCGCCCGGCCCGGCTCATCCAGAACGAGGCGACCACCGAGATCCCGGTCCATCTGCTCTTCCGGGACGACCCCGACTCCGTGTCGGTACCGCTGAGACCCGCGGTGGTGGCACGCCGGCAGGGCACCGGGGAACAGCCCCGCCTGCGCAGGCCCGACCGGGTCACCCCGCGCCCCGTCCCCGCCGTCGACCCGGAGCTGACCGAGCGCTCCGCGCGGGTGCTGCCGGGCTCGGTGGGTGTCCTCGCCGGCGCCTGCGGACTGGCCGGATGCGCGGTCACCTCGGGGTGGGCCGGCGTGCTGCCGCGGCTCGTCCTCGAGGCGCTCAGGGTCCCGGCGTTCGCGGGCGCGGGCCTCGGTCCGGCGCAGTGGGCGGCGTACGCCGGAGCCGGTGCCCTCGCCCTGTTCGGCTTCGGCGGGCTGGCCCGGGGCCGTACCGGACGCGCCTGGGTGCTCGGTCTGTTCGGCCGCTACCGGGGGACCGTCCGGCGCACCGGCCTGCTGTGGGTCAACCCGCTGCTGCTGCGCCGCCGGGTCGACGTACGGCTGCGGCACTGGCGCGGTGAGCCGATGCCGGCCGCCGACGCGAGCGGGGTCGGGCTCCGGGTCGTCGTCCTCGTGGTGTGGCGGGTGCGGGACACCGCGCGGGCCACGCTCGGCGTCGACGACCACGAGACGTACCTGCGTGAGTGCGTCGAGGCCGCGCTCGCCCGGGTCCCGGTGGAGGCGCCGGGATCCGGACGCGGCTCGGTCGACGCGGCGGGGGAGGCGCTGACCCGGCTGGTGGCCGCGGAGACCGCGCCCGTCGGCGTCGAGGTGTTCTCGGTCCAGCCGCTGCGTATCGAGTACGCCCCCGAGGTCGCCGCCGCGATGCACCGCCGCAGGATCGCCGCGCTGGACGCCCAGCACCGGTCGAGCATGCTGACCTCGGTCGTGGACTCGGTGGAGGACACGGTGACCCGGCTGACCATGCGGGGCCTGGTGGAACTCGACGACTACGAACGCAAGGCGCTGGTGAAGGACTTGACGGTGGCGTTCTGCGCGGGGCGGACGGAATCGGGCGCGTAGTTGGTATGGACATGGTCAACGCGCAGTAATAATCTGAGACTTGGTCTAGACCTGCAAGCTCACTGAACCTCCCCACGTTCTCCAGGAGCGGCAGCATGCGCAAAAAGACCAGGTGGTACGCCGCCGTGGTGGGCCTCGCCACCACCGGGGCCCTCGTGCTCTCCTCCGGCGGCGCCAGCGGCCACGGCTACACCGACCTCCCCATCAGCAGGCAGAAGCTCTGCCAGAACGGCACCGTGACGAACTGCGGCGACATCCAGTGGGAGCCGCAGAGCGTCGAGGGCCCCAAGGGCTTCCCGGTCGGCGGGCCCGCCGACGGCCAGATATGCAACGGCGGCGTGAGCCGCTTCAGCCAGCTCAGCGCGCCGAGGACACCCTCGGGCGGGGCCTGGCCGGCGACCAGGGTGACGGGCGGCCAGAGCTACACGTTCCGCTGGCAGTTCACCGCGATGCACGCCACGACCGACTTCAAGTACTACGTCACCAAGGCGGGCTGGAACCAGAACCACAACCTGACCCGCTCCGACCTCAACCTCACCCCGTTCCTGACCGTCCCCTACAACGGCCAGCGGCCCCCCTCGACCCTCTCGCACAGCGGCACCCTGCCGTCCGGGCTCAGCGGACGGCATGTGATCGTCGCGGTGTGGACGATCGCCGACACGACGAACGCGTTCTACGCCTGCTCGGACGTCACGTTCTGAGCATCGCTTGAGGCAGTCCAGGCTTCCCCCGGGGTAGGTTCCCCCACACGAGCAGTACCTGACCTCGGGGGACGCGTTATGGATGCCTTCTTCTACATCGTTCCCGTGCTGATCATGGCCGGAGCCCTCTTCGCGGCCTACGGCGTGCTGCGGCGCTGGCTGCAGATGCGCAGTGCCTGGAACAGCGGGCTGACGGCCGAGGCGCGCTGTCTGCGGATGTACACGACGACCCACGGCGGCAGCGGGGACACGCGGGTGCGCACGACCCTGCACCACGTGTACGAGTTCACGACCGGCGACGGCCGGGTCGTCCGCTTCGAGGAGGAGGACGGCCCGGGGACCACGGTCGAGGGCGACATCGTCACCGTCCACCACACCGCCGGACCCGAGGTCGTCGCCACGGCCCACGCCCCGGCCCGCGCCAAGCACGCCGCTCGCGCGTTCGCCATGCTCGCGTTCCTCGGCGTCGTCGTGGCGTTCTGCATCGGCTTCATGGTCACCTTCACCGAGATGAACTCGGGTCTCCACATCTGACGGTCCGTCAACTACCGTGCGCCTCCATGGACTCCAGGAGGCGTACGGTCGCGGAGCTCGTCGCCGGGCGGTGGGGCGAGCACCGTCCCGGGCTGTGGTTCGAGGGGCGGGCGCTCACCCATCACGAGGTCGCCGCGGGCGCCGCCGCGCGGGCGGCACTGCTCACCGACCTGCTGCCGGGCGCCGGGGCCCACATCGGTGTGCTGCTCGACAACACCCCCGAGTACCCGCTGTGGCTGGGCGCCGCGGCTCTCGCCCGGGCCGCCGTCGCCGGGGTCAACCCCACCCGCCGGGGCGCCGAACTGGCGCGTGACATCGTGCACACCGAGTGCCGCCTGCTGATCACCGAGGCGTCCCACCTGCCCCTGCTGCGGGGCCTCGACCTGCCCGGCGTCCGCCTGCTGGTGACCGGCACCGAGGAGTACGACGCCCTGCTCGCGCCCTACGCCGGCGCCGAACCGGACGCCTCCCGTGCCGCCCCCGACGACCGGCTGCTCCTCTACTTCACCTCCGGCTCGACCGGCGCCCCCAAGGCGGCGCTGTGCTCCCAGGGCCGGCTGGCCGCGGCGGGGAGGTCTCTGGCCGACCAGTTCCGGCTCGGACCCGACGGGGTGCACTACATCTGCATGCCGATGTTCCACGGCAACGCGGTGATCGCCGACTGGGCGCCCGCGCTGGCGACCGGGGCGGGGGTGGCGCTGAGGCGGCGGTTCTCGGCCTCGGGGTTCCTGGCGGACGTGCGGGCGTACGGGGCGACGTACTTCACCTATGTCGGCCGGGCGATCCAGTACGTCCTGGCCACGGAGGAGCGTGCGGACGACCGGGACAACCCGCTGCGGCTCGGTTTCGGCACGGAGGCGGGGGCGGTGGACGCGGCGGCCTTCGAGCGGCGGTTCGGGGTGCGGCTGGTCGAGGGATACGGCTCCTCCGAGGGCGGCGCGGCGATCCAGTGGGCGCCCGGGACTCCGCTGGGCGCGGTCGGGCGGGCGGGGCCCGGGCTCGTCGTACTCGACCAGGAGACGGGTCGGGAGTGCCCGACCGCACGGTTCGACGCGGCGGGGCGGCTGCTGAACGGGGACGAGGCGATAGGGGAACTGGTGAACAGGGCCCCGAACCCCTTCGAGGGGTACTGGCGTAATCCGGAGGCGGAGGCCGAACGCCGCCGGGGAGGCTGGTACTGGACCGGCGACCTCTTCTACCGGGACACCGAGGGCTACCTCTACTTCGCGGGCCGCACCGACGACCGGCTCCGCGTGGACGGCGAGAACCTGGCCGCCGCGATGATCGAGAACATCCTCGCGCGCTACGAGGGGGCGGTGGCCGTCGCCGTGTACGCGGTGCCGGATCCGGTCACCGGGGACCAGGTGATGGCGACGATCGCGGGCACCTTCGACCCGGTGGCCTTCGCGGACTTCCTGGCCGCCCAGCCCGACCTGGGCACGAAGATGGCACCCCGGTTCGTGCGGGTGGTGGACCGCATGCCGGTTACGGCCACGAACAAGATCCACCGGGCACTGCTCAGGAAGGAGGGCGTGCGCTGCGCGGACCCGGTGTGGTGGCGCCCACCGGGAACGAGGACATATCAGCGCCTGGAAGACGCCGAAGGGCCCCTCGCTCTCACGAGAGGCCCTTCATTGGTGCGCCGCCAGGGACTCGAACCCCGGACCCGCTGATGCTGTGTCTTCTGGGGGACAACCCCCAGACCCCCGGCCGACAGGCCTCGTCTGAGCCGGGGAAACGCGGAAGGGCTTCTTACTCCCAC
>NZ_JBHVYZ010000134.1:0-1424 GCF_042880295.1 Streptomyces sp. NPDC058307
CTCAGAACTAACACAGTGGACGCGAGCAACTGAGGACAAGCCCTCGGCCTATTAGTACCGGTCACCTCCAGCGGTTACCCGCCTTCCAGATCCGGCCTATCAACCCAGTCGTCTACTGGGAGCCTTAACCCCTCAAGGGGGTGGGAACACTCATCTCGAAGCAGGCTTCCCGCTTAGATGCTTTCAGCGGTTATCCCTCCCGAACGTAGCCAACCAGCCATGCCCTTGGCAGGACAACTGGCACACCAGAGGTTCGTCCGTCCCGGTCCTCTCGTACTAGGGACAGCCCTTCTCAATGTTCCTGCGCGCGCAGCGGATAGGGACCGAACTGTCTCACGACGTTCTAAACCCAGCTCGCGTACCGCTTTAATGGGCGAACAGCCCAACCCTTGGGACCGACTCCAGCCCCAGGATGCGACGAGCCGACATCGAGGTGCCAAACCATCCCGTCGATATGGACTCTTGGGGAAGATCAGCCTGTTATCCCCGGGGTACCTTTTATCCGTTGAGCGACGGCGCTTCCACAAGCCACCGCCGGATCACTAGTCCCGACTTTCGTCCCTGCTCGACCCGTCGGTCTCACAGTCAAGCTCCCTTGTGCACTTACACTCAACACCTGATTGCCAACCAGGCTGAGGGAACCTTTGGGCGCCTCCGTTACTCTTTAGGAGGCAACCGCCCCAGTTAAACTACCCATCAGACACTGTCCCTGATCCGGATCACGGACCCAGGTTAGACATCCAGCACGACCAGACTGGTATTTCAACGACGACTCCCCCTGAACTGGCGTCCAGAGTTCACAGTCTCCCAGCTATCCTACACAAGCCGAACCGAACACCAATATCAAACTGTAGTAAAGGTCCCGGGGTCTTTCCGTCCTGCTGCGCGAAACGAGCATCTTTACTCGTAGTGCAATTTCACCGGGCCTATGGTTGAGACAGTCGAGAAGTCGTTACGCCATTCGTGCAGGTCGGAACTTACCCGACAAGGAATTTCGCTACCTTAGGATGGTTATAGTTACCACCGCCGTTTACTGGCGCTTAAGTTCTCAGCTTCGCCACACCGAAATGTGACTAACCGGTCCCCTTAACGTTCCAGCACCGGGCAGGCGTCAGTCCGTATACATCGCCTTACGGCTTCGCACGGACCTGTGTTTTTAGTAAACAGTCGCTTCTCGCTGGTCTCTGCGGCCACCCCCAGCTCAAGGAGCAAGTCCTCTCACCAGTGATGGCCCCCCTTCTCCCGAAGTTACGGGGGCATTTTGCCGAGTTCCTTAACCATAGTTCACCCGAACGCCTCGGTATTCTCTACCTGACCACCTGAGTCGGTTTAGGGTACGGGCCGCCATGAAACTCGCTAGAGGCTTTTCTCGACAGCATAGGATCATCCACTTCACCACAATCGGCTCGGCATCAGGTCTCAGC
>NZ_JBHVYZ010000134.1:1520-3354 GCF_042880295.1 Streptomyces sp. NPDC058307
GCCTACACCCTTACCCCGGGACAACCACCGCCCGGGCTGGACTACCTTCCTGCGTCACCCCATCACTCACCTACTGCAAGTCTGGTTCGCCGGCTCCACCACTTTCCTTTCCCCGAAGGGTCCGGAACGGCTTCACGGGCTTAGCATCGCCTGGTTCGATGTTTGACGCTTCACAGCGGGTACCGGAATATCAACCGGTTATCCATCGACTACGCCTGTCGGCCTCGCCTTAGGTCCCGACTTACCCTGGGCAGATCAGCTTGACCCAGGAACCCTTAGTCAATCGGCGCACACGTTTCCCACGTGTGTATCGCTACTCATGCCTGCATTCTCACTCGTGAACCGTCCACCACTAGCTTCCGCTGCAGCTTCACCCGGCACACGACGCTCCCCTACCCATCACAGCCGCCGTTGGGCGTATTGCTGCAATGACACGACTTCGGCGGTACGCTTGAGCCCCGCTACATTGTCGGCGCGGAATCACTAGACCAGTGAGCTATTACGCACTCTTTCAAGGGTGGCTGCTTCTAAGCCAACCTCCTGGTTGTCTGTGCGACTCCACATCCTTTCCCACTTAGCGTACGCTTAGGGGCCTTAGTCGATGCTCTGGGCTGTTTCCCTCTCGACCATGGAGCTTATCCCCCACAGTCTCACTGCCGCGCTCTCACTTACCGGCATTCGGAGTTTGGCTAAGGTCAGTAACCCGGTAGGGCCCATCGCCTATCCAGTGCTCTACCTCCGGCAAGAAACACACGACGCTGCACCTAAATGCATTTCGGGGAGAACCAGCTATCACGGAGTTTGATTGGCCTTTCACCCCTAACCACAGGTCATCCCCCAGGTTTTCAACCCTGGTGGGTTCGGTCCTCCACGAAGTCTTACCTCCGCTTCAACCTGCCCATGGCTAGATCACTCCGCTTCGGGTCTTGAGCGTGCTACTGAATCGCCCTATTAGGACTCGCTTTCGCTACGGCTTCCCCACACGGGTTAACCTCGCAACACACCGCAAACTCGCAGGCTCATTCTTCAAAAGGCACGCAGTCACGACGCACTGAGTAAACTCAATGCGCGACGCTCCCACGGCTTGTAGGCACACGGTTTCAGGTACTATTTCACTCCGCTCCCGCGGTACTTTTCACCATTCCCTCACGGTACTATCCGCTATCGGTCACCAGGGAATATTTAGGCTTAGCGGGTGGTCCCGCCAGATTCACACGGGATTTCTCGGGCCCCGTGCTACTTGGGTGTCTCTCAAACGAGCCGCTGATGTTTCGACTACGGGGGTCTTACCCTCTACGCCGGACCTTTCGCATGTCCTTCGCCTACATCAACGGTTTCTGACTCGCCTCACAGCCGGCAGACTGTGAAAGAGAGATCCCACAACCCCGTACACGCAACCCCTGCCGGGTCTCACACGTATACGGTTTGGCCTCATCCGGTTTCGCTCGCCACTACTCCCGGAATCACGGTTGTTTTCTCTTCCTGCGGGTACTGAGATGTTTCACTTCCCCGCGTTCCCTCCACATACCCTATGTGTTCAGGTATGGGTGACAGCCCATGACGACTGCCGGGTTTCCCCATTCGGAAACCCCCGGATCAAAGCCTGGTTGACGACTCCCCGGGGACTATCGTGGCCTCCCACGTCCTTCATCGGTTCCTGGTGCCAAGGCATCCACCGTGCGCCCTTAAAAACTTGGCCACAGATGCTCGCGTCCACTGTGCAGTTCTCAAACAACGACCAGCCACCCATCACCCCCAACCTGAGCTGGAGTTCACTGGGGCCGGCAACTGAGGAAAGTTCATTCCCTCAGACACCCAACAGCGTGCCCGGCAC
>NZ_JBHVYZ010000135.1:0-4941 GCF_042880295.1 Streptomyces sp. NPDC058307
GCCGCGTTCGAGGAAGGAGTACTGGAGGCGCTGCGCACCTGGCACACCCCACGCGAATTCGCGACCAGCGCCCTGGTGTATTCGCATCTCGTGCCGCCCGGCTCACCCGACCCGAGCGCGGACCTGCGCGGCGCCATCACCGCCGCCCTCGACGCGATACAGAGCGACCCCGCGGGCGTCAAAGCCCACGAGGCCCTCACCACCACCTACATCACGGCCCCCCGCACCCACCGGGCTGCCGCCCGACGACTCGGAGTGCCCTACGGCACCTACCGGCGCCACCTCGCCCTGGCCAAGGAACGCCTCACCGAACAACTGCTGCGACAACCGGCCACCACACCCACACCGACCCCGCCGCACCAGGCGCCCAGGCAGTGAGCTGTGGGCAGCGCTGAGCACGGTTGAGCAGCACAGGTGCGTGCTTCGGGCAGGCGCTGGCCGCGATGCTCATGGCATGACCCAAACCAGTGTCCCGATCACCGTGTTCGCCCGTGCAACGTCCAGCCCCGCCCATACCTACCAGGTCATCGTGCCGATCGACCTCGCCCAGGTGTTCAAGCCGTGGGGACCGCTCCCCGGCGTCGCGGAAGTGCGCGACCAGACCGGCACCTGGAACCGGCCGGGGACGTCGCGCCAGACCTGGTTCACCGACGGCTCCAAGGCCGACGAGCGGCTCACCGAGATCGCGGAGGGGCACGGGTTCGCCTACGAACTGAGCGGCTTCACCAACGTGCTGGCCAAGCTGACCTCCGGGGTGCGCGGCGAGTGGTCGTTCCTGCCCGACGGCACCGGCACGTCGATCCGGTGGACCTACGACTTCCGGCCGCTGCCGGGCCGCCGCTGGATCCTCGCGGGGCCGTTCAAGCAGCTCTGGATCCTCTACATGCGTGCTGCACTCACCAGGATGGTGACCATGGTGCAGGAAACGCCCAAGGGCATCACGAGCATCACGCAGGAGTGACGACCTGGGTGCGCAGACCGTCTCACGCTCGTCCGGCCCGAACTGGTCCAGAACCAGTAACTCCCTGCCGGCGCGCAGCGACGACCAGGATGCGCTGCCCATCGTGCGCGGCGAATGGCTGGCCCACACCCCGTTCTCCCCCTGGCGACCGGCCTGCCGGCCGCCGAGGCCAGGCGGTACCGGTCGGCGCCACGCTCTGACCAGCCTCTTTGCCCCTGCTTCCCACCACGGCACGCGGGGCGACGAAGCCCCGCCGACAGGGACGGGAACCCCGTGCCTCACACCACCGCCTTAGCCAGGAACCAGTGGTACAGCTAGCGCATCTTCCTGACCTGCGCTTGTGTGGGGGCGATGAGGCTGTGACCTGCTAGAACGGGTTGCAGAGGCGAGCGGCGGCAGTCAGAGGAAATCGCTCTGATTCGACCCTGGTTCGACCCGGGCCGCTCGGAGACAGTCAGAGGCAGCAGTCCTCTGCAACTGCCCTGTGAGGGACCTGAGTTGACCGGCGCGGATCACGAGTGGGGGACTTTGGCGGTGCTCTGTTTCGACTCGGTCGAGCTGCGATGGGGACGCCTGCCTCCGCTCGGGGCCAGGCTTACGAGGGCTTCCAGGACGGCCGTCCTGGAGACTCTGCCGGCGCCGATGGAGGTCGGTTCCGGACACCACCCGTGGTTTTAGCGGGCCTGGGTGGCGTCCACGTCTTTGCGAGACGACCCCACCGTGCCACCCAGCACCCAGCACCCACTCCCCCGACGACACCTCCCTCACGCACGCGGCCCGCTGGGCCTCCACCTGCTGCCTCCGGCTGCCGCCGATCTCGTCCCGTTCGGTGACCTCACCGGCCGCTACGCCACCGGCAGTTACAGCCGACTCGCCTCCGACGGGCGGGCCGTGGTCCTGCGCGCGGACCGCCAGGGGGCGGCCGAGCACGGGCACCGGATCAGCGCGGCCATCGCCTGCCACATGTCCCGCGCCGGCGGAACGCTCGACCAGCTGACCCAGCTCCTGCTGCACCCCGAGCACGAGGGCGGCCGCCACGCCCGGCACATCGCGCTGCGCTCCGGGCAGACGCGCGCCCTGGACTACATCCGCCGGGTCTGGACCAGCGCCTCAGAAACGGTCAGCGCTACCAGGATGCTGGGCTCCCGGCACGAGGCGTACGAGGTTCTCGCCGCGCTGCGCGACCGCATCGAGACGACGCGCGGCGGCCGGGCGGGCTGGTCACGGGGTATCTGCCCAGGGTCTGGAGCTGGTCGACTGTCGCGCGCACGACCAAGTTCAGGACGTCGTCCAGAGCGAGCCGCATTCGCGTCCGTCCTGCGACGCGGCGCGGGTCAGCGAGTCCAGGATCGCGGCGCACCGCGCTGACCAGCCGTGGTCGGGCTGTGGTCGGTGCGGCCGGGAGTCGTGGTCGGCCTCATGGTCGGGTCCGTGGTCCTCGGCGGAGCGGGGCGGTTCTTGCCCGTCTGGACCGGTAGAGACATGGGCAGGGCGGCGCCCCGCTGCCTTCGTTCTTGTTCGGGAAGTGCTTGTACAGGGTGCCGACCGCGACGCCCGCGGCAGCGGCGATCTGCTCCATCGACACCTCGGGCCCGTGCTCGGTGATCTGCTCAAGAACGTCAAGCGGTCCTCGGTGCGGTTCAAGAACCGCTACGGCATCGAGGTCGCCGCGGACCTCTACGAGCCGAAGAACGCCAGGGGCAAGCTGCCCGCGCTGGTGGTCAGCGGCCCGATCGGCGCGGTCAAGGAACAGTCCTCGGGGCTCTACGCCAACGAGTTCGCCCGCCGCGGCTACGTGGCCCTTGCCTTCGACCCCTCCTTCTCCGGGGAGAGCGGCGGCACGGTGCGCGACGTGGCCTCGCCAGACATCTACACCGAGGACTACAGCGCCGCCGTCGACTTCCTCGGCCTGCAGAAGATCGTTGACCGCAAGCGGATCGGCGCGCAGGCCATCTGCGGCTTGAGCGCCATGGCGCTCACCGCGGCGGCTGCAGACAGCCGTATCAAGGCGGTCGCCACGGCCTCGATGTACGACATGTCGCGCAGCATGTCCCGCGGCCACAAGGACTACTACACACGTGAGCAGCGCCAGAAGGTCGTGGACCACCTCAGCCGGCAGCGCTGGATCGACGCCAAGAACGGCACCTACGCGCGACTCTCACACGAGGTCCCCTTCGACGACAACGGGAACGTCGCCCCCACAAACCGCGTCCTTCCCGAGACCCTCCCGGCAGACGCCGACCCGATCACGGCGATCTTCTTCGACTACTACCGCACCGAGCGCGGCTACCACCCGCGCTCGATCAATTCCACCACCGCATTCACCGGCACCACGCCGATGTCGTTCTTCGCTTTCCAGCTGGCGACGAACATCGACATGCTGGCACCCCGCAAGGCCCTCCTGGTGGCAGGCGCCGACGCGCACTCCCGTTACTACTCCGAGGACATCCAGGCCAAGGCGCCCGACAGCATCGACCTCGTAATCGTCCCAGGCGCGGACCACGTCGACCTGTACGACCGCAAAGACCTCATCCCCTTCGACAGGTTCGACGAGTTCTTCACCAAGAACCTCGCCTGACCGAAAGCGCCCCCGCCAGGCCGGTACCACCACCGGCCTGGCGGATGAGCCCCCACGGGCCGCGCTCACCCCAAGCTCCACGAGCTCCGCCACGAGGACTTCACCGACTTCACCGCCGTTCAAGACCGGCTGACCGGCTACGGCGCCTGCTTCTACTGCCTGGGGACCTCGGCCATCGGCATGAGCGAGGCCGACTACCGGGTCGTCTCCTACGACTTCCCGCTCGCCGCCGCCCGCGCCCTGCTGGCCGTCAGTCCCGGCCTCGCCTTCGCTTACGTCTCCGGCGTCGCACCGACAGGACCGGCAAGAGCCGCATGATGTGGGCGCGTGTGAAGGGCGAGACGGAGAACGCCCTGCTGGAGCTGTCACCGCGGGCCCGCATGTTCCGCCCTGCGTTCGTCCTGCCCCGGCCGGGTACCAAGGCGAAGGCCAGGGTCCACGTCCTGATGTACCGGCTGCTCACTCCGCTGTACCCGCTGCTGCGGCGCATCCCGCCGCGCTACGTCACCACCAGTGTGCAGCTGGGCCAGGCCATGATCCAGACGGCCCGTAGCGGCGGGAGGCGCCGCGTCCTGACCCCGACCGACATCAACGAAGCAGCGGCGGCCGCAACGCCATGAACGCCAAGGACACGCGCGCCGCGACTACTCGCAGCGGGTGCGGGGCCGTTGAACTGAGGTCGGTGACCGGTTCGGCCCGACTCGTCTGCAGGGGTCCCGCTCGCTCGTGTGGCCGACCCCCGGCCCGTCCATCGGACGCCTCGTACCTGCGAGGTCACGGCACCGGCGGCCGTGATCGCACTCGCCTGAGACCCTCACCGCCTGTCACCGGTACCAGTTAACAATGCCGGTGGGAGTCAATAGCCAGCGTTGCCCGACCGGTTCGAACCAGCGGCGCCCCGACGCACCGAGGAGGCCTGCGTCAGAGTGCCGAGCCGATCGAAGACATCCTGAGCGGCGTCCGCGTAGCTGAGCCCCGCAGCGGTGGCGTTGCGCTGGAAGAGACGGGTCAGGGCCATTGTCGTGGAGCTCCACACCTTGGCGTCCAACTCGTCGAGGTCCGGGTACCGCACACGCAGAGCTTCGGCGGCGCACGGCCCCATCCCCCTGCACAAGATCGACGCCCAGGCGAAGCCCGTCTACGTCGTCACCGGCGAGTACGACCCCGCCGGCGACGACGACGTGAGCGGCGGCCCGGCCGTCGAGAAGTTCATCCCGGGCGCCAAGTTCGTCAAGGCCGAAGGGCTCGGGCACTTCACCCCCTGCGACGACCCGATCGGGTTCGGCGACGCCATCGTCGCGCTCCTCGACGAAGTGATCAACAAGGCCTCATCGCGCTCGACCTGCCGGCCTGGATGCCCATGCTCGCCCTGACCGGCCGGGCGAGGCTCTGGGAACCGCGT
>NZ_JBHVYZ010000136.1:0-4803 GCF_042880295.1 Streptomyces sp. NPDC058307
GGCCACCCCGGCGGCTTTCTGCGGGCCTGGAGGAGCGTCGGGGCATCCGGGGACGTCTGAGGGCCCACAGCGGTTCGCTGCGGGCCCTCGGACAAGTTCGTGCCCCGAAGGAGCGCGGATCAGGTACGACCGCGGTCCCCGGCGCTCCCGGCGGGGCTACTCCCGGCGCAGTGACGGCTTCAGGTCCTTGAGCCGGCCCAGGAGGCCGTTCACGAACGAGGGCGACTCGTCCGTGGAGAACTCCTTGGCCAGCTGCACCATCTCGTCGAGCACCACCGCGTCCGGGGTCTCGTCGGCCCAGATCAGCTCGTGGGCGCCCAGACGCAGGATGTTGCGGTCGACGACCGGCATCCGGTCCAGCGTCCAGCCGACCGAGTACTGCGCGAGCAGCTCGTCGATGCGCTGCGCGTGCTCCGCGTAGCCCTCGACCAGCTGCATCGTGTACTCGCTCACCGGCGGCTGCCGGGTGTCTTCCCGGGAGAGCCGGATCCAGTCCGCCAGGACCGTCAGGACGTCGACGCCGCGCTG
Source organism: Streptomyces sp. NPDC058307 (assembly GCF_042880295.1). NCBI lineage: Bacteria > Bacillati > Actinomycetota > Actinomycetes > Kitasatosporales > Streptomycetaceae > Streptomyces > Streptomyces sp. NPDC058307. Next base: position 529 of record NZ_JBHVYZ010000136.1, read on the forward strand.
GTCGCCCTCGAAGAGGATCTGGAAGGCGCGCTTGCGTGCCGTGTTGCGGGCAGCCACGGTTAGCTGTTCACCCGGCCGAGGTAGTCGCTCGTGCGGGTGTCGACCTTGATCTTCTCACCGGTGGTGATGAAGAGCGGGACCTGGATCTGGTGGCCGGTCTCCAGGATGGCGGGCTTGGTGCCACCGGTGGAGCGGTCGCCCTGGACGCCCGGCTCGGTCTCCTGGATGGTCAGCTCGACAGCGGCCGGCAGCTCGACGAAGAGCACCTCGCCCTCGTGCTGCGCCACGGTGGCCGTGAAGCCCTCGATCAGGAAGTTGGCGGCGTCGCCGACCGCCTTGCGGTCGACCATGAGCTGGTCGTAGGTCTCCATGTCCATGAAGACGAAGTACTCGCCGTCCATGTACGAGAACTGCATGTCGCGCTTGTCGACAGTGGCCGTCTCGACCTTGACGCCGGCGTTGAACGTCTTGTCGACGACCTTGCCGGACAGTACGTTCTTGAGCTTGGTGCGCACGAATGCGGGGCCCTTGCCGGGCTTGACGTGCTGGAACTCGACGACGGACCAGAGCTGGCCGCCTTCGAGCTTGAGCACCAGGCCGTTCTTGAGGTCGTTCGTGGAAGCCACGGTTGCGGAATCTCCTGGACTGACGTGGACGACCCCGGCGCACGCACGTTGCCTATAGTGCGAGCAGCTCCTTGGTCGTGATGGTGAGTAGCTCGGGTCCGCCGTCCGCCTCGGGGCGTACGACGAGCGTGTCATCGATCCGGACGCCGCCCCGTCCCGGGAGGTGGACCCCCGGTTCGACGGTGACCGGCACGCAAGCGTCCAGTTTACCCATGGCCGCGGGGGCCAACTGCGGGTCCTCGTCGATTTCGAGTCCCACACCGTGTCCGGTGAGGGTCGGGAGCCCCTCGTGATGGCCCGCGGACTCCAGTACCTGGCGGGCCGCCCGGTCCACGTCACGGTAGGCCGCGCCGGGCGCCAGCGACTCCCGTCCGGCCCGCTGAGCGGCGAAGACGAGGTCGTAGAGCTCGATCTGCCAGTCGGCGGGGGACGTACCGATGACGAAGGTACGGCCGATCTCGCAGCGGTAGCCGCGGTAGCTCGCGCCCAGGCAGACGGAGAGGAAGTCACCTTCCTCCACGCGGCGGTCGGTGGGGCGGTGGGCCGGGCGGCCGGAGTTCGGGCCGGTGCCGACGGAGGTGGTGAAGGCCGGGCCGTCGGCGCCGTGGTCGACCAGGCGGCGCTCCAGTTCGAGGGCGAGGTGTCGCTCGGTGCGGCCGACGAGGATGGACTCCAGGAGCTCGCCCAGTGCCTGGTCGGCGATCTCGGCGCCGATGCGCAGGCAGGAGATCTCCTCCTCGTCCTTGATGACGCGGAGCTGTTCGACCGCGCCGCCGAGGTCGGCCAGGCGCAGCCGTGGGACGACCGAGCGGATGGCTCGGTGGCGGGCCACGGTGAGGTGGTGTTCCTCGACGGCGAGGGAGCCGCCGCCCCGTGCCTCCGCCAGGTCGGCCGCGGCGACGGCGGGGTCGCCGCCGGCGCCGGGGAGGGTGCGGATCCGCAGGGCCTCGTCGGGACGGCCGTCCGTGCGGTCGTCCAGGGGCCCGGGGCAGAGCAGCACGTCCTCACCGGCGCCGAGCAGGAGGACGGCGCCGCGGGGGGCGGTGCCCGCGAGGTAGCGGACGTTGGCCGGGCGGGAGATCAGCGCGGACTGGCTGCCGCCGGCTTGGCAGCGGTCGCGCAGGCGGGCTCTGCGGGTGGCGTACACCTCTGACATGCCTCGAGCCTAGGAGCGCTGCGGTCTCGGCGCCGTTCGGGAGAGCCGAGTGGGGCAGCGCCGCCCACGACGCGCCGTCCACGACGCACCACCGCGCCTACCAGCTCGGCGGGCTCGCGATGGACCTCGCCAGGACCTCGTCCAGGACCCGCGCCGTCTGGGGCACGTCCATCTGGCTGTTGTCGATGATCGGCAGGCCCGAGCCGTACCAGCCGGCCATCCGGCCGTGAATCCGCGCGACCTCTTCGTCGGTCAGCCGTCGGTTGCCCGAGCGTTCGGCGTTGCGCTCCAGGACGATCTCCAGGCCGGGCAGCAGGACCACCGGGAGCAGCCCCGGGCCCACGTGCCGCTTCCAGCCGCCGAGCCCGACCACCGGCCGGTCCGGGAAGACCGCGTCGTCGAGGATGCAGGAGATGCCGTTCGCGAGGAAGTTGCGGGCGGCGAAGCCGCAGGTGCGGCGGGCCAGGCGGTACTGGGCCTCGGAGTGGTCGTTCCAGCCGGACTGCGGGTCGGCGAAGCCCGAGCGGACCCACTCGCGTACGTCGTCGAGGCTGATGTGGGCGGTGGGGACCCGGCGGTGGTCGGCCCAGTACTTGGCGACGCTCGTCTTCCCGGCGCCCGCCGGACCGATGAGCAGCACCGCGAGGGTCGTGCCCGCGGGGTCGGGCGCGGCGACGGGCGGGGTGCTGTAGGCGCCCATGGGGGCGCCGGGCGGCAGGGGCACATGGCCGGTGGTGTCCGGCACCGGTCCCGGTGAGTGCTGCGGCGCGGGCGGGACCGGCGAGTGCCGCGGCGTCGGCGGCACCTGGGAGTGCGGGGGCGCGGGCGGTACCTGGGAGTGCGGGGGCGTCGGCGGCACCGGAGCCGGGGAGAAGCCCGGTGCCGACGGCGACGGGGGCACCGGGGCGGGGCCCTGGTGATGCGGTCCCGGGTGGTGTGCGGCGGCCGACGACCAGTCGGCGGCCGGTCCGTGCCCCGGCTGATGGGGCGGCGGCAGCGGAGAACCCACTGCGTGCTGCATCCGGTGCCACTCCGTCTCGTCTTCTTCGGCTCACTCGCCCGAGGGGCGCTCGCGTCGGTGCCGGGAGTGCGACCGTGCGCGGCCCGAAGGTCCCCGCCCGCTCGTCCTCTCGTCTCCGACGTGCCGCTCCGGCTCACTCGCGTCAGGCTGATCGGCGCTGGTTACGGGGTGGTGCATACCCCGCTCGTCACCGAACGGTACCGCCCCCGGCCCTCATTTGGTGAAACGGCCGGGGACGGCCCGAAGTGCCCCTGAGGGAAGGCGAATCGGCGGAACACACCGTCGCGGGACCTACTGGCCGACCTCTCCGTAGGCGGCGAGCAGAACGGCCGGGTCCGGGCCCTCCAGAACGGTGGGCTTGCCCAGGCCGTCGAGGACGATGAAGCGGAGCAGGTTGCCGCGGGACTTCTTGTCGACCTTCATGGTCTTGAGCAACTTGGGCCACTGGTCGTAGCGGTAGTGCAGCGGCAGACCCACCGATTCGAGAACGGTGCGGTGGCGGTCGGCCGTCGCGTCGTCCAACCGGCCCGCCAGGCGGCCCAGTTCGGCGGCGAAGTGCATGCCCACGGCGACAGCGGCGCCGTGGCGCCACTTGTACCGCTCGTTCTTCTCGATGGCATGGGCGAGCGTGTGGCCGTAGTTGAGGATCTCCCTGAGGCCCGACTCCTTGAGGTCGGAGGAGACGACCTCGGCCTTGACCCGGATCGAGCGCTCGATGAGCTCGGCGGTGTGCGGGCCCGCCGGGGTGCGGGCGGCCTCGGGGTCGGACTCGATGAGCTCCAGGATCGCCGGGTCGGCGATGAAGCCGGCCTTGATGATCTCGGCGAGCCCGGAGACGTAGTCGTTGACGGGCAGGGAGTCCAGCGCGGCCAGGTCGCACAGGACTCCGGCGGGCGGGTGGAAGGCGCCGACGAGGTTCTTGCCCTCGGCGGTGTTGATGCCGGTCTTGCCGCCGACCGCCGCGTCGACCATGGCGAGCACGGTGGTCGGGATCGCGATCCAGCGCACCCCGCGCAGCCAGGTCGCGGCCACGAACCCGGCGAGGTCGGTGGTGGCGCCGCCGCCGACACCGACCACGACGTCCGTGCGGGTGAAGCCCGACTGCCCGAGCGCCTTCCAGCAGTAGGCGGCGACCTCGGCGGTCTTGGCCTCCTCGGCGTTGGGGACCTGGATGGCGACGACCTCGAAGCCCTGCCCGGCGAGGTCGGCACGCAGCGCGTCACCGGTGTCGGCGAGCGCCTCGGGGTGGATGACCGCGACCCGCTGGGCCTTCTCCCCCACCAACGCGCCGAGTTCACCCAGGAGTTGACGGCCCACCAGGACCTCGTACGGCTCGCTGCCCGCGGTGCCGCCGACCTGGATGCGCGTCACTGCCTCGCTCATGCTTCCTTCAACTCCAGTGCGTCCAGCGCGATTCGGGTGACTTCTTCGGGCGTACGGCCGTCGGTGGCGACGACCGCGGTGGCGACCGA
>NZ_JBHVYZ010000137.1:0-4623 GCF_042880295.1 Streptomyces sp. NPDC058307
GAGGCCATGAAGATGGAACAGCCCCTCAACGCCCACAAGACCGGCACCATCAAGGGCCTGTCCGCGGAGGTCGGGGCGTCGATCACCTCGGGCGCCGCGATCTGCGAGATCAAGGACTGAGCGGCCGTACGACCCTCGAGGCGCCCCGCGGACCGCAGCAGTCGGTCCGCGGGGCGCCTCGCTTCCCCGTCCCCCGAGACGGTGGCATGACACGGCCCCACCGAACCGGAACGGGCCGCCGCAGGCATCCAGGGGCGCGGGACTGTGTCCATATGCGGCTCCGCCGCGTGGGCGCACAACGCCCGCCCCCACCAAACCCGCACGGCACCCATCCGCCGCAGGCCACGGCCCCGTCCCTCAAGCAGCCTCAGCGGCGCCGTAGATCCGCCACCCGTGCCCGCTCCGCGCCCGTGGTCGGGTCGCTCAGGGGCGTGGCCGTGCGGAGGCCAGGGCCCGTCGACGGGAGCTGGCTGCGGCGGGGGCCCGGAACGGGCACGTCCCGGCGCTGTTGCTGCCGCGCCGGGACCTGATCACCCCCCGGCGCTCCCGACGCGCCGGCCACGGCGATCTGCACCCCCTGGTCGGCGAGCGCCTGGAGTTCCGTGCCGGCCCGGTCGTCGTGGGCCGGGGGCTCGTCCGTGACCAGGCGGGTGATGAGGTCCGTGGGCACGGTCTGGAACATCGTGTCGGTGCCGAGCTTGGTGTGGTCGGCGAGGACCACGACCTCCGCCGCGGCCTGCACCAGCGCCCGGTCCACGGACGCCGACAGCATGTTGGACGTGGAAAGGCCGCGCTCGGCGGTGAGCCCGCTCCCGGAGAGGAAGGCCCGCGAGACCCTGAGCCCCTGGAGCGACTGTTCCGCCCCCGAACCCACCAGGGCGTAGTTGGAACCGCGCAGGGTGCCGCCGGTCATCACGACCTCCACCCGGTTGGCGTGGGCCAATGCCTGGGCCACCAGGAGGGAATTGGTCACGACCGTCAGCCCGGGAACCCGGGCGAGCCTGCGGGCCAGCTCCTGTGTGGTGGTACCCGCCCCCACCACAATGGCCTCGCCTTCTTCTACGAGACCCGCGGCGAGATCGGCGATGGCCGTCTTCTCGGCGGTCGCGAGATGCGATTTCTGCGGAAAGCCGGACTCCCGCGTGAACCCGCCCGGCAATACCGCACCGCCATGCCGGCGGTCGAGGAGTCCTTCTGCCTCCAGTGCGCGCACGTCCCGCCGTACGGTCACTTCGGAGGTCTGGACGACGCGGGCGAGCTCACGGAGCGACACGGCCCCATTGGCTCGCACCATTTCGAGGATCAATTGGCGACGTTCTGCAGCGAACACGAAACTGACAGTAACCCCAGCGACCGTCTGGTTTCAGCAGTTTGCGCCGAATTACAGAAGTTGTTCGCACTGTAGGACGGGGAGTGGTATAGGGCCTAATCTCCCCGCCTATGCCGCACGAATGGGCCGCAACTCCCCGTGACCAGGCAGGAATCGCTTTCGGCCGTCAGGCGCCCTCGGTCTCCTTGCGCGTGTGCAACTGCCGTGCGACCTCGGCGATCGACCCGGAAAGGGAGGGGTAAACGGTGAACGCGTTCGCGATCTGTTCGACCGTCAGATTGTTGTCGACCGCGAGCGAGATGGGATGGATCAGTTCCGAGGCGCGGGGCGCGACGACGACACCGCCCACGACGATCCCGGTGCCCGGCCGGCAGAAGATCTTGACGAAGCCGTCGCGGATGCCCTGCATCTTGGCGCGCGGATTGCGCAGCAGCGGGAGCTTCACGGACCGGGCGTCGATCTTCCCGCCGTCCACGTCGGACTGCGAGTACCCGACGGTGGCGATCTCGGGGTCGGTGAAGACGTTCGACGAGACCGTCTTCAGGTTCAGCGGGGCCACCGCGTCACCCAGGAAGTGGTACATGGCGATACGCCCCTGCATGGCGGCCACGGAGGCGAGAGCGAAGACGCCCGTCACGTCACCGGCGGCGTACACACCGGGAGCCGTCGTCCTGGACACCTTGTCGGTCCAGATGTGCCCGGACTCGCGGAGCTTGACGCCCGCTTCCTCGAGGCCCATCCCGGCGCTGTTGGGAATGGCGCCGACGGCCATCAGACAGTGCGAGCCGGTGATGACCCGGCCGTCCGCCAGCGTGACCTCGACCCGGTCCCCGACCCGCTTGGCGGACTGGGCACGGGAGCGCGCCATGACGTTCATGCCCCGGCGGCGGAAGACGTCCTCGAGCACCGCGGCCGCGTCCGGGTCCTCACCCGGCAGCACGCGGTCCCGCGACGACACGAGCGTGACCTTCGACCCGAGCGCCTGGTAGGCCCCGGCGAACTCGGCACCGGTGACACCGGACCCGACCACGATGAGCTCTTCGGGCAGTTCGTCGAGGTCGTAGACCTGGGTCCAGTTGAGAATGCGCTCACCGTCGGGCTGGGCGTCGGGAAGCTCACGGGGATGCCCACCCGTGGCGATCAGCACGGCGTCCGCGACGAGCGTCTCCTCGCTCCCGTCCACGGCCCGCACCACGACCTTGCGCGACCCGTCGAGGGCCTGCATGCCCTCCAGACGGCCACGCCCGCGCAGCACCCGGGCACCGGCACGCGTCACGGAGGCCGTGATGTCGTGCGACTGGGCAAGCGCCAGCCGCTTCACACGCCGGTTGACCTTGCCGAGGTCGACGCCCACCACCCGGGCGGCCTGCTCCAGAGGTGGAGTGTCATCGGCGACGATGATCCCCAACTCCTCGTACGACGAATCGAAGGTGGTCATCACCTCGGCCGTGGCGATAAGGGTCTTCGACGGCACGCAGTCGGTCAGCACCGACGCTCCGCCCAGACCGTCGCAGTCGACGACGGTCACCTCCGCGCCGAGCTGGGCGGCCACCAGGGCCGCCTCGTATCCGCCGGGTCCGCCACCGATGATCACGATCCGAGTCACGTACTCCATTGTCCCGTACGACGCGGGGTGCCACGGCCCGGGGGGCGCCCCGAGACGCCACTGTTACGGGAGAGACACCGGGGAAGCCTGCCGTACCCTCGACCCATGTCGCTCTACGCCGCCTATGCCGGCAACCTCGACGCGCGGCTGATGACCCGCCGCGCCCCGCACTCGCCGATGCGTGCCACGGGGTGGCTGAACGGGTGGCGGCTGACCTTCGGGGGCGAGCACATGGGCTGGGAGGGCGCCCTGGCGACGATCGTCGAGGACCCCCTCTCCCAGGTGTTCGTGGCGCTCTACGAGATCGCCCCCGCCGACGACGAGTCGATGGACCGGTGGGAAGGCGTGGGCCTGGACATCTACCGCCGCACGCGTATGCGGGTCCACACCCTGGAGGGTGAGGAACACGCCTGGACGTACGTCCTGAACGGCTACGAGGGCGGTCTGCCCTCCGCCCGCTACCTCGGCGAGATCGCGGACGCGGCGGAGTCCGCGGGTGCGCCCCACGACTACGTCATGGAGCTCCGCAAGCGCCCCTGCTGAGCGCTGTTGGTCGGAAACGACAAGACAACGATCGCCATCCCGTCAGCTCCGTCATCTACGCGCGTAGGCCCGGACCGGCTACCCTCATCCGCGTGAACGCATCTCTTCTTCCGGACGACATCCAGGGCGACCCGCATGCCGCCGCCGACGCCGCCGCCGCGCGCCTGCGCGAACTGACCGGCGCCGAGACCCACGACGTCGCCCTCGTGATGGGCTCCGGCTGGGCACCGGCCGTGGACGCCCTCGGTGCCCCCGACGCCGAGTTCCAGGTCACCGAGCTGCCCGGTTTCCCGCCGCCGGCGGTGCAGGGACACGGCGGCAAGATCCGCTCGTACCGGATCGGTGAGAAGCGGGCCCTGGTCTTCCTCGGCCGCACGCACTACTACGAGGGCCGCGGGGTGGCCGCCGTCGCGCACGGCGTCCGTACCGCGGTGGCCGCCGGCTGCAAGACGATCGTCCTCACCAACGGCTGCGGCGGCCTCCGCGAGGGCATGCGCCCCGGCCAGCCGGTCCTGATCAGCGACCACATCAACCTCACGGCGACCTCCCCGATCATCGGCGCGAACTTCGTCGACCTGACCGGCCTCTACTCCCCCCGCCTGCGCGCCCTGTGCAAGGAGATCGACCCGAGTCTGGAGGAGGGCGTCTACGCCCAGTTCCCGGGCCCGCACTACGAGACCCCGGCCGAGATCCGCATGGCCCGCGTCATCGGTGCGGACCTGGTGGGCATGTCGACGGTCCTCGAGGCGATCGCCGCGCGCGAGGCGGGGGCGGAGATCCTGGGCATCTCCCTGGTGACGAACCTCGCCGCGGGCATGACGGGCGAGCCCCTGAACCACGAGGAGGTCCTCCAGGCGGGCCGCGACAGCGCGACACGGATGGGGTCACTGCTGGCGCGGGTTCTGGACCGGATCTGAGGATTGCCCCAAGGGGGTGCCGGGTGCTGTCGTATGGCGAGTGCGGGCCGGTGGTGGCTGGTCGCGCAGTTCCCCGCGCCCCTGGGAGCTGCAGTCGCCCGCGCCAGGACGGACCGTGGGCCACCTCGCGCACCACGCGCGGGCCGTTCGCCGGACCGCGCGCCGCCAGGGACGGTTGGCCGCGTACGGCGGGCAGGGGACGGGGTGGGGGGTGTCCGCCCGCAGCG
>NZ_JBHVYZ010000138.1:0-4514 GCF_042880295.1 Streptomyces sp. NPDC058307
GGTTGCTGTTGCTTCGGTTGTGCTCGGTAACGGACGCCGGCCGCTGCGGGCGGACCCCCCCACCCCGTCCCCTGCCCGCCGTACGCGGCCAACGGCCCGTCGTGGCGCGCGACCCGGCGAACGGCCCGTCGTGGCGCGGGAGGTGGCGACGGTGTGCCGGGCTCGCGAGATGGCGAGCGGTCCGCCGCGGCGCGTGGGGTGGCGAGCGGTTCCATCGTGGGCACAGGCGACTGCAACCCCTTAGGGGCGCGGGGAACTGCGCGACCAGTCCCCACCGGGTCGCGGCCGCCAAACGACCTGATCCGGCACCCCCTACCTCAGACCCCCGAACCATTTGTCACAATGGACGAACGCTTGTGCGTGCGTTCACAAACCGTCGACGTACCTCCCACCGAAGGTGACCCGTGGACCTCAAGACAGCCTCCGCCCTCCGACGCCTCCGCCTGGTCTCCGCTCCGGAGGCGATCTCGTTCCTGCTCCTGCTCGTCTGCTCGGTGCTGAAGCGGACCACGGACTTCAACGCCGTGCCGGTGATGGGCATGGTCCACGGTGTCCTGTTCATCCTCTACGTGATCTTCTGGCTCGACGCCTGGAACCGCACCAAGTGGTCCGCGAGGACGGGGATCTGGTTCTTCGTGCTCTCCGTGCTGCCGACCGGCGGTTTCTTCGCCGAGCGCAGGCTCAAGCGCGAGGCCGAGGACGCCGTCATCGCCTCCCGTGCCCGCAAGGAGCAGGAAGGGACCGTGAACGCATGATCGTCGCCTTTTCCGTGACCCCGCTCGGGGTCGGCGAGGACGTGGGGGAGTACGTCGCCGACGCCGTGCGGGTCGTGCGTGAGTCGGGGCTGCCCAACCGTACCGACGCGATGTTCACCTCGATCGAGGGTGACTGGGACGAGGTCATGGACGTCGTGAAGCGTGCTGTGGCCGCCGTGGAGGCGCGGGCGCCGCGGGTGTCGTTGGTGCTCAAGGCGGACATCCGGCCCGGCGTCACGGACGGTCTGACCTCCAAGGTGGAGACGGTGGAGCGGCACCTCGCCGACTGACCGAGCCGCGCCACGACAGTGACGAACCCCGGCCCGCGCGGGCCGGGGTTTTCTCGGTCCCCATGATTGAGCGATCGCTCAAAAGCGTGTACCTTCCTGCCCAATAGATTTGAGCGGTCGCTCAAACACCTAGCTCGCTTGGGGGGATCAATGGGGCTTTACATCGAGGCCCGCATCCGTGCCGATCTCGACGACCTCTGGGCACGGACACAGGAACCGTCCCAGCACCAGCGCTGGGACCTCCGCTTCACCCGGATCGCCTACCTCCCGCGCGGGGAGGGCGAGCCGCAGCGCTTCCGGTACGCCACGCGCGTGCTGCCCGGTCTCACCGTCGCCGGCACCGGCGTGTGCGCGGGGGAGCGGGAACGCCCCGACGGCACCCGCACCTCCGCCCTGCGCTTCTCCTCCCCGCACCCGCTCTCGCTCCTGGCGGAGGGCAGCGGCTACTGGCGCTATGTCCCCGACGGCGACGGCGTCCTGTTCCTGACCGGCTACGACTACCGTCCTCGCTGGGGCCGCGTCGGCGCAGTCGCCGACCGCCTGCTCTTCCGCCCGCTCATCGGCTGGGCCACGGCCTGGTCCTTCGACCGGCTGCGGCTGTGGATGGAGCGGGGGATCACCCCCGAGCGGGCCCTGTGGAACTGGCTGGCGGAGCTCCTGGCCCGCGCCCTCGTCGTGCTCGTCGCCTGCACCGGACTCGGCATGGAGCGCTTCCTGCACCTCTTCGGCCCGCTGGCCGCGTCGATGGCCTACGCCTGGCCACTTCTCCTCGCCGTCGTCATCTCGCTGGCCCTGTTCACGTCCCCCCTGCCCGGCACCCCGGCCGCCCGCCGCTGTCTGCGCCGGCCCGCCACACGCGTGCGTGCGCCGCGTGTCCTTCGCACCCTGGAGACCCCGCGATGACCTCGATGTTCCGCACGGTGATGGGCGCCGACTTCGACCGCCTGCACCCCCAGCTCCAGCGCCGCTTCTCGGTCGGCCTGACGACCGGCGAGGCCTGCGTCGGCCGGGGTGTGATGGAACGCGTCTGGCACGGCGGGGCCTTCGTGAAGCCCTTCCTGGCCCTCGGTACGACCCGCAACATCCTGGTGCCGAGACCGGGGCGCAACGTGCCGTTCGTGATCGAGAACGTGCCCTACGTGGACACCTACGGCCGTGAGACGGTGACCTTCGTGCGCACCTTCCACCTGTCCGGCCGCCCCCGCCGCTTCGACGCCCAGATGGTGCTGAGCCCCAAGGGCGACCGCATCCTCGACTACCTCGGCACCCACCAGCACCTGGCCAGCGAGCTCCACCTCCGCGCCGAGCCCGACGGCTCGCTGCTGATCCGCTCCGGGGAGCACCGGTTCCGGGAGGGCGTGGTGGACGTCCGGGTGCCCGAGCTGGTCGGCGCGCGTGCGGAGGTGCGGGAGTCGTACGACGACAGGGCGGGCCGTTTCCGCATCCGGGTCCGGGTCGTCAACCGGTACTTCGGTCCGCTGTTCGGCTACGAGGGCTCCTTCGAGGCGACGTACAGCGACATCGCGACCTGCGGTGTCCGCCCCGGTCTCCGTCCTCTCCGAGAGGAGGCGCGCGCGTGAGCCCCGAGTCCCCGAAGTCCCTGGAGACGAAGGCCAAACTCCTGGACGGCGCCCTGCGGGTCCTCACCGAACAGGGCATCGCCAAGACCTCCGCCCGTACGGTCGCGGCGGCCGCCGGGGTCAACCAGGCGCTGGTCTTCTACCACTTCGGCTCCGTCGACGAACTCCTCGCCGCGGCCTGCCGTTACGGGGCGGAGCGCGCGGTGGCCCGCTACCGGGAGCGGCTGGCCGCCGTGACCTCGCTGTCCGAACTCCTCGCGGTGGGGCGCAGGGTCCACGAGGAGGAGCGGGCCGGCGGACATGTGGCCCTCCTCGGCCAGCTGCTGGCCGGCGCCCAGACCCACGCCACCCTCGGCCCCGCCACCGCGGCGGGCCTGGAACTGTGGATCGCCGAGATCGAGCAGGTCCTCACCAGAGTCCTCACGGCCACGCCCTTCGGAGAGTTCGCCGACCCCGCGGGCCTGGCCCGGGCGGTCGCCGCCTCCTTCGTGGGCATCGAGCTGTACGAAGGAGTCGACGCGGCCGGGGCCACCTCGGCCCTGGACGCCCTGGAGCAGCTCGGCGTGCTCGTCGCCGCGCTGGAGGACCTGGGCCCGGTCGCCCAGCGCGCGGTGCGCCACCACCTCCGCAGGACCGGCCGCCGCTGACCCCGTCCCACCCCCCGACCCGAGAGGACACACCCCATGCCCGGCTCCGACAGCCTCTACGAGATCCTGGACGACCGCTTCCGGCCCTGCACCAACGGTGACAGCAGGCTGGAGGTCCTGTACGACGGCTGCCGTTGGGCCGAGGGACCCGTCTATCTGCCCGCCTGGCGGCAGCTCCTCTGGAGCGACATCCCGAACGACCGCCTCCTGCGCTGGGACGAGACCACCGGCACGGTCGGCGTCTTCCGCACCCCGGCCGGCAACACCAACGGCAACACCGTCGACCGCCAGGGCCGCCTCGTCAGCTGCGAACAGGGCAACCGCCGCGTCACCCGCACCGAGCCCGACGGCACGGTGACCGTCCTGGCCGAGCGCTACCAGGGCAAGCGACTGAACAGCCCGAACGACTCCGTCGTACGCTCCGACGGCACGATCTGGTTCTCCGACCCGGACTTCGGCATCCTCAGCGACTACGAGGGGCACCGGGCCGAGTCCGAGATCGGCGCGTGCCACGTGTACCGGATCGATCCGGCCACGGGCGAGGTGTCCCTCGCCGCCGACGGGCTGGACGGGCCCAACGGGGTGATCCTGTCCCCCGACGAGCGGCAGCTGTACGTCTCCGACTCCCGGGCGGCCCGGATCCACCGGTACGACGTCCACGCCGACGGCACGCTCTCCGGCGGCAAGGTCTTCGCCGAAGCTCGCAAGGGCGTCCACTTCGACAACATCCGCTTCGACGACGAGGGCCGGCTGTGGGCCGCCGCCCTGGCCGACGGCATCCACTGCTACGACCCCGACGGCACGCTGATCGGCCGCGTCCGGGTGCCCGAGCCGGTGGCCAACGTGACGTTCGGCGGCCCGAAGGGCAACCGGCTGTTCATCGCGGCCACGACCTCTCTGTACTCCCTGGTGATGTCGGTGACGGGAACGCCGCGGGTGTAGCGGTTGCCGGGCGGGCGCGGGTCGGTGGGGGCTGGTCGCGCAGTTCCCCGCGCCCCTAGGGGGTTGCGGTCGCCTGCGCCAGTAGGGACCGTTAGCCACCTTGCGCGCCACCACTGGCCGTCCGCCGGACCGAGGACGGACACCCCCCACCCCGGCCCCGACCCACGACGAAACCGTCGGCGCTACACACGCCCCCGCCGGAGCCGCAGCTGCGCCGCAGGCATCAGGGGCGCGGGGAACTGCGCAAAAACGCCCGCCCCCACCGGCCCGCACAGTCTGAAGTGCGAGACGGTGCTGACC
>NZ_JBHVYZ010000139.1:0-4495 GCF_042880295.1 Streptomyces sp. NPDC058307
GCCGACGGCTGGGGCCGTCGGCGGTCCGGTTTTTGGGCGTGTGGATCTTCGGTTGCTATGCCGGGGGCTGATGGTTCGACTGCGGACTACTGCTGGCTTGTGAGGAAGCTCTCAGGGTTCGGTGACGTAGCCCTTGGGGGTCCAGGTGCCCAGGGGCTTGGTCTTGACGGCGGGTGGGCCGGCGGCGCGGTCGGTCGTCGTGGAGAGCGATCGAGTCGGCCCAGGCCCTGAGCTTGCGGCGGTTGGCGTGGGCCAGTTGGAAGGCCAGCAGGAGGGCCTGGGCGGCGATGCCGCGGATGCGGCGGGTGTCGGCGTCTTCGAGGCGTTCGTAGAGGGGGTCCTTGGCGTAGCCGTTGATGCCTTCGATGCTGTTGCGGAGCCGGAAGTACACGCGCTGCCAGGCTTCGGAGCCGTACTGGAGGGGCTGCCAGAGGTTGGCGCCGGCCTCCGGCGGGACGGTGACTGTCTTCTGGCTGCAGCAGGGAGGCGAGCCCGCGGGGCTGGGATCGGGGTCTACGAGGGGCAGATGGATGCCGCGGCCAAGGGCGTAGGCCTTGAGGGGGCACTGGGTCCGGTTGGCCTCGGCGGGGCACATCACGCGGCGGTGGCCTTCGGCGTCGGGCCGCTGCTTGAGCATGAAGAGGTAGGCGGCTCGGGCGCGGATGCGGTCGATCCAGGTCTGCTTGTCGATCTTCTCGGCGATCAGGTCCTTGGTGGCGTCCTTGAGGGTCTGGGGCATGGAGGGGCAGTACCAGTTGCCCTCGACGAGTTCTGCGCCGGCGAAGCCGGCCTGGACGCCGAGCTGGTCCTTCGCGTAGTCGTAGACGGGCTCGTAGCCCATGGCGCGGATGGGGAGCTGGAAGTTCTCCGGCTTCTGGTCGTTGTAGGCGCGGTCGCCCGCCAGGTATCCGCGCGGGAGGCTGTCGTCGATCTGCTGGAGGGCCTCGACGGCGACGTGGCCGGGGCGGTGGGGTAGCGGCGCAGGCCGGTCGGCTGGCGCATCTCGTCGCCCGTGAAGAGGGCGCAGCCGGGAGGCCCTGCGGGCAGAAGGCGGTCCCATACCGCGCTCGCCCTGGACGCTCAGCCGCCCCTGGAAGAGATCGGTGACGACCGGACCGAAGCGCAGGTCTTCGAGGTTCCCCACCTGGGGCGAGCCTGGCAGTTCGCCCTGCGAGGCCGGGACACACGCCTGGATCCGGGCCTGCTGCGACCGATCACCTTCAACGACAAGGCGGCACAAGGACGCACGGACCTCGTCCACATCCACCTCGGCCATGTCCTGATGCAGCGGGCCACCCGCACCCTGCGCAGCGCTGTGTTCAGCGTGAACTCGCAGATCAACCGGGTCAGCGCAGTCGTCGCTCCCGGTCTCACGGAGTCGTGCGTAGCCGCTGTGTCCCGGCTGGTCCTGGTTGGCCGTGGAGGTCTGCGGCTGCACGAGGAGGTGTTCCTCACCGGCATTCGATTGCGCGGGCTGGCGCTGGCCGAAGCCAAGGTCGAACAGATACTGGATGTGACTCTGGACGCCGACAACCTGGAACTGGCCGACGAGCAGGTAGGCGCCCACCTCTCTCGGCACCGGCATCCTGGCGCGTCCATCGCTGCGTTGAGCAGCACGTAGCCCCTTGCACGCTTGATGGGTTTGAGAACTGCAGATCAGGTGGCTGCCGTCGGCGGTTCGACCAGTTCGAGTCCGCCGCCGGGCAGGCTTCGCCCGGACATTCCGGAACGCAGCAGCGGAGTCTCCTCCCAGGCCGGCAGTGCGCGCCCGGGGCGGCGGACGGTGTCGAAGGGGAGCGCGCGGCCGGCGGCGCAGAGCTCACCCGTCTGCCCGTCCGCCAGCGGCCGGCCTCGGTCGTCCACCACACTCACCTGCACCTGGGGCACCGGAGCGCCGAGCGTACCCACCCAGGACGTCGCCCCGCCGGCTGGCGTGAACTCCCGGGAGACCCAGGGCAGGGCGCCGTCCACAGGGGCGAAGTCGGCACGCAGCCGGGTGCCGGGCAGGGCCGTGAAGTGCCGGGCCACGAGATCGCTCGGTACGGGCCCGCCGACGAGCTGCACCAGCCGCGGCCGGACGGGGAGGACGTCCACGAGGGCGTCGTACTCCTCGGGGCTGAACACGGCGGCGGACACCATCCCGTCGCGTTGTGCCGACGTTCCCGTACCCGGCAGCGTGCGCAGCGATCCTCCGCCGGCGAACGCCCACCACATCGCGGACAACGCGCGCGGATCGGCCGGCGGGCCGGCCACGAAGACCCGGCGCGGAGCGGGGCCCGCTGTCCGGATCCGCTCAGCCACGGCGAGTCGCCAGGCGTAGTGGTCGACCAGGTGCCCGGTGAGCCCATGCCGGCCCCCGTCGTGGACCATTAGGTAGGCGGCTTCCCTGGGGTGCGAAAGGGGCAGTGCCGGTTCCAGCCGCTGAGCGGTGATCCGCCGACGGGCCTCCTCGTCGTCGAGCGAGAGGATGGTGTGCCGCCGCGGCCAGGCTTCCTGGGTGGAACGGCTGCACAGGATGGTCGAGGCGCAGCTGACCGCGGCGACACCACGGAGTTCCGATCGGCCGAGACCGTGCGCGGCGGGCACACACACACCTCCCGCCTTCAGGACGGCCAACTGCGCTATCAGCGCTTGCCGGTGGTCGTCGCAGTGGATGATCACCGGATCGCCGAGCTGGACCCCACTGTGCACCAGGACCGATGCCAGCCGTGCGGCCCACGACTCGGCCTTGGCGAAACTCAGTTCGCCGCGGGCGTCCTGGACGGCGACAGCGTCCGGGTTGCGCTGGGCCACCTGGGCGAACAGGGCGTCCAGAGTGTTCAGCGACGGCGAGAGCGCCCGTTCTGCAACTGCGGTGCGCGCACCAGGACTCGCGGGACGTGTCGGGGGGAGGGCGGCATAAGGCGTACGCACTGCGTGCGCTCGGCGGGTGGCCAGGGCGGGATCGGTGATCACTGTGCTTCCTCCAGCTCAGGAATGAACCCACCCCTGTTCTCCACCGGTGAAGTCCCTGATGCATGCCCGTCCCGCCTCTGGGCGGAATGCGAGGCGGGGAATGCGAGGGCGGGGACCGGGTGGGGATGTGAGGCGGGGACTATGAATCGATCGCCCCGGGGCCTGACTTCGCCGACTGGACGAAGGCCAGGGTTTCCGCGAGGTTCTTCCAGATCTCCGCGGCGAGATCCATGTTGGACGCCTCGTGCGCCTTGCCGGCCAGCACCTCGATGGCGCGCACCCCGGCCTCCACCTGCCCGGAGATGATGTCGAGCAGATGGACCAGTACCTCGAACCGGATCATGTCGCGGAACTCGAGCTTCTTTGCGTCGGGGCGGATCTCCTCGCACAGGGTGCGTGCCGCGTCGAGTTCCCCCGCCTGGAAATGTGCATGGGCGCGGATCGTGCGGAACTCCAGGTACTGCCCGGCGTCCCCGATCAGGGCGAGTGCGGGCTCGACCTCCTTGAGGATCTGCTGGGCGTCGGAGAGCCGGCTGGGGTGCATCTGCAGGTAGAGCGACGCGGCGGCGAAGCGCAGCCGCATCCACAGCCGGAGGTCGTCGGCGCTGCTGCTCAGTGCCAGTGCCTCGGCCAGCCGGGCCGCGGCGGCCGCGTGGTTTCCCTGCCGGACGTACACGCTGGCAGCGGTCCACAGGGCTTCGACCCGCATGGTCCGCGTGGTGTGCTTCGAGAGCACCTCCAGGTCCGCCACGTACTTCAGCGCGTCGTGCAGCCGGCTCGTCTCGGCCTCCGTGGAGATCAGTACCATGAGCGCGCGTACCGTGTCGTCTCTGGGCACGTCATGCTCGATCGCGGTGGAGTAGGCGTCGTCGGCACAGGCGTTGGCCGCCTTCATGTCACCGACCGAGCGGTAGAGGCGTGACACCAGAACCAGGGAGCGGACACGCAGCTCGGGGATGCCGCTCTCCTCGGCGGTCTGGAGCAGCTCCTGGCCCAGGGACAGCTGACCCTCGTGCGTGGCGCCCTCCGACCGGATCCCGGCCAGCGACCACAGGGCCAGCCACCGCAACGGCAGGGACAGATCGGTCTGGTGGTATGCCAGACGGTTCAGCACCTCGCCGACCTGGCCTTCGCCGTCGGGCGTCGCGGTGATCGCTCTGACCAGGGCCGCGACCGGCGCCTCGTCCGCGACCGGCGGGCCGTCGAACGCGGACGGGGATACATCGAGCCGTTCAGCGAGGTAGGCGATGATCTTGGGGGTGGGCGGCCGGGCACCGGACTCCAGGCGGGAGAGGTAGCCGGCGGAGATCTCGTCGCCGGCCAACTGCGCCTGGGACATGCCTTGTTCCTGCCTGAGTGTTCGCAGTCGCTTACCGAAGTCTGACTGATTGGCCACCACTGAACCCCTTCCTTGCCACGTGCATGGGGGTGGGGGGGGGCGGGGGGGGGCGGCAGCCGCCCCCCCCCCCCCCCAAAAAAAAAAAAAAAAAAAAACACCAAAAAAAAAAAAAAAAAAAAAAAAAAAAACAAAAAAAAAAAA
>NZ_JBHVYZ010000140.1:0-4238 GCF_042880295.1 Streptomyces sp. NPDC058307
GGCGCGGTTGGTCTCGTAGGCCCGCTGGAAGCCGGCGATGTAGGCCCCGGCGGACTGCTCGCGCCAGGCCGGGTAGTTGTGGGCGGGCGCGTTGGTCGAGTTGACCGACTGGTTGGCGAGCATGTTGTAGTCCATGGACAGGACCTCGAAGCCGCGGCCGGGGAAAGGTATCGCCTGGAGCGGCAGGTCCCAGATGCCGTTCTTCTTCTCGGGCCAGACCTGGCGGCCGCCGGGCGAGGAGGCGTCGTAGCGCCAGCCGAGCTCGCGGGCGGTGGGCAGCAGGTTGTCCTGGCCGAGGAGGCAGGGGGTGCGGCCGCCGACGAGTTCCTTGTCGTAGTCGAAGGGCAGCGCGGGCAGGTCGGTCCAGCCGGTGTTGGTGCGCCACTGCTTGACGAAGGATTTCGCCTGCTCGATCTCGCTCTTCCACTGCTGCGGCGTCCAGTTGCCGACGGTGCCGTAGCCGGAGCAGAAGTGGCCGTTGAAGTGGGTGCCGATCTCGTGCCCCTCGAGCCAGGCCCGGCGGACGTTGGTGAGGGTCGCCTTGACGTGCGCGTCGGTGAGGTAGCCGATGTCGGAGGCGCCGCGGGGGTTGTTCGGGGGGTCGTAGAGTCGCTTCTTCGACTCGGGGAGCAGATACAGCCCGGAGAGGAAGAAGGTCATGTGCGCGTCGTGCTTCCGGGCGAGGTCGAGGAAGCGCGGGAAGAGGCCGTTGCCGACCTCGCCGGCGCCGTCCCAGGAGAAGACGACGAACTGCGGCGGGGTCTGGCCGGGCTCCAGCGGCACCGGCTTGCCGGGCTGGTGGGGCTGCTTGCCGGTGAAGGAGGTGGAGCCGTCGCCGATGGGGCGGGCCGTGGGGGTGGGGCTCTTGCTCGGGGCGGGCCCCGAGGTGTGGCGCACCCCGTCCGACCCGGTGAGGTTTCCGCACCCCGAGAGCCCCACGGCGGCCGCGGCGCCCGCACCGAGCCCTATTGCTCCCCTTCGACTGAGAGTGGGCATGTTTCCCCGATTCGTCACGTTCTCCGGTGGTCACCCAGTCAGAGGAGACGAGGAGGGGAAAGGTTCCGGCACTATTTCCGGATTCGGTAACAGCAACGCGCCCCGAAGGGGCGCGGGGCCGTATCACTATGCGGCCCCGCCGCGCGGGCGCGCCCAGCCACGACGGACCCGCAGCTCCCCACGGCCTTCATGCCCGGTTTCCTGCGGAGCGCTACGCCCCGAACCCCTTGCTCCCGCCCTTCACCGGCTTCGCACCCGCCCGGAGATGGACCGGCACGAGATCGATCGCGGGCTCGCTGTAGCCGACGGAGACGATCCTGTCGCCCTGGTAGGTGAAGGACGTGAGGGAGGCGAGCGTGCACTGCCGCTTGCGCGGGTCATGCCACAGCCGCCGCTTCTCGACGTAGGACCGCACGATCCAGATCGGCAGCTGGTGGCTGACCAGTACCGCCTCATGACCGCGCGCCCGGTCCCTGGCCGCGTCCAGCGCGCCCTTCATCCGGACGACCTGGTCGATGTACGGCTCTCCCCAGGACGGCTTCATGGGGTTGACGAGGTACTTCCAGTTCTCCGGGTTCTTCAGCGCCCCGTCGCCCACGCCGAAGGTCTTGCCCTGGAAGACGTTCTCGGCCTCGATGAGCCGCTCGTCGGTCGCGATGTCGAGGCTGTGCGCCTTGGCGATCGGTGTGGCGGTCTCCTGCGCCCGCTCCAGCGGGGAGGCGCAGACGTGGGTGACGTCCCGGGAGGCCAGGTGCTCGGCGACCCGGTCGGCCATCTGCCGCCCGAGCTCGGAGAGGTGGTAGCCCTCGAGACGGCCGTAGAGGACGCCGTCGGGGTTTTCGACCTCGCCGTGCCGCATGAGGTGGACGACGGTGATGTCGCTGATGGTCGGGGTGCTCATGCTGCCGTGGCCTCCGCCGCCGCTCGGGCCGCCGCCGGAAGGGCGTCGGCGATCCGCTGAACCGCCTGCTCGTCGTGGGCCGTGGAGACGAACCACGACTCGAAGGAGGAAGGCGGCAGGTAGACGCCGTTCTCCAGAAGGGAGTGGAAGAACGCCGTGAACCGGAAGGACTCCTGCGCCTTGGCGTCCTCGTAGCTGCGCACCGGCCGGTCGGTGAAGAACACCGAGAACATGTTGGAGGCGCTCTGCACGGTGTGTGCGACGCCTTCCTTGGTGAGCGCCTCGGAGACCAGCGACCGGATCTGCCCGGAGACGGCGTCGATCTTGACGTAGGCCGCGTCGTCGAGCAGCCGCAGCTGGGCGAGGCCGGCGGCGGTGGCGACGGGGTTCCCGGAGAGGGTGCCGGCCTGGTAGACGGGTCCGGCGGGGGCGAGGTGGGCCATGACATCGGCACGGCCCCCGAATGCGGCGGCGGGGAAACCGCCACCCATGACCTTCCCGAAGGTCAGCAGATCGGGCCGGACGCCGTCGATGCCGTACCAGCCGCTGCGGCTGGTACGGAACCCGGTCATGACCTCGTCGGAGATGTAGAGGGCGCCGTTCTGCGCGCAGGCGTCCTTCAGCCCCTGGTTGAACCCGGGCAGCGGCGGCACGACGCCCATGTTGCCGGGCGAGGCCTCGGTGATCACACAGGCGATCTCGCCGGGGTGCCGGTGGAACGCCTCGTGGACGGCCTCGAGATCGTTGTACGGCAGCACGATCGTGTCGGCGGCCTGGGCACCGGTGACACCCGGGGTGTCGGGGAGCGCGAAGGTGGCCACACCGCTGCCCGCCGCGGCCAGCAGCGAGTCGACGTGACCGTGGTAACACCCGGCGAACTTGATGACCTTGGTGCGCCGGGTGAAGCCGCGGGCGAGCCGGATCGCGGACATGGTGGCCTCGGTCCCGCTGGAGACGAGCCGCACCTGGTCGACGGGCTCGACCCTGGCCACGATCTCCTCGGCGAGCGCGACCTCGCCCTCCCCCGGGGTACCGAAGGAGGTGCCCTTGGACACCGCCTCCTGGACGGCGGCGATGACTTCGGGGTGCGAGTGCCCGAGGATCATGGGGCCCCAGGAGCAGACGAGGTCGACGTACTCGCGTCCGTCGGCGTCCGTCAGGTAGGGGCCGGTGCCGGACACCATGAAGCGGGGGGTACCGCCCACGGCACGGAAGGCGCGGACCGGGGAGTTCACGCCGCCGGGCGTGACGGCGGACGCGCGGTCGAACAGGGCCTGCGAGACAGGCGCATCGTACGAATAGGGCAATTCACTCATGTCTTGCGACTACTCCGACCTTTTCCGGTGGGTTCGGCTTTCTCGGACTCCGTTGCCGGTGACTACCTCAGGGTAGGCCAGCCCTCGGAACGCCCCGGCGCCCCACGATCTGCGAAACTGGATGCAGATACACACAGCTCACGGGGACGACGGCACGGAGCCGTTCGTTCGGTGGCTGCGAAGATCCTGCGGACAGGTGTTTCAACGCACGTTTCGGCGGGCGGCCGTGGGGGAGGTCACTGACACGATGATCGGGTTGCGCGGCGGGGGTCGCGCGTCCTAAAAAAGCAGTCGGGTGGAGATATGCATCGCGGTGGCGGACTGGGCGAGGGGACCGATGACCTGGGTCCTCGACGTGCCCGGCGGGGAAGGCACCGGCGCGAGGCGGAGGAAGCGGCCGAGACACGTCAGGGACGCGCTGCCTCGGGCACCCCGGATGAGTCGGAACGCGACGAGCGACGTATCGAACGTCGGATCGATCCGTTGAGGGCGGGAAGCAGGAATGGTGGTCGGGTGGGGGTGACGTACAAGTACTTCGGCGCGCCCGACGGCGCGACCGCGGCCCGCGTCCCGATCTCGATGCGCCCCGAGGAACTCGGCGGCGACGAGCTCGGCATGAACGGCATGTTCACCAAGATCAAGCCGGAGACCATGGCGGCGATGGTCCTCACCGGCATCGAGGGCGTCCCCCTGAACAAGGTCCCCCCGCTCGAACTGGTCGTCCTGCACCCCGACTACGCGGTGGTCAAGCTCCCCATGACGGTCGTGGACCCGCTGCGCGGCATAGGCGAGGAAGCGGTCGGCGCGGCGGCGTTCATCTGGTCGACGGTCCCGGACCGGGGCGGCCCACGGGACGCGTTCAACGTCTACCAACTGCTGCACGAGTGGCAGGACTTCAGCCACCGGTTGCATGAGGCGGGGCATCAGCCTTATTGCCTTGTCTGGCCGTGACCTGGAGTTTTGGTGGCAGCGGGCGGGGTCTTCGGGCCTCGCCCTTTTTGGTGCCGGAGGGGGCCGTCAGGCGG
>NZ_JBHVYZ010000141.1:0-4161 GCF_042880295.1 Streptomyces sp. NPDC058307
GCCCACGCCTACCGCGACTGGCTCCAAGCCGCTTGACAGGCAATAGGAGCATCAGCGCTTCCACAGGGTTTTCACGCACGCTCCACCGGTCAGGGTCCCTCCAGGCCGCTGAGCTGCTCGGTCACCCGCGGGTTACCCAGTCACGGAAAAGTGCGTTCTTCCATGTCAGCGGTCGCTCTCCTACGGTTTCCCAGTAACCACAAGAGACTACGGGCCGCAGTGCCCGACGACGGAGGCACAGAGAATGGCCATCACCTTGCTGAATCCCGGCGGGCTGCCGGAGATCGATGTCTACCGGCAGGTGTCGATCGCGTCCGGCACGAGGCTGGTCTTCGTCGCCGGGCAGGTCTCCTGGGACGCCGAGGGCCGCACGGTCGGCGAGGGCGACCTCGCCGCGCAGGTCGAGCAGTGCTACCTCAACGTCGGCACGGCCCTGGCCGAAGCCGGCGGTTCCTTCGACGACGTGGCGAAACTGAACGTCCACGTCGTCGACTGGACACCCGACAAGATGCCCCGGCTCCTGGAGGGGATCGCGCGGGCGGCCGCGAAACTGGGAGTCACCCCGGTTCCGCCGGCCACGCTCCTGGGCGTCGCGGCACTGGACGTCCCCGACCACCTGGTCGAGGTCGAGGCCACCGCGGTCCTCGACTGAGCGAGGCGGCCGCGGGGAACGCCCCTATGAAGTCCCCGCCCCAACCGGTCTCACCCGCCGCCCCGCTGCGCGTGCGCCTCGGCGAGGAGGAGATAGGCGGCGGCCGTCCAGGTGTAGGCGCGGTCGCGCAGACCCGTCCCGGCCAGGGCGTCGAAGTTCTCCGCGAAGCCGTGGTCCTCGCACAGCGCGCGGAAGCGGGCGCTGATCCCGTCCGCCAGCCGGTGGTGGCCGCCGCGGCGCAGTCCGTCCTCGACGAGGACCGTGGCGGGGGCCCAGATGGGGCCGCGCCAGTAGCCGTCGGGGAGGTAGTGCGGCGAGGTCGGCAGCTCGGTGGCCAGGCCGTACGGGGTCAGATGGGCCTCGATCCGGCCGGCCAGCACATCACTGATGTCCTGGGGCAGATGTTCGCCCAGCACGATGGGCATCAGGTCGAGCAGGCTGGACGTGCTCCAGGTGTCGCCGCTGTCGACGCCCCGGGTGACGAACCGGTCGCCCGTCCAGAGCTGGTCGAGCATCGCCCGCTGGGTCTCCTCGGCGGCGCGCGTCCACCGGCGGGCGTCTTCCGGCCTCTCCAAGTGCGTTGCCAGGTCCGCGAGTTCACGCAGTTGGAGGATGAGGAAGGCGGCCAGGTCCGCGGTGACGACCACGCGCTCGGGGTCGAAGGCGGTGGCGTTGTCCCAGCCGCTGTCGTTGCCGTGCTGGTAGTGCGGCAGGGCGGCGCCGGGAGCGCGCCGGGCGGTGAGCCAGAACTCCGTCCAGCGTTCCAGCCTGTCGTACGCCTCGGTCAGCTCCGCCCGCTCCAGGGGGACGGGCATCCGGCGGCGCAGATGGCCGAACGCCCAGCCGTGGATGGGGGGTTTGACGAAGTTGCGGAGCACCTCGGAGTGGGTGACGGAGTCGGGCAGGGCACCGCTGTCGTCCTGGTGGTCGAAGGGCAGCTGGAACTGGTCCAGAGCCAGTTCGGGGCAACCGGGCCCCAGGGCGAGGGCGTTGAAGCAGTGGTCCCAGCTCCAGACCTTGTCCATCCAGTGCTTGGACATCAGGACACCGGGCCGGGTGACCAGGCCGGCCGGGCGTACGGTCGCCGACCACAGTACGTACGCGGCGAGTTCGGCGGCCGGGGTGGCGGACGAGCGCCAGGGGGCCACGGAGTCGACGAAGTCCGCGAAGGCGTTCCGCGCGGCCTCGACGACCTTGCCGAAGGCCGCCGTCGACGCGTAGGGCGGGCGGGCGGTGTCGAGTTCCTCGAGGGCGATCTCCCACTCGCCGTCCGCGTCGGCGGCGACGGTGACACCGCGGTCGGCGCTGCCCAGGGCCTGGCTGCCGAACACCTCGGTCACCGTGCCGGACAGCAGGGTGATCCGATAGCGGCGTCCGGTCTCGTACGAGGTGAACACGTACGCGTCGGCGGCCGGTTCGCGGTAGAAGTACGTCCCGCTGAACGGGGTCAGCGTCCGGGCCGCCGCCGAGATCCGCAGCGGCACACCCGCGCCGCGCAGTCGTACGGTGTCCGGCGTCTCGTAGGTGAGATCCACCCGCCCGGCCGGGCCAGTCCAGCTCAGCAGGCCCGGTGTGGCCTCGACCAGGGTCTCGGCGCGCTCGCCCGTCGCGGGGTCGAGGGGTACGAGGCGCAGGACGGCGTGCATGCCGTTCTGGTGCGAGACGAGGTGGAGGTCCTCGGCACGTGTCTTCTCCGCGAGCACGGGGGAGATGCCGAACCAGGAGCCGTGCGTGCTGAACGGGATGTCCTGGACGGAGAAGGCCGGGCCGGGGCGGTCGGCGGTCATGAAGAGGCACTCGTTTCTCGAGCAGGGATCGTCAGGGGGGAACGGCCGCACCGCGCAGGTCAGTCCTTGACGGCACCGGCGGTGACGCCGGCGGCGACGTAGCGCTGGGCGAGGACGAGGATCACCGTGGCGGGCAGGGAGGCGACGGCGGCGGTGGCCATGATGGCGTTCCACTGTTGGTTGTTGTTGCCGATGTAGTGGTAGATGCCGAGGGTGATCGGCTCGTGGGCGCCGCCGCCGGCGAGGGTGCTGGCAAAGATGAAGTCGGACCAGGACCACAGGAACGCGAACAGTGACACGGTGACGACGGAGTTGCGGCTCATCGGCAGCACGACGGACCAGAAGGTGCGCAGGGCCCGCGCTCCGTCCACCTGCGCGGCCTGGAGGAGTTCGCCGGGGATGCCGGACATGAACGCGGTGAAGATGAGGACCGCGAACGGCACGGCGAGGGTGGAGTCGGCGACGATCAGGCCGGGAACGGACTGGAGCAGGCCGAGTTGGAGGTAGATGGCGTAGAAGCCCATCGCCATGATGATGCCGGGGATCATCTGGGCGGCGAGGAGGACGAAGCTGAGGATGCCGCCGCCGCGTGGGCGCAGTTTGGCCAGCGCGTAGCCGGCCGGGGCGGCCAGGGCCACGGTCAGGGCGACGGTGCCGAGGCCGATGACGAGGCTGGTGCCCAGGTAGGGCAACTGCTGGTCGATGACGGCCCGGTAGCCCTCCAGGGTGGGGTGGGCGGGGAAGAGATCCGGCGGGCTCTTGCGCATGTCCTGGTCGCGGGTGAGGGACACGTTGAGCATCCAGTAGACCGGGAAGAGCATGATCGCGGTCAGCAGCAGACCGAGGACGGTCTTCAGGCGGGTCGTCATGACAGCGCCTGCTTTCGCTGGAGGCGCACGTAGATGAGGCCGAAGACCAGGGCGGCGAGCACGAGCAGGTTGCCGACGGCGGCGCCGGGGCCGAAGGCGGGCAGCAGGTTGCCGAAGCCGAGCTGGTAGGACCAGGTGGCGAAGGTGGTGGAGGAGTCGGCGGGGCCGCCCTTGGTCATGATCCAGATGATGTCGAAGACCTTGAGGGTGTAGACGAGGCCCAGCAGGAGGGTGATGGCGGAGACCGGGCGCAGCAGCGGGAAGGTGATGCGCCAGAAGCGCTGCCAGGCGTTCGCCCCGTCCAGGGCCGCCGCCTCGTACAGGCTCGCCGGGATGGACTGCAGGCCGCTGTGGAGTACGACCAGGTTGAACGGGACGCCGATCCAGATGTTCGCGATGATCACCGAGGTCAGCGACCAGGTCGGTGAGGTCAGCCAGTTCACCGGGTCGACGCCGACGGCGTGCAGGACGGCGTTGACGATGCCGGAGTCGCTGTTGAGCATCCACGACCAGGTCGACGCGGACACGATCAGCGGCAGCAGCCAGGGCACCAGGAACAGGGCCCGCAGGGTGGCCGAGAGCCGGAAGTGCTGGCTGAAGAAGACGGCCAGCGCCAGGCCGATGGCGTACTGGAAGACCAGGCACACGGCGGTGAAGACCACGGTGTGCAGCAGGGCCGGGGCGAAGGTCGGGTCGTCGAAGACCGTGCGGTAGTTCGCCAGACCGGTGAACGGGGCGTCGCCCCGCACGAAGGAGCGCACGGTGTAGTTGCGCAGGCTCAGGTCGAGGTTGCGGTAGAGCGGATAGGCGTAGAACAGGACGAGGTAGAGGGTGACCGGGGCGAGGAAGGCCC
>NZ_JBHVYZ010000142.1:0-4038 GCF_042880295.1 Streptomyces sp. NPDC058307
TTCAAGAGCCAACGTCATGCTCATCACCCCATCTCTGCGTCGTCGTGTTCTCCGGTGGCCGGGCGGCCGCCCCTTCACGGAGCGCCGCCCGGTCTCGCCTCACGGCATCAGCTGGTACTCGGGGAAGTTCCCGGGCAGCCGTTCGCCGGCCGGGCCCCGAGTGACCGCGCGCACCAGCAGTTCGCCGCCGACGAAGGCGCCGCTCCAGGAGGCGCCGAACCCGCCGAACAGTTCGTCGCGGTCGCCGCGGGAACGTGGCTTGCCGTGACCGACCTTGAACGCGCGGATCTGCGGGGCGAGCCGCTCGAAGGTGGCCCGGTCGTCGGTGGACAGGGTGGCCACCAGGGCGCCGTTGGAGGCGTTCATCGCGGCCAGGAGTTCCGCCTCGGTGTCGACCAGGACGATGGTGTCGACCGGGCCGAAGGGTTCGGCGTGGTGCAGGGGTGAGGAGGGGGGCGGGTTGAGGAGGGTGACGGGCTGGACGTACGCCGAGGTGTCCTGGCCGGGCAGGAAGCGGGCGTCGGCCTCGCTGCCGCGGTGCACGGGGACGGCTCCGCGGCCGATGGCCTCGGCGACCTGGTCGCGGAGTTCCTTCGCCTTGGCCGCGTTGATCAACGGCCCGAAGTCCAGTGCCGGGAAGGGGTTGTCGGGGTGTTCGACGGCGAGCGGGTGGCCGAGGCGCAGGGTGCGCACCGCGGGGAGGTAGGCCGTCAGGAACTCGTCGAACAGCTCGCGCTGGACGACGAAGCGCGGGTAGGCGGTGCAGCGCTGCTTGCCGTAGTCGAAGAGCTTGGGGATGACGGCGGTGAGCGTGTCCCAGTCGGTGTGGTTCCAGATGCCCCAGGTGTTGAGTCCCTCCTGTTCGAGTACGTGGCGCTTGCCGAGGTCGGCGACGGCCGTGGCGACGGCGGCGCCGGTGTCGCGGCCGCCGACGAAGGAGACGCAGCCGATCTCGGGCGCCCGGACCAGCGCCTCGGACAGCTCCCGCCCGCTGCCGCTGACGAGGGTGACGGGGATTCCCTCGCGGGCGGCGAGCGCGCAGGCCAGGGTCAGACAGGCGACGCCGCCGTCGGTCGGGGTCTTGGCGATGACCGCGTTGCCCGCCAGTGCCTGCACCAGCATGGCGTGAACGAGCACGCTCATCGGGTAGTTCCAGCTCGCGATGTTGGAGACCGGGCCGTCCAGCGGGGATCGGCCCTCGACCATCGGTTCGATGCCGTCGACGTACCAGCGCACGCCGTCGATGGCCCGGTCGACGTCGGCCTGCGCGAGCCGCCAGGGCTTGCCGATCTCCCAGACGAGCAGGAGCGCGAGGAGTTCGCGGTGCTGGGTGAGGGCGTCGAGGGTGGCCGCGACGCGGGCCCGGCGCTCTTCGAGCCGGATGTGGCGCCAGGCGCGGTGCTGGTCGAGGGAGGCGCGGACGGCCTGGTGGGCGGCTTCCCGGTCCAGGCGCGGCGGGCCGGCGATGGGACTGCCGTCGACGGGGCTGGTGGCGGGCAGTGCCCGGCCGTCGGCCTGCCAGGCGGAGGCCCAGAGGTTGAGGACGCGGTCGTCCCGGAAGGCCTCGGGGGCGACGGCGAGGCAGCGCTGCCAGGCGTCGTTCCAGGAGGTACCGGACTTCACCACGAGATGGGTGGAGTTGAGGGTCGTGGTCATGCGATGTCTCCGCTCTCGGTGCACAGTCGGGGGCGGGGTATGGGTGGGCGCGGCGGGGCCGGAAGGCTCTTTGTCCACCGCTGTGTGGTTCGGGTCAGGCCTGAGGGGCCTCGCGAGCCACGTCCTCGCGGGCCGTGTCCTCGCGAGCCGTGTCCAGCAGGGCGAGCACGAGGCGGGCCGTCTCGGTGGGGGTGTTCCCGACCTTGACGCCGACCGCCTCCAGCGCCGCCTTCTTCGCCTGCGCCGTGCCCGCCGAACCGGACACGATGGCGCCGGCGTGGCCCATGGTCCGGCCCTCGGGCGCGGTGAATCCGGCGATGTAGCCGACGACCGGCTTGGTGACGTGCTCGTGGATGTACGCGGCCGCCCGTTCCTCGGCGTCGCCGCCGATCTCCCCGATGAGGACGATCAGTTCGGTGTCGGGGTCGTCCTGGAAGGCCGCGAGGCAGTCGATGTGGGTGGTGCCGACGACGGGGTCTCCGCCGATGCCGACACAGGTGGAGAAGCCGATGTCGCGCAGCTCGTACATGAGTTGGTAGGTGAGGGTGCCCGACTTGGACACCAGGCCGACCCGCCCGGACCGGGTGATGTCCGCCGGGATGATGCCCGCGTTGGACTGGCCGGGGGTGATCAGGCCGGGGCAGTTGGGTCCTGCGATCCGTGTCCCCTTCTTCTTCGCGTACGAGGTGAAGGCGACGGAGTCGTGGACGGGGATGCCTTCGGTGATGACGACGGCCAGTCCGATCCCGGCGTCGGCGGCCTCGACAACTGCCGCTGCGGCAAAGGCGGGTGGCACGAAGACGACGGTGACGTCCGCTCCGGTCGCCCGTGTCCCGTCGGCGACCGAGCCGAAGACGGGGACGGTCCGGTCGTCGAAGTCGACCGTCTGCCCGGCCTTGCGGGGATTGACGCCGCCGACCACGTTGGTCCCGGCTGCGAGCATGCGCCGGGTGTGTTTCATGCCCTCGCCGCCGGTCATGCCCTGGACGAGGACCTTGGACTCCTTGGTCAGGAAGATGGCCATGTCCCGCTCCTTCACCTGGTGTGGGCGAGTTCGGCGGCACGGCGGGCGGCGCCGTCCATGGTGGTGGCCTGCTCGACCAGGGGGTGGGTGTGCTCGTCTAGAACGGCCCGGCCGCGGGCGGCGTTGTTGCCGTCGAGGCGCACGACGAGCGGCTTGGTGAGCCGGACCTCGTCGAGGGCGCTGACGATGCCGTCGGCGACCGCGTCGCAGGCGGTGATGCCGCCGAAGACGTTGACGAACACGGACTTCACGGCCGGGTCCGACAGGATGACCGTCAGTCCGTCGGCCATGACCTGGGCCGAGGCACCGCCGCCGATGTCGAGGAAGTCGGCGGGCCGGGCTCCGCAGCCGGCGACCACGTCGAGGGTCGACATGACCAGGCCGGCGCCGTTGCCGATGATGCCGACCTCGCCGTCGAGCTTGACGTAGTTGAGGCCCTTCGCTGCGGCGGCGGCCTCCAGGGGATCGTCGTACGCTATGCTCTCCGCGCTCCAACGAGCCTGCCGGAAGCGGGCGTTGTCGTCGAGGGTGACCTTTCCGTCGAGGGCGAGGATGTGCCCCTGACGGGTGCGGACGAGCGGGTTGACCTCGACGAGGACGGCGTCCTGGCGGACCAGTACCTCCCACAGTCGTACGAGCACGTCGACGCTCTGCGGCGGCAGGCCGGCCGCCTCGGCGATCTCGCCCGCCTTCGCCGAGGTGACGCCCTCGGCCGGGTCGATGTGTGTACGGGCGACCGCCTCCGGGCGGACCGCGGCGACCGCCTCTATGTCCATCCCGCCCTCCGCCGAGGCGATGGCGAGGAAGCGGCCCGCGGCCCGGTCCAGGACGTAGGCGACGTAGAACTCGCTCTCGATGTCGACGGGCTGGGCCAGCATGACCTTGCCGACCTTGTGCCCCTTGATGTCCATGCCGAGGATCCGGCGTGCCGTCCTCTCGGCCCCGGCCGGGTCGGTCGCGAGCCGCACCCCGCCCGCCTTGCCCCGGCCACCGGTCTTGACCTGCGCCTTGACGACGACGCTGCCGCCGAGCCCGCGAGCGATCGCACGGGCCTCCTGGGGCGAGTCGGTGACCTCCGCCCTCGGCACCGGGATTCCGTGTTCCTCGAAGAGGGCCCGCGCCTGGTGTTCGTACAGGTCCACGATGAGGCTCCTGTCTGAAGGTGATGCACGAATGAAAAGCGGCTGAAAAGTGCTGCACGCCCCCTGGACATCACTCACCGGATGCGGGATAACAATCTTCATACAGTATTCGTCGACTGTATGCAATGTGCCGAACAGGGGTCAGGACCAGCGCACTACCAGGACGCTCGAGGCAACGGACAAGTGAGGTGGCTTGTGTCGAGGACGGCTCTTGAG
>NZ_JBHVYZ010000143.1:0-3886 GCF_042880295.1 Streptomyces sp. NPDC058307
TCGGCCGGGGCCAGCGCATCGACCGTGAGCCAGATCCCCTCACCCACGTCATCGACCGACACCGTCAGCGGATAGTTGGTGCGCTCCTCCATGAGCAGCGTCCTGATGCCCTCGACCCGCTCCTTGGTGGCCTCCCGGCTGTTCTGGGCCGCGCGCTGGTCGGCGTTGTGCCGGTAGTTGAAGAGGGAGGTGAACAGCGGGGTGTTGGCCGGCACCCCACTGGCCTTCTGCGCCAGTGCCAGCGGAGCGTGCTCGTGTTCGAGCA
Organism: Streptomyces sp. NPDC058307; assembly: GCF_042880295.1. Lineage (NCBI taxonomy): Bacteria > Bacillati > Actinomycetota > Actinomycetes > Kitasatosporales > Streptomycetaceae > Streptomyces > Streptomyces sp. NPDC058307. The sequence continues at coordinate 266 of NZ_JBHVYZ010000143.1, forward strand.
GCGCGGCCAGCTGACCACGCATCCCCGACACCGCCTCCAGCACGCCGGTCTCGGCCAACTCCACCCGCACCGGCAACGTGTTGATGAAGGGGCCGACGACTCGGTCCGCGCCGGCGCCGGCGTTCATCCGCCCGAACAGCACCGTCCCGAACACCACATCCGCTCGCCCGGCCACCGCTCCCAACACCCGCGCCCACGCCACGTGGAACAACGTCGCCGGGCTCACTCCAAGACGCCGCGCCAAGCCTCGCACCGCGGCCACCACCGGGGCCCGCACCGGCAGCTGCGCCCGCACCGCACCCACACCATCACCATGCACATCCACCAGCCCGTACGGCGCCGTCGGCTCCACCACATCACCCAACAACCCCGCGAAATACCGCTCATGCTCCGCCCGCTCCACCCCACCCCGCGCCTGCGCCACGAAATCCCGGAACGGCAACGGCCGGGCCAACTCCCCACCACGCCCCGCCAGAATCGCCCGCACTTCTCCCAGCAGCACGTCCATGGCCGTGTGGTCGCGAACCATCTGGTGGATACGGAGAGACGCCAGCCAGCGGCCGTCGCCCTCTGGATGCGCGGCAACGTGCAGGTCCAACAGGGGTGCCCGGGTCACATCCATCGTCGCCCCCGCCGCCCGCAACAGCTGCTGCACGGGATCCGGTCCCGACTCCAGCGCCACCTCGCGCACCGGCAGCACCGCCGCACGCGCCACCACCTGCACCGGCTCCCGCAACCCCTCCCACACCACCGCCGTGCGGTAGATGTCATGCCGGTCCACCACCTGCTGCAACGCAGCTGCAAACCCGCTCAGCCGGGCACGCGAGTCGAACTCCAGGACCACCGGCATGACATAGACATCTCGTGCGCCTGCGTCTGTCATCAGGTGGTGGAAGAGGATGCCCTCCTGCAGGGGCGCCAGCGGATAGATGTCCGCGACATTGCCCGCCCCGCCGTCGACCGTGGCGACCACGGTGTCGATCTCGTCCTCGTCCAGTTCCACCAGCGGCAGCATCTCCGGAGTGATCATCTCCGTACCCACCGGGATACGGTTCTCCGGCACCACCACCTGCTCCGCGCCCGCCGCAGCCGCCAGGCTGGCCACCGTCGGCGTCTCGAAGAGCGTCCGTACGGAGAGCGAGACGCCACGCGGCCGCAGCCACTCCACCAGGCGTACGGCGAGCAGGGAGTGCCCGCCGAGTTCGAAGAAGTCGTCGTCGACACTCACCGTCGGCACTCCGAGAACCTCCGCGAACGCGGCGCACAGTATCTCCTCCTGCGCCGTGCTCGGACCGCGGCCACCGATGGTGACCGTGCCCGCGTGATCCGGTGCCGGCAGGGCCCTGCGATCCAGCTTGCCGTTGCCGGTCAGAGGCACTGCATCGAGCACCACCACCGCCGACGGCACCATGTGCTCGGGCAACCGCTCGCCCGCGTACCGGCGCACCAGCGCCGGCAGACCTTCGCCACCGTCCTGGTCCTCGGGGACGACGTAGGCGACCAGGCGCCGGTCGCCGGGGGTGTCCTCGCGGGCGATCACGGCCGCCTGGCGTACGGCGGGGTGCGCGGCGACGACCGTCTGCACCTCACCCGGCTCGATCCGGAACCCCCGGATCTTCACCTGCTCATCCGCCCGCCCCGCGAACACCAGCTGCCCATCAGCCATCCAGCGCACCCGGTCCCCGGTGCGATACATCCGCTCACCGATGACGAACGGGCACGCCACAAACCGCTCCGCGGACAGCCCCGCCCGGCCCACATAGCCACGGGCCAGCTGTGCCCCGGCGACGTACAACTCGCCGTTCGTGCCCGGCGCCACCGGCCGCAGTCGTTCATCCAGCACGTACGCCCGCGTATTGCCCACCGGCCTTCCCAGCGGCACCACCCCGTCGGCCACCACCTCGGCCGTCAGCCGGCCGGTGACCACTCCGATCGTGGTCTCGGTCGGGCCGTAGTGGTTGAACACCGCCCGCTCGCCCGCGGCCGCCAGCAGCCCGTCCATCCAGGCAGGAGACGCCGCCTCCCCGCCCAGGACCAGCGCCCGCTGCGGCAGCACCCTTCCCAGCCCGCCGACCCCGCCGAGTGCCGCCAGATGCGAGGGCACGGCCTTCAGGTGGTCGATGCGATGCGCCGCCAGGTACGCGGCCACCGCCGTCGCATCCACCGCCGCCTCGGCGGGCAGCACATGCAACTCGCCGCCTGTGGTCAGGCAGCCGAACACGACGGTGTTACCCAGGTCCGTCGCCTGTCCCTGCAGGACCGCATACCGTGCGCCCGGCCGGCCGAGATCCAGCTCGCCCGGCACACATGCCACGTAGTTGGTCAGTCCGCGGTGGGTCACAGCCACGCCCTTGGGCCGGCCCGTCGAACCCGATGTGTAGATGACGTACGCCAGTTGCTCCGGCGCCACCGGGACCGCCGGCGGCGTGGTCGGCAGCATCGCCAGCGCCGCGCGCGTCGCCGCAGCATCCACCTCCACCGTCACCAGCCGCCCCACCGGCAGCTCCTCCAGCAGTTCCTCCGTGCCCACCAGCACCGCCGCCCGGCTGTCGGCCAACATGAACGCGATCCGCTCAGCCGGATACTCCGGATCGACCGGCACGTACGCCGCCCCCGCCTTCCACACCCCCAAGATCGCCACAATCATGTCCACCCCGCGCGGCAGACACAGCCCCACCACCGATTCCGCCCCCACACCGCGACCGATCAGCGCATGCGCCAGCTGATTCGCCCGCGCATCCAACTCGGCATACGTCAGCTCGACCCCCTCGCAAACCACCGCCACCGCACCCGGAGCCCGTCCCACCTGCGCCTCGAACAACCCCGCCACCGACACCGGCGCGACATCCACGCCCGTGTCGTTCCACTGGCCCAACACCCGCCTGCGCTCACCCGGCTCGAGTACGGGCACCGTACTCACCCGGGTATCGAGATCATCCGCCAGCGCCTCGAGGACTCGTGTCCAGCGCTCCGCGATCCGCTCGACCGACTCGGCGTCGAACACGTCGGCCGCGCCCGTGAGCGAACCCAGGAGGCCTGCGGGCCGGCCTTCGCTGTCGAAGACCTCGCCGATCAGCAGGTCGAGGTCGAACTTCGCCAACGGCGATCCCGCCGCCATGCCCTTGACCTGTACGCTCGGCAGGTCGACGCCGCCGGTGTTCTGGAAGGTGAGTACGACCTGGAACAACGGGTGCCGGGCCAGCGACCGGGCCGGTGCCAGTTCCTCCACCAGCCGCTCGAACGGCACGTCCTGATGCGCGAAGGCGGCCAGACTCGTCTCCCGCACCCGCTCCAGCACCTGCCCCAGCGTGGGATCGCCGGACAAGTCGGTCCGTACGACCAGGGTGTTCACGAAGCATCCGACGAGATCGTCCAAGGCCTCGTCGGTCCGCCCGGCGATGGCCGACCCGACGGGAATGTCGTCACCCGCGCCCAGCCGCGACAGCAGTACGGCCAGACCCGCCTGCAACACCATGTACAGGGTTACGCCCTGCTCCCGCGCCCGCTCCACCAGCCTCTGATGCAGCCCACCGGGGATCTGAAGGGACACCGCCGTACCGCGGTGGCTGGCCATGGCAGGACGCGGCCGGTCGAACGGCAATGCCAGCTCCTCCGGCGCCC
>NZ_JBHVYZ010000144.1:0-3860 GCF_042880295.1 Streptomyces sp. NPDC058307
TTGGGTTGTGGCCGGGTCCGGCCGGGTGGGGGTGGGCCGGCCCGCCCCCCCCCCCTCCGGGCCTGTTCCAGATCGTTGTTACGGTGCACCGGTGTCAGACTCCTCACGCGATACCGCCGAAGGCGCCGGCTGGGGCTCCGCCCGACTAGGCGAGTACAAGCGGCTGATGCCGCCCAAGGTCGAGAAGATCTCGTGGCTGAACCCCAGGACGCTGTGGTCCGCCCGCAACGGCGTGGTCGCCTCCTGGTTCGGGGACCCCACGGGCCGTACCCGAAACCGCTGGGTGGCTCAGCGCGCGGCGGCCGGCGCACCCGCCGACAAGGTGATCCGGCGCGAGGACCCCGACCGGTTCTCGTTCATGGTCATCGGCGACACCGGCGAGGGCGACGACCCCCAGTACGCCGTCGTACCGGGGTTCCTGAAGATCAGTCAGGACACCCGGTTCGCGGTCGTCGCCAGTGACGTGATCTACCCGGTGGGCAGCGCGGACGACTACGGCACGAAGTTCTTCCGGCCGTACCGGGACTATCCGGCGCCGATCTACGCGATACCCGGCAACCACGACTGGTACGAGGACCTCGGCGCCTTCATGCGCGTCTTCTGCGGTGACGCCCCGCCCCTCGACCCCGAACCCGGGCCCCGCCCCCTGACCCGCGCCTGGCTGCGCTCCCTGCTGTGGCACCGGCGGCGCGCCAACGACGGCCAACACCTCGACGAGGCACGCCGGTTGCGTGCGGAGCCGTCCCAACAGGCCGTCCAGCCGGGCCCGTACTGGGCCGTCGACGCCGGCCCGCTGCGCATCATCGGCATAGACACCGGGCTGCTCGGCACCCTCGACGCCGAACAGGGCGCCTGGCTGCGCGAGGTCTCCCGGGGCCCACGCCCGAAGATCCTCATCACGGGCTCGCCGCTGTACGTGGACGGCGAGCACCACCCCTGCGCCATCGACGGCGGCGGCACGGTCGACGACATCGTGCGCGACCCGGAGCACCACTACGTCGCGTCGATAGGCGGCGACATCCACAACTACCAGCGCTATCCGGTCGACGTGGACGGCCGCACCGTCCAGTACGTCGTCTCGGGCGGCGGCGGCGCGTTCATGCACGCCACGCACACCATCCCGCACGTCTCGATCGCGAACGTCACCGAGAAGGACTTCCGCTGCTATCCCCTGCGCGGCGACTCCCTGGCCTTCTACAGCAGGCTCTACGGCCGCCGGCTGCACCTGCGCCGCTTCTTCACCCTCACCGAGGCCGAGGCCACCGCGGTGATCGCCGAGCGCCTGGGCATCCCGCCGACGCGTGTTCCGGGCGAGGCGCCGCGCCTCACCTTCCGCGTCCGCCTGGTGGCCAGTCTCCTGGGCGCGGGCGGCCGGCCGGACCGCACCTCGCGGTTCCGCCTCCCGGTGCGCAAGATCTACACCCAGCTGTTCTCACCGAGCTCGGCGACGTACAGCCCGCCGTTCTTCAAGTGCTTCCTGCGGCTGGACGTGACCCCGGAGGCGGTGCGGCTGCGCTGCTTCGCGGCCACCGGCAATCTGGCCCAGGAGATCGACCCGCCGGTCGAGGACGAGGTGACCATTCCCCTGACCCGAACTTGACCTTCTCCTTTGCCTTCGCGGCCCGGCGATCGGGAACATCACGCCCGACGGCCGGGTTGGCACAGCCGATACTACTTGATACGTCAAACAACCCGGAGGAGCCCGTGCCGCCGACCCCCCGCCCCCTGCGCAAGCTGGGCTTTCTGACCATCGGCCTGTTCGACGAGGCGGATCCGCGGCCCGGGCACGAGTCCACGCTGGAGATCATCGAGCTGGGCGAGCGGCTCGGCTTCGACAGCGCGTGGCTGCGCCACCGGCATCTCCAGTACGGCATCTCGTCCCCCGTCGCCGTCATGGCGGCGGCCTCGCAGCGCACCAGCCGCATCGAGCTCGGCACGGCGGTGATCCCGCTCGGCTGGGAGAACCCGCTGCGGCTGGCCGAGGACCTGGCCACCGTGGACGTCCTGTCCGGCGGCCGGATCAACCCCGGCGTGAGTGTGGGCCCGCCGATGCACTTCGACGAGGTCAGGGGGGCGCTGTACCCGGACACGTCCGACGTCGAGGACTTCTCCTACGAGCGGGTGCGGCGGCTGCTGGACCTCGTGCGCGGCAAGCCGGCCAGCGACTTCAGCGGGGTGCAGGGCTTCGAGGTCTTCTCGGACCGGGTGCAGCCGCACTCCCCGGGCCTCGGCCGACGGCTCTGGTACGGCGGGGGCAGCGTGAGCTCGGCGCGCTGGGCCGGTGAGCACGGCATGAACTTCCTGACCAGCAGCGTCGTCAAGGCGGAGGGTCCGGAGGGGCCGTACGACTTCGCGGAGATCCAGCTGTCGCACATCCGCGCCTTCCGCGCCGCGCATCCGGACGGCGAGGCGGCCCGGGTGTCCCAGGGTCTCGTGGTGATCCCCACCGACTCGGCGTCGGCGGACCAGCGGGCACGGTACGAGGAGTACGCGGCGAAGCGCACCCCTCGTACCGCCGCACCGCAGGGTCCGGCGCGGTTGATGTTCGCGCCGGACATCGTCGGCACGTCGGAGGAGATCGCCGAACGGCTGCACGCGCACGCCGCGTTCCGCGAGGTGGACGAGGTGGCGTTCGCGCTGCCGTTCACCTTCGAGCACGAGGACTATGTGCAGATCCTCACCGACATGGCGACCAAGCTGGGCCCGGCACTGGGGTGGCAGCCGGGGGCGTAGGCCTGCGGCGGGACGAGGGGGCCGACGGGGCGGCCGGCTCCGCCCGGAGTCGGCCGATCGGGCGCACCCTGGCGCGCCGACGGCTCGGACACCTCACGCAGCCCACGGTCACTCCGACCTCACAACGCGGCCGATGCGGTACCGCCCCCGCGTCCGGGCCTCGCAAGCGACGGCCGCCATGTCCCGCAGTCGCTGAGTGACCAGGACGCGCGACCGGTGTCCCCGGCTCGGCCGATCCCGCGCCATCCCATGCAATCCCCTCAGCAGACACGACCCGACCAGACCCGGTTCGCCGCCCCCGCACCGCTCACCAGCGCCCCGCCTCCGTCCCCGTGATCGCCTCCGACGGCCTTCCGTCCGGTCCCACAGGCACGTCCCCCGCCAGCATCACGCGGTGCATGGTGCGGGGGAAGCCGAGGTGGGTGTTGTCGCTGGGGGCCAGGTGGATGGTGGCGCGGTTGTCCCAGAAGGCCACGCTGCCCGGCTCCCAGCGGAAGCGGACCGTGTACTCGGGGCGGACGGCCTGTTCGAGGAGCATGTCGAGGATGGCCCGGCTCTCGGCGCGGGAGAGGTCGGCGATCTGCTCGACGTAGTAGCCGTTGACGTAGAGGATCCGCTCCCCCGTCTCGGGGTGGACCCGCACCAGCGGGTGCAGGGAGGCCACCTGGTGGTCCAGGAGGTGCCGGAGGTAGGCGTCGTCACCGGGCCGGGGCTGGTACCCGACGCCGAGCCGGTGCTCCACGCGCAGGCCGTCCACGAAGGACCGCACCGGCGCGGACAGTCCGGCGTAGGCGGCGGCGAGGTTGGACCACTGGGTGTCGCCGCCGTACGGCGGTACGGTCTCGGCGCGCAGGATCGTCGCCGCGGGCGGGTCGATCCTGGCGCCGTGGTCGCAGTGCCAGCCGCGCAGCAGGGTGTGCCGCCGGCGTCGCAGCCACTCCTCGTGCTCCATGCCGAACTTCCCGCCCAGCTCCAGGCGGTCGGCGGTCGTCTCCACCTGCGGGAAGTCCGGGGGCGAGGCACTGCCGCGCTTGCGCAGGACGACGGGCTCACCGAACTTCCGGGCGAAGGCCACGTGCCCGGTGTGATCGAGCTTCTGTCCCCGGAAGAAGACCACCTTCCACCGC
>NZ_JBHVYZ010000145.1:0-3642 GCF_042880295.1 Streptomyces sp. NPDC058307
GGCACGGTCCCTCGCCGAGGGTGTACTGGATCTCCGCCAGGTGCGCGGAGACGTCATTGCTGGCACACAGCACCACGCCGGTGTCCGCGCCGTCCGCCAGCATCGAGATGGACAGCCCCGACACTTCCGGGATCAGCGCGACGCAGTTACGGCACAGGGCGCCGGGCACCTCGGACGGAGACAGGCCGCTCGTTCCGGCGATGAGTTCGCCGGCGATACGGGACCGCTCCAGGTTGGTCTCCTGTTCGGCGTCTCCGCCCCCCAGCAGGTCGTCACCCGGCATGTCCCTCACCTCCCGTCCCACTCCGCGCAACGGTTCCACCGGATCTTGGCACAGGCAAGGGGGTGCGGCCCGCAGCGGGCCCTCGCCCGGTCAAAGGGCCGATCACACCCGGGGAACGGCGTGCCGACCACTTTCCAGGGGCGTAGCGTCCTCGTAGGGGCAAGTTCGGGTACACGTCCGGGTACGCCAAAGACGCTGGAGGTGCCTCGTGACCAGCGCGGGTGATCTGGCCGTCGGCGACCACGACGATCTGGACGCCGTGTTCGCGCAGACGGTGCGCCGGACCGGCGCGTCCATCGGAGCCCTGTACCTGCTCACCCCCGACGAGCGGCTGCTGAGCCTGGACGCGCTGTGCGGGGCGCCGTCCGAGTTCGCCGCACCGTGGGCCAGGGTTCCGATGGCCGCTCCGGCACCGGTGGCCGTCGCGGTCCGTGAGAACCGCCTGGTGTGGGTGGGCAGCCAGGAGGAGATGGTCCGCGCCTACCCCCGTACCGCGGTGGTGCTTCCCTACCCGCTGGCCCTGGTCGCCGCGCCGGTGGTCGGTGTCCGGCCGTGGGGAGCGCTGCTGCTCATGTGGCCGGCCTCCCGTCCGCCGTACATGACCGGACGGGAGCAGGGGCACATCACGTCCAGTTGCCGGCACCTGGCCCGGCTGCTGGAGGACGCCGTCGCGCCCGGGAGGGCCCCGTCCGGCGACGGCCGGCCCCGTGTCGTGCCCATCGGGCGCCGGCCCGAGAGCCCGGCGATGGCCGCCGCCGACTTCGCCGAGCGCCTGCCCGGCGGAAGCTGCGCGCTGAACCTCGAGGGGCAGTTCACCTACCTCAGTTCCGCCGCCTGTCAGCTGCTCGGCTGCGAAGCCGGTCGTCTGCTGGGCACGCTGCCGTGGCAGTCCCTGCGCTGGCTGGACGACCCCGTCTACGAGGACCGTTACCGTGCCGCGGTGATCAGCCGCGAGCCCGTCTCGTTCACCGCGTGCCGCCCACCGGACCGTTGGCTGGACTTCCATCTCTACCCGGACGCCAGCGGCATCAGCGTCCGCATCGTTCCCAGCGGCGCCGAGCCCATGCCGTCCCCCGCGCCCGCCCGCAGCCACCGTACCGGCGCACCCGCCGACGCGGGCCGGCTCTACCAGCTCACCCACCTGGCCGCGGGACTGACCGAAGTCGTCGGAGTCCAGGACGTCATCGCGCTGGTCGCCGACCAGGTCATGCCCGCCTTCGGAGCCCAGGGTCTGGTCATGTCCACCGCCGACGCCGGCCGACTGCGGATCACCGGACACCGCGGCTACGACCCCGAGGCCATCGAGCGCCTCGACGGGCTGCCTCTCGACACCGACTTCACCCCGGCCGGGCATGTCCTCGACAGCGGCATCCCGGCGTTCTTCGCCGACCCGGAAGAGATGCGCCGCGTCTACCCGCAGGCTCCGCGGGCCAGCGGGAAGCAGGCGTGGGCCTTCCTGCCCCTGATCATCTCCGGCCGGCCCGTCGGCTGCTGTGTCCTGTCGTACGACCGGCCGCACCCGTTCCCGGCCGAGGAACGCGCCGTGCTGACCTCGCTCGCCGGGCTCATCGCCCAGGCCCTCGACCGCGCCCGCCTCTACGACGCCAAACACGACCTCGCCCACGGCCTTCAGCAGGCACTGCTCCCGCGAGTCCTTCCCCAGGTCCCCGGTCTGCGCGTAGCCGCCCGCTACCTGCCCGCGACCCGGGGCATGGACATCGGCGGAGACTTCTACGACCTGATCCGCCTCGGTGACAGCGCCGCCGCGGCCGTGATCGGCGACGTCCAGGGACACAACGTGGCCGCCGCCGCCCTGATGGGCCAGGTCCGCACCGGCGTCTACGCGCACGCGACCCTCGGCACGCCCCCGGACCAGGTTCTCGCCCGGACCAACCGGCTCCTGACCGACCTGGCCCCCGAGCTCTTCAGCAGCTGCCTCTACGCCCACTTCGACTTCGCCCGCCGACGTGTGTGCCTGGCCAGCGCCGGCCACCCGCCACCTCTGCTGCGCCTGCCCGACCGCGTCACCCGGCCCGCCGTCGTCCCGCCCGGACCACTCCTGGGAATCGACCCCGACGCCGACTTTCCCCTGACCGAGATCCCGCTGACCGAGGGCCTGATGCTCGTCTTCTACACCGACGGCCTGGTCGAGACACCCGGGGTCGACCTCGACGAGTCCATCGCCCACCTCGCGCGGCACCTCGCCCAGGCCGACGAGCGGGACCTGGACCTGCTCATCGACGACCTGCTCAGGAAGTCCGGCACCGCCGGGCAACGCACCGACGACGTCGCGGTCCTTGTGCTGCAGGCCATCTCGCAGGACAACTGGCAGGACATCTCGCAGGACCCGTCGCCCGACGGGTCCCACGACAGAACATGAACCACGGCCCGGGCCGGTACGCCCACCCGCACGCTTCGGCCGGACTCTGCGGGGAACTCGCCGGTCCGAAGGATCTCCGAGGTGAGCGAGGTGTCCTGGCAATGTCCGATCCACAGCAACCAGAACAGCGACGCAGCCAGAAGGGTGGCGGTACGCCCCAAGAGAGCGGCGAACTCAAGGCGCGCCAGCCGGAAACGGGGGAGGCCGGCCGCGCCCACGGCACCGACAAGGGGGACAAGGGCGGTGGGAAGGGCGGAGGAGTGCCGCCGGACCAGCAGCCCGAGCACCCGTGATGATCTCTCCCATGGGGAGGACCGGGCTGGAGCCGCATCGCCGACGACGCGGCTCCAGCCCGGCGCTCGCTAGACGCCGTCTCGGTCCGTGTCTGCCGGCGCCGGCCCTGGTGAGGGAGGTTCCGGCTCGCCTGTGTGGGGCCCGGAGGACCGTGCGGCGGCCAGCGCCTGGTCCAGAGCGGCGCGGACCTCGTCGGACAGCTGCCCGGTGTGGACCCAGTCCACGATCTCCTCGGAGACCTGCCGCAGTTTGATGTTGGTGTGCTGCGATACCTGTCGCAGCACTTCGAAGCCCTGGTCGGACCGCATGCCGCCCAGGCCGATGACCACACCGATCGCATGGTCGATCACGGCGTGCGAGACGATGGCCTCCTGCAGCTGGCCGATCTCCGTCTGCAACTCGCTGATCTTGTTCAGGAGGCTTTCCCGTCCTGGAACAGAGTGGACACCGGTTCGTCCGGGGGTGCCGTTCAGCGGGTTATCCATCGTGATCACATCCCAGAACCCGGGTCTCCCGCCCGGTTGTCGGCGCCGGAGCCGAATCGTGAGGACGACACTTCGACTATTACCCCAGAACGCCGCTTCTGTGCATCCTGCCTGACCGTCGCGTCCTGCCTAACCGTCGGCCCTTGCCTCGATGACGGTGTCGGGGGGGATGGTGCGGGTGACGAGGGCCTGGACGGTGT
>NZ_JBHVYZ010000146.1:0-3603 GCF_042880295.1 Streptomyces sp. NPDC058307
AGCAGGTGAGTGGGGTGCCGGCCAATACGCCGCTGTTCACCTCCCTCTTCAACTATCGGCACAGCACCAGTTCAAGTCCTGAGGGGAGCGAGCCCCAAGGCAGTGCGACCGAGATGCCGGTGGACGACATCAAGGCGCTGTTCATGGAGGAGCGCACCAACTACCCGCTGACGGTGTCGATCGATGACGTGGGTGAGGGGATCTGGCTCACGGTCGATGCGCTGGCCCCGGCCGATTCGGAAGCAGTGTGCGAACTGCTGCACACGGCGGTTGAGAACCTGGCGGCGGCATTGGGCGAGGCGCTGGACACCGACTCCGATGTGCCGCTTCATGCCGTCGACGTCATGGGTGAGTCCGAGCGGCGCCGAGTGGTGGAGGAGTGGAACGACACGGCGGCCGAGCTGCCGGTGGGGTTGTTGCATGGGTTGTTCGAGGCGCAGGTGGCGCGGACCCCGGATGCGGCGGCGGTGGTGTGTGACGGGGACGAACTGACGTACGCGCAGCTCGATGTCCGGGCGAATCGGCTGGCGCGTCGCTTGATGGCTGCGGGTGTGGGGCCGGAGTCGGTCGTGGGGGTGTGCCTGGAGCGTTCGGCGGACTTGGTGGTGGCGCTGCTCGCGGTGCTCAAGGCGGGTGGGGCGTATATGCCGTTGGACCCTGAGCTGCCGGTGGAGCGGATGGCGGTGATGGTCGCGGATGCGGAGGCGGTGTGCGCGGTCACGGCGAATGGGCTGGCCCGTGTGCTGCCGGACGGCCTGGCGCAGGTGTGGGTGGATGACCCGGGGCTGCAGGACGTGCCGGGGATGTCGCCGGGGGTGGAGGTGTCGGCGGAGTCTCCGGCGTACCTCATCTTCACCTCCGGGTCGACGGGCCGACCGAAGGGTGTGGTGACGTCGCATGCCGGAATCGTGAACCGGTTGGGCTGGGGGCAGGAGCGGTTCGGGTTGGCGGTCGGTGAGCGGGTGTTGCACAAGACGCCGTTCGGTTTCGATGTGTCGGTGTGGGAGTTGTTCTGGCCGTTGGTGCAGGGCGCGACGTTGGTGGTGGCGCGGCCGGGTGGGCATCGGGATCCGGAGTATCTGGCGGAACTGATCGAGTCGCATCGGGTGTCGACGGTGCATTTTGTGCCGTCGATGCTGGAGGCGTTCGTGGCGGAGCCGACGGCGGCGCGGTGTGGGTCGTTGCGGCGGGTGGTGTGTTCGGGCGAGGCGCTGGGCGTGGCGGTGCAGGAGCGGTTCTTCGAGGTCTTCGGTCCGGAAGTCGAACTGCACAACTTGTACGGGCCCACCGAGGCCTCCATCGAGGTCACCGGGTGGCGGTGCGTGCCGGGTCAGCCGGGTGGGGTGGTGCCGATCGGTGTGCCGGTAGCCAACACCCGGGTGTACGTCCTGGATCCGCGTCTGCGGCCGGTGCCGGCTGGTGTGGCCGGTGAGCTGTATCTGGCCGGAGTGCAGTTGGCGCGGGGATATGTGGGCCGTCCGGGCCTGACGGCGGAGCGGTTTGTGGCGTCGCCGTTCGAGGTGGGCGAACGGCTGTATCGCACCGGGGATGTGGCCAGGTGGAGCGCGGCCGGGCAGGTGGAGTATCTGGGGCGGGTGGACGACCAGGTGAAGATCCGGGGCTTCCGCATCGAGCCGGGCGAAGTGCAGGTAGTCATCGCCGCGCACCCGCAGGTCGCGCAAGCGGCCTTGGTGGTGCGGGAAGACAGCCCGGGTGAGATGTCCTTGGTCGCCTACGTGGTACCGGAGACCGGAGCATCGGGGCTGGAGCCTGCGGTACGGCGGTTCGCGGCCGAGCGGTTGCCGGAGTACATGGTGCCGTCGGCGGTGGTGGTGCTGGACGAGCTGCCGGTGACCGTGAACGGGAAGCTCGACCGCAAAGCCTTGCCCGCACCCGACCTCCTCACCGCTGGTCCCGGCCGCGAACCGGCCACGGTGCAGGAGGAGTTGCTCTGCGGTGCCTTCGCCCACGTCCTGGGGGTGGAGGCCTTCGGGGTGGACGACGACTTCTTCCGCCTCGGCGGCCACTCCCTCCTCGCGATGCGGCTGGTCAGCCGTATCCGCACCGTTCTGGGCGTGGAGCTGCCGCTGCGGACGCTGTTCGAGGCATCGACGCCGGCGGAGTTGGCCCTGCGGCTGACGGAGGCAGGTGGGGCGCGGTCGGCGTTGGTGGTGCGGGAGCGGCCGGAGCGGGTGCCGTTGTCGTATGCGCAGCAACGGCTGTGGTTCGTCGGGCAGTTGGAGGGTCCCAGTGCGACGTACAACAGTTCCATCGTCATGGGTCTCACCGGCGGCGTCGACCGGCCGGCGTTGCGCGCAGCCCTTCGGGACGTGCTGGGCCGCCATGAGGTGCTGCGCACCCTGATCGCGCTGGACGAAGGAGAGCCGTACCAGCAGATCCTCGATCTCGGTGAGCTGACATGGCAGATGGAGGTGGTCCAGCTCGCTGGGAGCGAACTGGCGGGTGCAGTCGCCGCGGCGACCGCGTGCCCCTTCGACCTTGCGACCGAAGTGCCCGTCAAGGCATGGCTGTTCACCACCGGCCCCCAAGAGCATGTGCTGGTGCTGGTGGTGCATCACATCGCCTGGGACGGCTGGTCGGGCGGCCCGCTGGCGCGGGATCTGTCGGTGGCGTATGGGTCGCGTCGGGAGGGCCGCGCGCCGGAGTGGGATGCGTTGGCGGTGCAGTACGCCGACTATGCGTTGTGGCAGCGGCAGTTGCTGGGGGATGGGGATGATCCGGGCAGTGTGCTGGCCGGGCAGGTGGCGTATTGGCGGGGGGCGTTGGAGGGGGCGCCGGAGGAGTTGGTGTTGCCGTTCGACCGGCTGCGTCCTGCGGTGGCCAGTCATCGGGGGGTGGGGGTGCCGTTGGAGGTGTCGGCCGGGTTGCATCGGCGGCTGGTGGAGGTGGCGCGGGAGCAGGGTGTCACGCTGTACATGGTGTTGCAGGCGGCGTTGGCGGTGTTGCTGTCACGGCTGGGAGCGGGCACCGACATCCCGATCGGAGTATCCACGGCGGGGCGGACCGATGAGGCGCTGGACGATCTCGTCGGGTTCTTCATCAACACTCTTGTGATTCGGACCGACCTGTCAGGCGATCCGACCTTCGGACAGTTGCTGGCGCGGGTGCGGGAGACGAACCTGGCCGCCTTCGCACATCAGGACGTGCCGTTCGAGCGGCTGGTGGAGGAACTCGCACCGGCCCGATCACTCGCGCGCAACCCCCTGCACCAGGTGCTGCTCATCATGCAGAACCCGGGCGGCAGTTCGCTGGACCTGCAGGGCGTGCAGGCGGGCGGCGTGCCTGACGGCCTTGCGGAGCGGCAGGTTGCGGCCAAGTTCGATCTGGATGTGTTCATCGGGGAGGTGTTCGACGAGGGGGGTCGTGGGGCCGGGCTGCGGGGGGAGTTGATCGGTGCGGCGGATCTCTTCGATGCCGGGTCGGTGGAGCGGATGGCTGCGGGCTGGGTGCGGGTCCTTGAGGCGCTTGCTGCTGACGTCGATGTGCCGCTTCGTGGCGTCGATGTCATGGGTGAGTCCGAGTGGCGCCGGGTGGTGGGGGAGTGGAACGACACGGCTGTGGAGCTGCCGGTGGGGTTGTTGC
>NZ_JBHVYZ010000147.1:0-3518 GCF_042880295.1 Streptomyces sp. NPDC058307
TGCGGGCGGACACCCCCCACCCCGTCCCCTGCCCGCCGTACGCGGCCAACCGTCCATCCTGGCGCGCCGTCCGGCGAACGGTCCGGCGTGGCGCGGAGGTGGCGAGCGGTCCGTCGTGGCGTGTGAGGTGGCGGAACGGTTCTGTCGTGGGCGCGAGGTGACTGCAACCCCCTAGGGGCGCGGGGAACTGCGCGACCAGCCACAACGCACCCGCACCCGCACGACAACCTGACCCGGCACCCCCTACCCCCGCTGCCCATACCCCCGCAACCGCTCCCCCGCCTCGGCCACCTGTCGCTCCGTCAGGATGTTCGGGGTCAGGCCCGGTACGGATCGGGCCGTGAGCCACAGGTGGCACATCCATTCCAGTTGGGCCGTGCGGTCGTAGGCCTGGGTGAGGGTGGCGCCGTAGGTGAGCGTGCCGTGGTTCTGGAGGAGGCAGGCGGAGCGGTCGGCGAGGGCGTGGAGCATGTTCTCGGCCAACTCGTCGGTGCCGTAGGTGGCGTAGGGGGCGACCCGGACGGGGCCGCCGAGGGCGCCGGTCATGTAGTGGATCGGGGGGAGTTCGGGCACGAGCGTGGAGACGGCCGTGGCGTGCACCGCGTGGGTGTGCACGATCGCGCGGGCGTCGGTGTGGCGGTAGACCGCCAGATGCATGGGGAGTTCACTCGTGGGGACCAGGGTGCCCAGGACCTGACGGCCCTCCAGGTCGACGCCCGTCACGTCGTCCGGGGTGAGGCGGTCGTAGGGGACGCCCGACGGGGTGACCAGGACCGTGTCCCCGACGCGTACCGAGACGTTGCCGGAGGTGCCGACGACCAGTCCGTCGGTGACCGTCCGGCGGGCCGTGTCGACCAACTCGGCCCACGCGTCCGCCTCCCCCGGTGATTCCTGCCGTTCCTCAGCCATGCCGTGATCCTGCCAGGCGGGGCGCCCGAGGGGCGCGTTTTCGGGCGTGCGCCCCTCTTGTGCGGCTTGGCCGGGGATCGCCCGGAATCCGGGGATCTTCCAGTAGCCTCTGGGCTTTGTTGTGCACGACGCCGTTCCGGGGGGACGCATGGCCCGTGATCGCAAGGCTGCCCGGCGCCGAACCCGCGCCCTGGCCCTGTGCCTGGTCACGCTCGGCGTGGGAGGCACGGCGTTCGCCGGGGCGCCCGACTCGGCGGCGAGGCTGCCCAAGGGGCACGACGTCTCTTCGCACCAGAAGGACGTCGACTGGCAGCAGGCCAGGGCCAGGGGCGCCAGGTTCGTCTACATCAAGGCGACCGAGTCCACGAACTACCGCAACCCGCACTTCGGCCGGCAGTACAAGGGCGCGCGGGACGCCGGCATCCTGCGCGGGGCGTACCACTTCGCGCTGCCGGACAAGTCCTCGGGCAGCGCGCAGGCCGCGTACTTCGTGCGCAACGGCGGCGCCTGGTCCGCGGACGGCTGGACCCTGCCGCCGGCGCTGGACATCGAATACAACCCGTATGACAGGAAGGACACGTGCTACGGCATGACCAAGGCGGGGCTGGTCGGCTGGATCAGGGAGTTCAGTGATGAGGTGAGGCGGCTCACCGGGCGGCGTCCGGTGATCTACACGACCGCCCACTGGTGGAACGCCTGCACCGGCGGCAGCGGCGCGTTCGCCGCGAACCACGCCTTGTGGGTGGCCCGCTACCACTCGGCGGACGCTGGTGCGCTGCCCGTCGGTTGGTCGTACTGGACGATCTGGCAGTACGCCAACAGGGGCAGCCTGCCGGGTGATCAAAATCTCTTCAACGGGTCGGCGCGGCAGCTCAAGAGGTTCGCCACCGGGTCATAGCCGTGGGGCGTACGGGTCGCATGGGGGCCGCGGGCTCCGGCGCGGCAATAGCCGAAGAATCCGGTCACCGTGCGGCCCGCCTCAGTTCACCTTCCGTTCATCCAGGTTACCTACGTTCAATCTGCCAATGACCTCGAACGATTGCCTGGGTAAATGGAAAACTTCTCGCTGATCCTCGCGATTGTGGTCGTCACCGCACTCGCGTTCGATTTCACGAACGGTTTTCACGACACCGCCAACGCGATGGCCACCACCATCTCGACCGGTGCGCTCAAGCCCAAGGTCGCGGTGGCCATGTCCGCCGTGCTGAACCTTGTGGGCGCCTTTCTCTCGGTGGAGGTCGCCAACACGATCTCCAAGGGTCTCGTCGACGAGACCGGCCTCCGTCCCGAGGTCATCTTCGCCGCCCTGGTCGGCGCGATCCTCTGGAACCTGCTGACCTGGCTGGTGGGTCTGCCCTCCAGTTCCTCGCACGCCCTCATGGGCGGTCTGATCGGCGCCACCATCGCCTCGGCGGGCATGGGCGCCGTGCACGGCGACGCGCTCGTCACCAAGGTCCTCATCCCGGCCGTCGCGGCACCGATCGTCGCGGGCGTCGCCGCCATGCTGGCCACCCGGCTCTCGTACACGCTGGGCAAGAAGGCCGACGGCAAGGCCGCCGCGAAGGGCTACCGCACCGGCCAGATCGCCTCGGCCGGTCTGGTCTCGCTGGCCCACGGCACCAACGACGCGCAGAAGACGATGGGCATCATCACCCTCGCCCTGGTCGCCGGCGGCGTCGTCGCCCCCGACTCCGACCCGCCCACCTGGGTCATCCTCTCCGCGGGTCTCGCCATCGCGCTCGGCACCTACCTCGGCGGCTGGCGCATCATCCGCACCATGGGCAAGGGCCTGACCGACCTCCAGCCGCAGCAGGGCTTCGCCGCCCAGACCAGCGCGGCCACCGTCATCCTGGCCTCCGCCCACCTCGGCTTCTCCCTCTCCACCACGCACTCCGTCTCCGGTTCGGTGATGGGCGCGGGCCTCGGACGCAAGGGCGGCGTCGTCCGCTGGTCGACGGCGACGCGGATGTTCGTGGCCTGGGGCCTGACGCTCCCGGCGGCGGCCCTGGTGGGCGCCCTGGCCGAGTCGGTCACCAACCTCGGCGACTGGGGTACGGCGCTCGTGGCGGTCTTCCTCGTCGCCTCCAGCGCGGCGATCTGGAAGATCTCGCGGCGCGAGGTCGTGGACGCGTCCAACGTCAACCACAGCGACGAGCCGGCCGGCGTGGTGACCACGGCGATCGCCGTCGTGACCCCGCCGCCCACGGGCACCGTGACCGAGGGCCTCACCGCCACGATCCCGGCCCCCTCTCCGGCCCCGGCCGCCGTGACGGAACCGGCTGCCCCGCCGGCCGCCGTCTGAGCCCCCACCCCAGCGTTAAGGAAGCCTCACCATGAAGATCGACTGGGAAGCACTCGGCTCCGTCTTCGGCGTCAGCCTCGTCGTCACCGTGGGCCTCGTGGCCCTGTTCACCCTCGGCATCATGGGCCTGTCCCGCCAGGAGCGGGCCACGGCCCAGGGCGGCTCGGCCACTCTCGCGGTCACCGGCGCTTACGCCTGCTTCGCGGCGTGCGCGGCGGCGGTGGCGTACGGGATCTCTCTGATCGTGGCCTGATCGTGGCCTGACGGCACCCCGTCATTCGACGGCCGGGCGGGCGCGGAACTTGAA
>NZ_JBHVYZ010000148.1:0-3404 GCF_042880295.1 Streptomyces sp. NPDC058307
GGGGTGGGGGGTTTCGGGGGGCCGGTATGCGTTGTTGCAGGCGCAGGCGACGGATCTGGGCAACACGGTGTTGTTCGCGAGCCTGGTCAGCGGGGGTGAGCTGCATGTTCTGGGTGAGGATGCGGCGATGGACCCGGCGGTGGTGGCCGGGTATCTGGAGGAGCATCGGATCGACTTTGTGAAGGTGGTGCCCTCGCATCTGGCGGCGTTGGGTGCGGCGGGTGGGCTGGCGCGGCTGGTGCCGGGGCGGTCTTTGGTTGTGGGCGGGGAGGCGGCGTCGTCCGAGCTGGTGGGGGAGTTGGTGGCGGCGGCTGGTGGGCGGGGGGTGTTCAACCATTACGGGCCGACCGAGACGACCATCGGGGTGGCGTGCGGGCCGTTGACGGCCGATGCGGTGGCGGGCGGTGTGGTGGCGGTGGGCCGTCCGGTCGCCAACACCCGGCTGTTTGTGCTGGATGAGGCGTTGTTGCCGGTGGCGCCGGGTGTGGTGGGGGAGTTGTATGTGGCGGGTGCTCAGCTGGCGCGGGGTTATGTGGGGCGGGCGGGGCTGACGGCGGAGCGGTTTGTGGCGTGTCCGTTCGCCGTGGGTGAGCGGATGTATCGGACCGGGGACCGGGTGCGGTGGACCGGGGACGGTCAGCTGGTCTATGTCGGGCGTGCGGACGGGCAGGTGAAGATCCGCGGCTTCCGGATCGAGCCGGGCGAGGTGCGCACCGTCATCGCGGCGCATCCGGGTGTGCTGCAGGCGGCGGTGGTCGCCCGCGAGGACACCCCGGGTGATCGGCGGCTGGTGGGCTATGTGGTGGCGGTCGATGAGGACGCGGACGCGGCCGGGCTGTCGGCCGCAGTACGCGCGCATGCCGCGCAGAAGCTGCCGGAGCACATGGTGCCGTCCGCGGTGGTGGTGCTGGAGGCGCTGCCGCTGACCGGCAACGGCAAACTCGACCAGCACGCCCTGCCCGCCCCCGACCACACCGGCGCGGCGGCTGCGAGCCGGGGGCTGGCCACGCCCGTGGAAGAGATCCTCTGCGGGGCGTTCGCCGAGATCCTCGGCCTGGACGCCGTCGGCGTCCACGACGACTTCTTCGACCTCGGCGGACACTCGCTCCTCGCTGTGTCGCTCGTGGAGAAGCTCCGGGCGCGAGGGGTGTCCATTTCCGTACGGGGCCTCTTCGAAAACCCCACCCCGGCGGAACTTGCGCGGGCGGCGGGACCGGAGAAGGTGACGGTGCCGCAGAACCGGATTCCCGCCGATGCGCAGGAGATCACTCCGGAGATGCTGCCGCTGGTCGACCTGGACGCCGCCGGGATCGAGCGGGTCGTGGCCGCGGTGGACGGCGGGGCCGGCAACCTGGCGGACGTCTATCCACTGGCCCCCCTGCAGGAGGGCATCTTCTTCCTCCACCTCATGGCCGACCGGGACCGCGGTGACGTGTACGTACAGCCGCACGTGCTGGAATTTGATTCGCGTGCCCGCCTCGACGGGTTCCTTGCAGCATTCCAGCAGGTCATCGACCGGCACGACATCTACCGCACCGCCATCGCATGGGAAGGGCTGCGCGAGCCGCTGCAGGTCGTCGCGCGCCGGGCGACGCTGCCGGTGGAGCACATCGAGCTCGATCCGAACGGGCCCGACCCCGCTGAGCAGCTCGTGGCCGCGGGTGGCTCCTGGATCGACATGGACCGGCCCCCGCTGCTGCGCGTGCTCACCGCGCAGGACCCGCACAGTGGCCGCTGGCTGGCGCTGCTGCGCATTCACCACATGATCCGGGACCACCGCACACTGGAGGTGCTGGTCGAGGAGCTTCGGGCGTTCATGTCCGGACAGGGCGAGACGCTTCCGGAGCCGCTGCCGTTCCGCGACTTCGTGGCCCAGGCCCGGCTCGGGACGGCTCGGGAGGAGCACGAGCGTCACTTCTCCGGTCTCCTCGGGGACGTCACCGAGCCCACGGCCCCCTTCGGGCTGCTTGACGTGCACGGTGACGGCGTGGACGCGGTCCGCGTCCAGCTGCCGGTGGACGAGCACCTGGCCAGGCGGGTGCGCGGGGTGTCGCAGCGGCTGGGGGTCAGCACCGCGTCGTTGTTCCACCTCGCTTGGGCGCGGGTACTGGCGGCGGTGTCGGGGCGGGACGACGTGGTCTTCGGCACGGTGCTGTTCGGACGTATGAACGCGGGTGCCGGGGCCGACCGGGTACTCGGGCCGTTCATCAACACGCTGCCCGTACGCGTGCATGTCGACGAACGAAGTGTCCTGGTGGCGCTGCAAGAGCTGCGCAGCCAGCTCGCGGACCTGATCGTCCACGAGAGCGCCCCGCTCGCGCTGGCCCAGAAGGCCAGCTCCCTGCCCGGTGGCAGCCCCCTGTTCACCTCGATCTTCAACTACCGGCACAACCAACGCGCCGCAGAGCGGACCGGCCCCCGCATCGAGGGCGTCACCATACGGCTGTCCCGGGACCGCACCAACTACCCGCTGGACGCAGCCGTCAGCGACACCGGCAGCGGCTTCGTCCTGACGGTGGACGCGCTGGCGCCTGCCGATCCGGCCCAAGTCAGCGACATGCTCCACACCTGCCTCGCGAACATCACCACCGCGCTCGAGGAGGAGCCCGACCGGCCGCTGAGCGCGGTGCCCACGCTCGACGACACGGAGCGCCGCCGGGTGCTGGTGGAGTGGAACGACACGGCCGTCGACCTTTCCGCCGTGACCGTGCCGGAGCTGTTCGCGACACAGGTGGCGCGTGTTCCCGAAGCCCTCGCCCTGGTGTCCGACGAAGTCGAGCTGTCGTACGCGGAGTTGGACGCGCGGGCCAACAAATTGGCACGCCGCCTGGTGGCAGCGGGAGTCGGGCCGGAATCGGTCGTCGCGGTGGTGATGGAGCGCTCGCCCGATCTGGTGGTGGCGCTGCTGGGCGTGCTCAAGGCCGGGGGTGCGTATCTGCCCGTCGATCCGGCGTACCCGGTCGGGCGGCTGGTGTTCATGCTGGGCGACGCACGCCCGTCCTGTGTGATCACGACCGAGGCGTACGAGCAGGCAGTGCCGGGGCTGGTCGGCGTTCCCGTGCTGGTGCTCGACGACCCGTCGATGATCGCGCAACTCGACGGCACCGATGCGGCGGACCTGACCGACAGCGAGCGCGGCGGTCCGCTGCTGCCCGCGCACCCCGCCTATGTGATCTATACGTCGGGGTCGTCGGGGCGGCCGAAGGGTGTGGTGGTGTCGCATGCGGGTGTGGGGAGTTTGGTTGCGGCGCAGGTGGCGGGGTTTGGGGTGGGGGTGGGCTGTCGGGTGCTGCAGTTTGCGTCGGCGGGTTTTGATGCGGCGACGTGGGAGTTGTTGATGGCGTTGGGTTCGGGTGCGTGTCTGGTGGTGGGGGGTGTGGGGGAGTTGGTGCCGGGGCCGGTGT
>NZ_JBHVYZ010000149.1:0-3364 GCF_042880295.1 Streptomyces sp. NPDC058307
AACACGCCGTATCCACCGACACCGCAGGACCCTGCAACCCCAAGCAATACGCCACACGACCCGAAACCACACTTCCAGTGGTGCCGGTCCCTCTCGGCCCTTCGACATCACCACCGAGCAGGGTGCCGTAGTCGTGGTACATCACCCCCGCGTAAACGCCGGCGTCGGAACCCCGCAGCGAGAGCGGATCGATACCGGCGTCCTCCAGGGCCTCCCAGCACGTCTCCAGCAGCAACCGCTGCTGCGGATCCATCGCCAAAGCCTCACGCGGACTGATCCCGAAGAATCCCGCATCAAAATCACCAGCGCCATACACGAACCCACCCACGGCCTCGTAAGGCGCGTCCTCGCGGCCAGGGGCACAGTCGAAGTCCTCAAGAGCATCCAGGTCCCAGCCGCGGTCGGCCGGGAAGCGCGAGATCGCGTCCGTCCCGCCGTCCACCAACCGCCAGAAGCCCTGCGGGTCCTCGACCCCGCCCGGGAATCGGCAGCCCATCCCCACAATCGCAATCGGTTCGCGGGTGCTCGCCTCAATCCTGCGCAGTCGGCTCTGGAGTCGCTGACCCTCGTTGATGGCTCGCTTCAGGTGGTCGCGAAGCTTCTCTTGCTCGGACATGAGTCAGCTACTCCTTACTCTTCGGCAGATCGGTCAGGCGCGTTTCAAATCCCTGTTCGACGAGACTGAACAGGTCTTCGTTGGTAGCCGAATCAAGGTCGTCTGCGTCGCCTTCCTCTTCCGTCGTGGCGCCCTGCGACCGCCATTCCGCCATGAGTGCGTTGAGTTGTGCTGTGATCCGCCCACGACCGACCTCATCACTGGGCACGGCAGACAACGCCGCACGTAGACCGTCGAGATCTGCCAGGGCGAGCTCCAGGGCCCCGGCTTGCTGGGGTACCAGCTCGTCGTACAGGTACCGGGTCAGTTCGAGGGGCACCGGGTGGTCGAAGATGAGTGTGGCCGGCAGTCGGAGTCCGGTGGCGGCGGCGAGCCGGTTGCGCAGTTCCAGAGCCGTCAGGGAGTCGAAGCCCAACTCCCGGAACGCCTGCTGCGGCTGGACGTCCTCGGGCCTGGAATGTCCGAGCGCTGCTGCCGCGTGGGTGCGTACGATCTGCAGGACGGCTTCCTCTCCGTCGGCCGCACTCAGCGCGGACAGGCGGGCGGCCAGGCCCTCGGCCGTTGCCGCTGCGGTCGGCCGTTTTCCTGTGCCTACGGCCAGTTCACTGAGCAGCGCGGGCAGTTGGCCGGTGCGCGAGAACCCGGCCAACTCCAAGCGCGCCGGGACAAGGAGCGGTGTGGTCAGTCGGACCGCGCCGTCGAACAGAGCCAGACCTTGTGCGGTGGTTATCGGCTGGATGCCGCCGCGGGCCAGCCGGGACATGTCCGCGTCATCGAGGTGTGCGGTGATCGTCGAGCGTTCCGCCCACACGCCCCACGCGAGCGACTGACCCGCCAGTCCCTGATCGCGGCGATGAGCGGCGAGAGCGTCAAGGAAGGCGTTGGCCGCCGCGTAACTGCCCTGCCCGGGGCTGCCTAGGATGGCGGCGGCCGAGGAGTAGAGAACAAATCCGGCGAGGCCCATCCCCTCGGTCAGCTCGTGGAGGTTCCACGCTGCATGTGCCTTAGCGACCAGCACGGTGGCGATGCGCTGCGGGGTGAGTGACTCGACGGTGGCATCGTCCAGCACGCCAGCTGCGTGCACCACCGCGGTTAACGGATGCTCGGCCGCTATCCCGCCAATGACTGCGGCCAGTGCCTCGCGATCGGCAGCATCCGCGGCCACTATCCGGACCGTCGCGCCCAGTTCACCCAACCCTGAGGCCAACTCGTCTGCATCGGGCGCGTTGGGGCCCCGGCGGGACACCAGCAGCAGATGCCGCATGCCGTGGGTGGTGACCAGGTGCCGGGCGAGCTGGCGTCCCAGCGTTCCGGTGCCGCCGGTGATCAGTACTGTGCCCTGCGGATCCCACTCGGCAGGCAGGCTCTGGGGATCGCCCGACCTTGCCCGTACCAAGCGTCGTCCGAACGCCGCCGGTCCTCCGGTAACGATGTCCGGGCGGAGCCGTGTCTCGGACTCGCCGTTGCTCAGGGCTGCCGCAAGTACGGTTTCCACGTCGGCGTCCCGGTCGGTGTCCAGTCCGGTGGCCGGGTCGATGTCGACCAGCAGGAACCGGCCCGGATGCTCGGACTGCGCGGAACGCATCAAGCCGGTCACGGCTGCGGCCGACAGATCCTGACCACTGGCCGCACCGTGAGTGAAGATGGCCAACTGCGCGTCATCTGCGGCGGGATCAGCCAGCCAATCCTGCAACCACTCCAACACCAGGCCCGTAGCCTGCGCAGCTGCGGCAGACGCGTTCTGTCCGGCCGCGGCAGACGGCACCACAGCCACTACCACCGGCGGATACTCCGCCCCGGGTACCTGCCCGTGCCTGATCCACTTCGGCAGGTCGGGTGCGTGGGCGGCGGGGAGGGGGACCCAGTCCACGGTGAACAGCGAACGACGCACCTCATGTTCGCCGGAACCCGTAACCTGACCCGGCGAGATCTCCCTCAGCACCAGCGAACGGACCTCCAGCACCGGCTGGCCCGCGCCGTCGAACGCGCTCAGGGCGATCGACCCGTCCGGCCCCGGAGCCAGAACAGCTCGCAAGTGACGGGCTTCGCCGGCGAACAGCCGAACACCCGACCATGCGAACGGCAGACCCGTCCTCGCAGCGGACTCAGCATGACCACCGGCCATGAGTCCGTGCAGGGCTGCGTCCAGCAGGGCGGGGTGCAGCCCGAACCCGTCAGCCCCGACCCCGGACTCGCCTGCGGCTTCAGTCTCGGCTGTCTCGGGGAGTTCGGTCTCGGTGTAGATCGTCTCGCCTCGGCGCCAGGCACGTCGCAGTCCCCGGAACGTCGGCCCGTATCCGTAGCCGCGCTCGGCCAGGTGGTCGTAGACGTCCTCGATCGGGACCGGTTCGGCACCCGCCGGGGGCCACTGCACCAACGGCGCAGGTGCTGCGCTGACGGCAGCCGAGAGCGTGCCGACCGCGTGCCGGATCCACTCCCCCTCCGCGTCCCGCGAGGAAACCGTCACCGAACGACGACCGTCACCCTCCTCGCCACTGACGTGCACCTGGATCTGCACACCGCCTTGGTCAGGCAGTACCAGCGGTCCCTGCAGGGCGAGTTCCTCGAGGGTCCCGCACCCGACCAGGTCCCCGGCGTGGATCGCCAGGTCGACGAACGCGGTGCCCGCCAGCAGGACAGTGCCGTGCACGGCATGATCGGCGAGCCACGGCGCTGCCGCCACCGACAACCGGCCCGTCAACACCACACCGTCACCGTCGGACAACCACACCGCAGCCCCCAGCAACG
>NZ_JBHVYZ010000150.1:0-3243 GCF_042880295.1 Streptomyces sp. NPDC058307
GTTGCGCCGGGCGTCGGACAACCGCTCCACCAACAGGACACCGACGCCCTCCGCCGCGCCCATGCCGTCGGCGGCCGCGGCGAAGGCCTTGCACCGGCCGTCGCGGGACAGTCCGCCCTGGCGGCTGAACTCGGTGAAGAGATCCGGGGTCGACATCACCGCGACACCGCCGACCACGCCCAGGGAGCAGTCGCCCTGCCGCAGCGACTGCACCGCCAGGTGGAGTGCCACCAAGGACGACGAGCACGCGGTGTCGACCGTCACGGCCGGACCTGTCAGGCCGTAGGTGTAGGCGATGCGCCCCGACGCGACGCTTCCGGCGACGCCGGTCAGGGCGTGCCCCTCGACCTCCTCCGGGATCGCGGGCAGCCTGCTGCCGTAGTCGTGGAAGCTGGCGCCGATGAAGACACCCGTCCGGCTGCCGTGCAGGGACACCGGATCGATGCCGGAACGTTCGAAGAGCTCCCAGGTGGTCTCAAGGAGCAGCCGTTGCTGCGGGTCCATCGCCAGCGCCTCCCGCGGCGAGATCCCGAAGAACGCGGCGTCGAACTCGCCCGCGTCGTACAGGAATCCGCCGTCGGCCGTGTACGAGGTGCCCGGCCGGTCGCCGTCCGGTTCGATCAGCGAGGTCAGGTCCCAGCCACGGTCCGCCGGAAACCCGGAGATGCCCTCCCCGCCCGTCGACACCAGCTCCCACAGGGCCTCGGGCGAGGAAACCCCGCCGGGGTAGCGGCAGCTCATCCCGACGATCGCCACCGGCTCGTCGACCGCCGACTCCGCTTCACGCAGGCGCGCTCGGGTCTCCTGGAGTTCCACGGTGACCCGCGTCAGGACGTGACGGAGCTTCTTGACGTCGTCCATTACTTGCTCCATGCGATGTGTCAGCCATGAGGAAAGAGGCAGGGGGAAAAGGGCAAGGGGAAAGGGACAGGGTGGGGCAGCCCGGGTCTCAGGAGATCCCGAATTCCTTCTCGATGAAGGCGAGGAGCTCGCCGTTGGTACTGGCTTCGAGCTCCTCGGCGTCCACGGCGGTCTCCGCCGGTCGGTCGGCACCGACGGCGAGCTTCAGGAGGCGGCGGAGCCCGTCGGCGATCGCGGCTCGGGCGGGGTCGTCGTCCGGCATCGTCGTCAGCAGGCCGTCGAGCCGCTCCAGGTCGGCGGCGCCGGGAGTCTCCGGTTCATCGCCCTCGTCGAAGAGCTGCGCCCCGAGATGGTCGACAAGTTCGGTCACCGTCGGATGGTCGAAGATCACAGTGGCCGGCAGCCGGATCCCGGTGACACCGGTGAGCCGGTTGCGCAGTTCTACAGCGGTGACCGAGTCGAGGCCGAGTTCTCGGAACGGCCGCTTGGTGCTCACCGGATCGGCCGAGTCGTGTCCGAGTACGGCGGCCACCTGAGTGCGTACGGCTTCGAGGAGCCGCCGCCTGCGTTCCCGTGGGTCCGTGCCGGCGTCGGCCCATCGGTCCTCAGTGTCATCACCGGCACGGGCACCGGCACCGGCCCCGCCCAGCGCCTGCCTGGCCTCGGGAATCTCGTCGAGCAGTCGGCTCGGCCGTACGGCTGTGTAGGCGTGGGCGAACCGCTCCCAGTCGACGTCGGCCACGACTGCGGCTGTCTCGCCCTGCTCCAGCACCGCTTCCAGCGCGAGGACCGCCGACTCCGGTGGCAGCAGCGGCAGACCGTGCCGGATACGCAGCTCGGCCACCGAGTTGCCGTCGGCCATGCCGCCCTGCGCCCAGGGCCCCCAGGCCACGGACGTCGCCGTCAGGCCCTGCGCTCGGCGGTACCGGGCAAGCGCGTCCACGTAGGCGTTCGCCGGTGCGTAGTTGCCCTGGCCGGCCATGCCGACACTGCCGGCCACCGAAGAGAACAGGACGAACGCGGACAGCTCCAGACCGAGGGTCAGTTCGTGCAGGCGCCACGCGGCACCGGCCTTGACCCGCAGTACGGCGTCCACCTGCTCGGGCGTCAGGGACTCGACGGCCGCGTCGTCCAGAACGGCGGCCGTGTGGAACACCGAGGTCAGCGGAGACTCGGCCGGGATCGCTGCCAGCAGCTCGCGCAGCGCGTCGTCGTCCGAGACGTCGCACGCCGCCAGCGTCACCCTGGTCCCCGTCCGGGTCAGCTCGGCCACCAGGTCGGCCGCACCGGGCGCGCTGTCACCACGGCGGCTGACGAGCAGCAGGTGCTCGGCGCCCTGCGCCGCCAGCCTGCGGGCGAGTCGGCTGCCCAGGGCTCCGGTGCCGCCGGTGATCAGCGTCGTACCGCTGCCCGGCCGTCGGCCGTCACCCTGGGGGACGTCTCCGAGGGGCGCCCGGACGATCCTGCGCCCGAGGATCCCCGTACGACGCACCGCGACCTGGTCCTCGTGGGCATCGGACGCCAGCACCGCACACAGCCGGCTCATGGTCCGCCGGTCCGGCTCCATCGGCAGATCGACCAAACCGCCCCACTGGGTGGGGAGTTCCTGCGCCACGACACGCCCCAGTCCCCACACCGCGGCCTGTTCCGGACGGGTCAGCGGGTCGTACGCAGCGACGGACACCGCGCCCTGGGTGACACACCACAGGGATGCGGCGAGGTTCGCGGCCGCCATGCCCTGGATCAGCTGCAGCGTCCGGTGGAGGGCGGCCGGGTCCGACGCGGACATCGTGTCGACGGCGAGCAGCGAGAGCACGCCGACCGCCGAGGGCCACTCATCAAGGAGATCGGCCCAGCGCCGTGGATCCTCGGGCGCCACGATCGTCTCCACCACGGCCCCGTGTCCGCGCAGTCCTTCGACGGTCGCCTGGTGCAGCCCGCCGTCCGCCTGGCCGGGAACGACGGCCACCAGCCAGGTGCCGGACAGCCCGGTCGGAGCGTTGTCGGGCAGCGGTGCCCAACTCTCCCGATATTGCCAGGAGTTCAGCTCGATCGCCGAGCTGCGCCGTCGGTGCCATGCCGACAACGCGGGCAGTACGGCGGTCAACTCGCCCCCGGCACCGTCCAGTCCGAGGGTCCGCGCCAGCTCCTCCGGATCCTCGCGCTCCACGGCCGCCCAGAAATCGGCGTGGGCGTCCGGCGGCGCGGCGCGGTCCGGGCCGGCGGGCGCGAGCCAGTAGTGGTCGCGTTGGAAGGCGTAGGTGGGGAGGTCGACGGGGGTGGTGGCGGTCCCGGGCAGGACTGCGGTCCAGTCGGGGGTGACGCCATGGGTCCAGAGTTCGGCGAGGGAGGTCAGGAACCGCCGGCTGCCGCCCTCGTTGC
>NZ_JBHVYZ010000151.1:0-3099 GCF_042880295.1 Streptomyces sp. NPDC058307
CCTCCCAGCAGGTCTCCAGCAGCAACCGCTGCTGCGGATCCATCGCCACAGCCTCGCGCGGACTGATCCCGAAAAACGCTGCATCGAAATCACCAGCGCCATAGACGAACCCGCCCAGGGTCGCGAAGGCCGTACCCTCACGAGCAGAATCGCGAACCAGGCTGTCGAGGCCCTCCAGGTCCCAGCCTCGGTCGGTGGGGAACGTGGAGATCGCGTCCGTTTCGTCCGCGAGCAGTCGCCAGAAGCCCTGCGGGTCCTCGACCCCGCCCGGGAAACGGCAGCCCATCCCGACGATCGCGATCGGCTCATCCGTGCCGACGCGGACCACCGGCACCGCAGCCTGAGCACTGGGATCAGCCAACTGGGGCAGCAGCTGGTCATGCAGGTACTCCGACAGCGCAGCAGCGCTGGGATGGTCAAAGACCAGAGTGGCCGGCAGCCGGAGTCCCGTTGCGGTCGCGAGCCGGTTGCGCAGTTCGAGCGCGGTCAAGGAGTCGAAGCCCATGTCCCGGAACGCCCGCTGCGGGTCGACCGCCTCGGAACTCGCGTATCCAAGCGCGGCGGCGGCATGGGTGCTGACGATCTGCAGGACGGTGTGCAGCCGGTCAGCAGTGTTGAGCGCTGCCAGCTGAGCGGCCAGTCCCTCGGTTTCTGCGGCACCGACGGCGGTCCGCCGTGTTCCGGTGCTGGTGGCCAGCTTCTGCAGGAGTATGGGCAGCGGGCCACCAGTGCGGGAGAATGCGGCCAATTCCAGTCGGGCCGGGACGAGCAAGCGTGTGGTCAGCCGCACCGCTGCATCGAACAGGGCCAGGCCCTGTTCGGTGGTCATCGGCCGGATGCCGCCGCGGGTCAGCCGGGCCATCCCGGCATCGTCCACGTGCGCGGTCATTGCCGAGCGCTCGGCCCACAGTCCCCAGGCCAGCGACTGACCCGCCAGCCCGCGCTCACGCCGGTAGACGGCGAGGGCGTCGAGGAAGGCGTTGGCCGCCGCGTAATTGGCCTGCCCGGGGCTGCCGAGGATGGCAGCGGCCGACGAGTAGACGACGAAGCCCGCCAGGTCCATGTCTTGGGTCAGTTCGTGAAGGTTCCAGGCCGCGTCCGCCTTCGCCGCCAGTACCGTTTGCAACCGCTGCGGGGTCAGCGACTCCACGGTGGCGTCGTCCAGCACGCCGGCTGCGTGCACCACAGCCGTGAGCGGATGCTCGGCCGATATCTCGTCCAGTACGCCGGCCAGCACGCTGCGGTCCGCGGCGTCAGCGGCCACTATCCGCACCGCCGCACCCAGATCGGTCAGCTCCTCAGTCAGCTCGGCGGCGCCCGGCGCGTCGGGGCCTTGGCGTGAGAGGAGGGTCAGGTGCCGCATCCCATGGGTGGTGACCAGGTGCCGGGCGAGCTGGCGTCCCAGTGTTCCGGTGCCGCCGGTGATCAGCACCGTCCCGTCGGGATTCCACTCGTCGGGCAGGGCTTGGGGATCGCCTGCCCCGGCCCGGACCAGGCGTCGTCCGAACGCCGCCGGGGCTGCGGTATCGGTGTCCGGGCGGAGCCATGTCTCGGGCTCACCGCCGCTCAGGACTGCCGCGAGTACGGTTTCCACGTCGGCGTCCCGGTCGGTGTCCAGTCCGGTGGCCGGGTCGATGTCGACCAGCAGGAACCGGCCCGGGTGCTCGGACTGCGCGGAACGCATCAAGCCGGTCACGGCTGCGGCCGACAGATCCGCACCGCTAGCCGCGCCCCGGGTGCAGATCACCAACTGCGCGTCTTCCGTGGCGGGATCAGCCAACCACTCCTGCACCCACCCGAGCACCAACGCCGTCGCTTCCGCAGCGGCAGCCGCAGCCGCAGCCGCAGCCGCAGCAGACGGCACCACCGCCACCACCACCGACGGATACTCCGCCCCCGCAACGTGCCCGTGACGGGCCCACTTCGGTACATCCGATTCGCGCGTCACAGGGAGGGGGATCCAGTCCACCGTGAGCAGTGAACGACGTACCTCGCGCTCATCGGCGCCTGACAAGCGGTCTGCCGGGATCTCCCGCAGCACCAACGACTGGGCCTCCAGCACCGGTTGGCCGGCCCCGTCGAACGCGCTCACGGCGATCGACCCGTCCGGCCCCGGAGCCAGAACCGTACGCAGATGACGGGCCCCACCAGCCAGCAGCTGAACACCCGACCACGCAAACGGCAGACCCGGTCCGCCAGACCTGCCGACCAAAAGGCCGTGCAAAGCGGCGTCCAGCAGCGCCGGGTGCAGACCGAATCCAGTTCCAGCCGCAGGCGACTCTGCGTCAGCCGTCTCGGGGAGTTCGGCTTCGGTGTAGATCGTCTCCCCGATACGCCAGGCCCTAGTCAACCCCTGGAACGTCGTCCCATAGCCATAACCGCGCTCGGCCAACTGGCCGTAAACGTCATCGAGCGAGATCGGCTCGCCACCGGCAGGCGGCCACTGCACCAACGGCGCCGGCGCCGACCCGACGGCAGCTGACAACGTGCCGACCGCATGCCGGACCCAGCCACCCTCCGCGTCCCGCGAAGAGACCGTCACCGAGCGACGGCCCTCCCCGCCATCTACACCATCACTGTCGCCGACGTGCACCTGAATCTGCACGCCGCCGCCCTGGCTGGGCAGCACCAGCGGTTCCTGAAGAGCAAGTTCCTCAAGTACTCCGCAGCCGACAAGGTCGCCGGCGTGGATGGCCAGGTCCACGAATGCCGTTCCGGCCAGCAGTACGGTGCCGTGCACGGCGTGGTCGGCGAGCCATGGCGCCGCGGCCACCGACAACCGGCCCGTCAACACCAGGCCGTCACCGTCGGACAGCCACACCGCAGCCGCCAGCAATGGATGCCCGGAAGACTGCTGACCCGTCGAAGAGGCATCACCGCGCTGGACCGTAGCCCGCGGCCAGAACCGCTGTCGTTGGAAGGGATACGTCGGCAAACTGACCCGACGAACCCGGCCACCTCGACCGCTTACCGTGGCCCAGTCAACCTCACCGCCGGCGACATACGCTGCCGCCAGGGACCGTAGCCACTGCTCCCGGTCACCTTCACCGCGCCGCAGACTCGGCGTGACCACCAGATCATCGCCCGCCTGCGCAACCG
>NZ_JBHVYZ010000152.1:0-2858 GCF_042880295.1 Streptomyces sp. NPDC058307
CCACCAACTGCGCATCATCCGCCGCAGGATCAGCCAGCCACTCCTGCACCCACCCCAACACCAGCGCCGTGGCCCGAGCGACCGCAGCGGGCGCCTCCTCACTGCCCAGAGCAGAAGGCACCACCGCGACAATCGCCGGCGGAAGCTCCGCCCCCGCTACCTCCCCAAGCCTGCCCCACGCCGGCACAGCCGGACTTTCCGCGACAGGGAGCGGAGCCCAGTCCACCCCGAACAGCGAACGACGCACCTCACGCTCACCAGGACGATGAATATCGTCGGACGGAATTTCTCGCATCACCAGAGACTTGGCCTGGAACACCGGCTGGCCGGCTCCGTCGAACGCACTCACCGCGATCGACCCGTCCAACCCCGGGACGAGCACAGCCCTCAGATGACGAGCATCACCAGCAAGCAGCCGAACGCCCGACCACGCGAACGGCAGACCCACCCCGTCGCCAGACTCGCCATAGCCCCCGGCCAGCAAGCCGTGAAGCGCGGCGTCCAGCAGGGCCGGGTGCAACCCGAATCCCCCAGCGTCGGGTCCAGCTTCCGTTTCCGCTGCTTCAGGGAGTTCGGCTTCGGTATAGATTGCCTCCCCAATCCGCCAGACACTGCGCAGCCCCTGGAACGCCGGCCCGTATCCGTAGCCGCGCTCGGCCAAGTGGTCATAGACGTCATCAAGCGGAATCGGTTCGGCACCCGTAGGAGGCCACTGCACCACGGGCTCTGGAACCGGCGAATCGGCGGCCGAAAGCGTGCCGACCGCGTGCCGGACCCACTCACCCTCCGCGTCCCGCGAGGAGACCGTCACCGAGCGGCGACCGTCACCGTCCTCGTCGCCGACGTGCACCTGGATCTGCACACCGCCCTGGTCAGGCAATACCAGCGGTTCCTGCAGGGCGAGCTCTTCGAGGGTCCCGCAACCGACGAGATCACCGGCGTGGATGGCCAGGTCGACAAACGCCGTGCCCGCCAGCAGGACAGTGCCGTGCACGGCATGATCGGCAAGCCACGGCGCCGCCGCCACCGACAACCGACCCGTCAACACCACACCGTCACCGTCGGACAACCACACCGCAGCCCCCAGCAACGGGTGACTCGCCTCCTGCTGACCCACCGAGGACGCATCGCCGCCGCGCCGAAGCGCAGCCCGCGGCCAGAACCGCTGTCGCTGGAAGGGATACGTCGGCAGATCGACCCTGGGGGCGCGCTCATTTCCACCCAGCGCTGCGGCCCAGTTCACTTCAGCACCGGCGACATACGCTGCCGCCAGGGACCGCAACCACTGCTCCCGGTCACCCTCACCGCGCCTCAGACTCGGCGTGACCACCAGATCCTCGCCCGCCTGCGCAACCGCCATCCCCAGCACCGGATGCGCGCTGACCTCGACGAAAGTGCGGTGGCCCTCCCCCACCAGCCCGGCGATCACGTCACCGAAACGGACCGTCTGCCGCAGATTGCGGTACCAGTACCCGCCATCGAGCAAGGCCGTATCCACCACCGCGCCTTCGACGGTGGAGTAGAACGGCACCGTGCTGCTCACCGGCGACAGCCCAGCCAAGTCCTCGGCGATACGGTCCTCGACCGCCTCGACCTGCGCCGTATGCGAGGCATAATCCACCGCGATCTGCCGGACGCCCTGCCCCGCGTAGGCCGCTGCGAACTCCGCGCACGCCGCCGCCTCACCAGCCACCACCACCTGCCGTGGGCCGTTGACCGCCGCAACCGACAGCGCCGCACCCCACCCCGAGATCCACTCCCGCGCCTCATCCAGCCCCGCCGGAACCGAGACCATCCCACCCGTCCCGGCGAGCTGCGCCAGCGCACGACTGCGCAGCGCCACCACCCGCGCACCATCACCCAGACTCAGCCCACCCACCACACACGCAGCCGCGATCTCCCCCTGGCTATGACCCACCACCGCAGCAGGCTCCACGCCACTGGCGCGCCACAACCGGGCCAAACTCACCATCACCGCCCATGTGACAGGCTGCACCACCTCCACGCGCGCCATCATGTCCGCATCACCGAGCGCATCCCGCAACCGCCAGTCGACGAACGGCGCCAACGCCTCCGCGCAACCCTCCATCGCCTCCGCGAACACCGGCTCCTGATCCCAGAGTTCCAGCCCCATGCCGGCCCACTGCGCACCCTGACCGGCAAACACAAACACCGGCCGCACCACCGACCCCGCAACCCCAGACACCACCCCCGACGCCTGACCCCCCGCAGACGCAACCGCCAGACCGTCCAGCAACTGACCGCGATCCGCACCCACCACCACCAACCGGTGCGGGAAACCCACCGACCGCGTCGTAGCGAGAGACAACGCCACATCAGCGGACGTAAGTTCAGGGCGGGCAACAGCGAACTCCCGCAACCGCCCCGCCTGCTCCACCAACGCCGCACCCGACCGCGCCGACACCACCCACGCCACCGAACCAGGCGACGCCTCCGAACCCTCGTCCGCCTCATCGGTGTTGTGTTGCCGGGTTGGGTCCACTTCGCTGTCTTGCCAGTCCGACTCGAGATCCTGGTCCTCTTCCAGAACCAGGTGGACGTTGGTGCCGCTGATACCGAACCCCGAGACCCCGGCCCGTCGCGGACCCGGGCCGGCAGGCCATTCGCGGGACTCGGTGAGCAGTTCCACCGACCCGGCCGACCAGTCCACGTGAGTGGAGGGATCGTCGATGTGAAGGGTCCGGGGCAGCATGCCGTGCCGCATCGCGAGCACCATCTTGATCACACCGGCCACCCCGGCCGCAGCCTGGGTGTGGCCGATATTCGACTTCACCGACCCCAGCCACAACGGCCGGTCCGCCGGGCGGTCCTGACCATAGGTGGCCATCAGCGCCTGC
>NZ_JBHVYZ010000153.1:0-2802 GCF_042880295.1 Streptomyces sp. NPDC058307
GCAACCCCAAGCAATACGCCACCCGACCCGAAACGACGCTCCCGGCACTGCCAGTCACGCCGGATCCTGCTCCCTCAGCGTCGCTGCCGAGGAGGGTGCCGTAGTCGTGATACATCACGCCCGCATAGACCCCGGCGTCAGAGCCTCGCAGCGAGGACGGATCGATACCGGCGTCCTCCAGGGCCTCCCAGCAGGTCTCCAGCAGCAACCGCTGCTGCGGATCCATCGCCACAGCCTCACGTGGACTGATCCCGAAGAACTCCGCATCGAAGTCCGCAGCTCCGTACATGAACCCGCCCACCCGGGCGTAGGCGGTTTCCCCACCACCGAACTCGTCGCCGTCCCATCCGCGGTCGGCGGGGAACCCCGCGATCGCGTCCGTTTCGTCCGCCACCAACCGCCAGAAGCCCTGCGGGTCCTCGACCCCGCCCGGGAAACGGCAGCCCATCCCCACGATCGCGATCGGCTCATCCGCAACGGCGCGGACCACCGGCGGCGCAACCTGAGCACTGGCATCAGCCAATTGGGGCAACAGCTGATCGTGCAGGTATCCCGACAGTGCTGTCGAGGTCGGATAGTCGAAGATCAGCGTCGCGGGCAGCCGGAGTTCAGTCTCGGCAGCAAGACGATTGCGCAGTTCCAGCGCGGTCAGGGAGTCGAAGCCCAGTTCCCGGAACGTCTGCTGGGGTTCGACGCCATCGGAGCTTGCGTGTCCAAGGACGGCCGAGGCGTGGGTGCGCACAATCTGGAGGACGGTCTGCTCCCGGTCAGCAGCACTGAGCGCGGCCAGTTGGGCAGCCAGCCCCTCAGCCGCCGTCGCCGCAGCGGCGGTCGGCCGCGTACCGGTACCCGTAACCGGCCCCTGAAGCAACGTCGTCAGTGGGTTGCCAGAGCGAGAGAAGCCAGCCAGGTCCAGCAGGGCAGGAACCACCAGGGGCGCCCCTAGCCGGACGGCGACGTCGAACAGTGCCAGACCCTGCTCGGTCGCCATCGGCCGAAGTCCGCCACGCGCCAGCCGAGACATCTCGGCCTCATCGAGGTGTGCGGTCATCGTCGAGCGCTCGGCCCACAGCCCCCACGCCAGCGACTGACCCGTCAGTCCTCGCTCACGCCGGTGGGCAACGAGAGCGTCGAGGAACGCGTTGGCCGCCGCGTAATTCCCCTGCCCGGGACTGCCGAGAATGGCAGCGGCCGACGAATAGAGGACGAAGCCGGCCAGGTCCGTCCCCTGGGTCAGCTCGTGCAGATTCCAGGCCGCGTCCGCCTTCGCCGCCAGCACGGTCGCTATCCGCTGCGGTGTCAGCGACTCGACCGTGGCGTCGTCCAGCACGCCGGCTACGTGCACCACCGCCGTGAGCGGATGCTCGGCCGCTATCCCATCCAGTACGCCACTAAGAACATCGCGATCTGCGGCGTCAGCGGCCACTATCCGGACCGCCGCGCCCAGTTCGGTCAGCTCCGAGGCCAACTCGGCCGCACCGGGCGCCTGGGGGCCCTGCCGAGAGAGCAGCAGCAGATGCCGCATGCCGCGGGTGGTGACCAGGTGCCGGGCCAGCAGCCGTCCCAGCGTTCCGGTACCGCCGGTGATGAGCACCGTGCCATCCGGATCCCACTCGGTAGGCACAGCATGCGGATCACGCACCCCGGCCCGCACCAGTCGCCGGCCGAACACCGCTGGAACATCTACCTCCGCAGACGGACGGATCCGCACCTCCGGCTCGCCGGAGCGCAACAGGGCTGCCAAAGCGGCTTCTACGTCGGTGTCGCTGTCGAGGTCCAGCTCTGTGGTGGGGTCGATGTCGACCAGCAAGAAGCGGCCCGGGTGTTCGGACTGCGCAGAGCGGACCAGCCCACAAACTGCCGCCGCAGACAGATCCTGGCCCCCTGCGGCACCTCCAGTGAGAACCACCAACTGCGCATCAACGGTGGCGGGATCAGCCAGCCATTCCTGCAGCCACCCCAACGCGAGCCCCGTAGCCTGTGCAGCCGCGGCGGGCGTCCCCCGCCCAACTGGCGCCGAGGGCACCACCGCCACAACGATCGGCGGGTACTCCGAACCGACTACCTCTCCTTGCCTCGACCACCGCGGCACGGTGGGACCTTCCGGCGCAGGAAGCGGGGCCCA
The DNA here is from genome assembly GCF_042880295.1 of Streptomyces sp. NPDC058307. NCBI lineage: Bacteria > Bacillati > Actinomycetota > Actinomycetes > Kitasatosporales > Streptomycetaceae > Streptomyces > Streptomyces sp. NPDC058307. The sequence goes on from NZ_JBHVYZ010000153.1 coordinate 2,126, forward strand.
GTCCACCGCGAACAGCGAACGGCTTACCTCACGCTCACCGAAACGCGTGAGGTGGTCTGCCGGGATCTCCCGCAGTACCAGGGACTTCGCATGGAACACCGGCTGCCCGGCTCCGTCGAACGCACTCACCGCGATCGACCTGTCCGGCCCCGGGGCGAGCACAGCCCTCAGATGACGGGCCCCACCAGCCAGGAACCGAACATCCGACCATGTGAACGGCAATCCCGCCCCGCCATGCCTGGTGGCGAGCAAACCATGAAGCACGGCGTCCGACAGGGCCGGGTGCACTCCGAACCCGCCCACCTCGGTTCCGGCACCCGTTATAGCTGTTTCGGGGAGTTCCGCTTCGGTGTAGATCGTCTCCCCGATGCGCCAGGCACGACGCAGCCCCTGGAACGTCGGCCCATAGTCGTAGCCACGCTCGGCCAACTGGCCGTAGACGTCCTCGAGCAAGATCGGCTCGGCACCGGCAGGCGGCCACTGCACCAATGGCGCCAGAGCAGGGCCATCGGCGGCCGACAACGTGCCGACCGCATGCCGGATCCAGCCACCCTCCGCATCCCGCGAGGAGACCGTCACCGAGCGACGACCGTCACCGTCCTCGTCGCCGACGTGCACCTGAATCTGCACACCGCCCTGGTCAGGCAATACCAGCGGTTCCTGCAGGGCGAGCTCTT
>NZ_JBHVYZ010000154.1:0-2764 GCF_042880295.1 Streptomyces sp. NPDC058307
AGCAGGTGAGTGGGGTGCCGGCCAATACGCCGCTGTTCACCTCCCTCTTCAACTACCGGCACAACGCCGCCCAGGAAACCGACGAGAAGCCGGTCGAAGGGATCAGGACCCGCTACAAGCAGGAGCGCACCAACTACCCGCTGAGCGTCGCGATCGACGACGACGGACAGGGACTCTGGCTGACGGTCGATGCGGTGGCCCCGGCAGACTCGGAGGCCGTGTGCGAACTGCTGCACACGGCGGTGGAGAACCTGACGACCGCGCTGGGCGAGGCGCTGGACACCGACACCGACCTGCCGCTTCATGACGTCGACGTCATGGACGACACCGAGCGTCGCAGGGTGCTGGAGCAGTGGAACGATACGGCCGTCGCGCTGCCCGGCACCTTGGTGCCGGAGCTGTTCGAGGCGCAGGCGGCGCGGACCCCGGATGCCGTGGCAGTCGAATGCGACGGGGACGAGTTGACTTATGGGGAGTTGGAGGCGCGGGCGAATCGGCTGGCGCATCGCCTGATGGCCGCGGGGGTGGGGCCGGAGTCGATCGTGCCTGTGCTGTTGGAGCGTTCGGCCGACCTGGTGGTCGCACTCCTGGGCGTGTGGAAGTCGGGGGCGGCCTATCTTCCGGTGGACCCCGGGTATCCGGCGGAGCGCGTGGCGTTCGTACTGGCGGATGCGGGGGCCGAGTACGCGGTGACCACGTCGGGACTGGCCGCTGTGCTGCCCCAGGGCGTGTCCGCGGTGGTGCTCGACGATCCGGATTCGGTGGCCGCGCTTGCGGAGGAGCCGGCGAGCTCTGCAGGTGCGGCACTGCGTCCGGAACATGCGGCGTACGTCATCTACACCTCGGGTTCGACGGGCCGGCCGAAGGGCGTGGTGGTGTCGCACGGAAGTCTGCTGAACTTCCTGAGCGACATGGGCGTGCGCTTTCCGCTCACCGAGCAGGACGTGTGGGTCGGGGTCACCACCGTGTCGTTCGACATCGCCGCCCTCGAGCTGTACCTGCCGCTGATCAGCGGCGCGCGGCTGGTGCTGGCACCGCGGGACGTGGTCGTCGACCCGGTGGAGCTGATCGCTCTGCTGCGCAGGAGCGGCGCGACGATCATGCAGGCGACCCCGTCACTCTGGCGGGCCGTGCTGGCTGAGCTGTCGGAAGCTGACACCGGGCTGCCGGAGATGCGGCTGCTGGTCGGCGGTGAGGCGCTCCCAGCGCCGCTGGCGGACGCGATGAGCGCGCTGGGCGAGACGACGAACCTTTACGGGCCGACGGAGACCACGATCTGGTCGACGGCGGCACAGGTCGACGGGCCGTCACGGACGGATGACACAGATCCGCCGATCGGGCGGCCGTTGGACAACACGCGGGTGTTCGTTCTGGACGATGCGCTGTCCCCGGTGCCGGTGGGTGTGGCGGGTGAGTTGTACGTCGCTGGTGCGGGGTTGGCGCGGGGTTACGCGGGGCGGTCGGGATTGTCGGCCGAGCGGTTTGTGGCGTGTCCGTTCGGGACGGGTGAGCGGATGTACCGCACTGGGGACCGCGTGCGGTGGAGTGGCGACGGCCGGTTGGTGTTCGTGGGGCGTGTGGATGAGCAGGTGAAGATCCGGGGGTTCCGGATCGAGCCGGGCGAGGTGCGGGCGGTCGTCGCCTCGCATCCGGGGGTGGACCAGGCGGCGGTGGTGGCGCGGGAGGACATGCCGGGGGACATGCGGCTGGTGGCCTATGTGGTGGCGAAGGAGGCGCAAAGCACTGCTGCGGGGCTGTCGGAGCCGGTACGGCAATTCGTGGCCGAGCGGTTGCCTGAGTACATGGTGCCGTCGCCGGTGGTGGTGCTGGACGCGCTGCCGTTGACCGCGAACGGGAAGCTCGATCGCCAGGCGTTGCCGATCCCCGCCCCAGGTCAGGAGTCCGGCACGGGTCGAGGCCCGGCCACGGTGCAGGAGGAGCTGCTGTGCGGCGCCTTCGCACAGGTGCTGGGGCTGGCGGATTTCGGCATCGATGACGACTTCTTCCGGTCGGGCGGCCACTCGCTGCTGGCGGTGCGGCTGGTGAGCCGGATACGAAACGTGTTGGGGGTGGAGCTGCCGCTGCGGACGCTGTTCGAGGCGTCGACGCCGGCGGCGCTGGCGGGGCGGTTGGCGGAGGCGGGTGGGGCGCGGTCGGCGTTGGTGGTGCGGGAGCGGCCGGAGCGGGTGCCGTTGTCGTATGCGCAGCAACGGCTGTGGTTCGTCGGGCAGTTGGAGGGCCCGAGTGCGGTCTACAACCTGCCCGTCGCATTGCGGTTGTCGGGGACGGTGGACGCGGGCGCGTTGAACGCGGCGCTGCGGGATGTGCTGGGGCGCCACGAGGTGCTGCGCACGGTGATCGGGGTGGCGGACGGCGAGCCGTACCAGCAGATCATGGAGCTCCCGGAGCTCCAGTGGGACCTGGAGGGTGTCCACGTCGCCGAGGGGGAACTGGCCGCCGCCATCGGACGAGCTGAGGCATGCACCTTCGACCTGGCGACCGAAGTGCCCATCAAGGCCTGGCTGTTCACCACTGGTCCTGAGGCGCACGTGCTGGTGCTGGTGGTGCATCACGTTGCAGGGGACGGCTGGTCCATGGGGCCGCTGGCGCGGGACATCTCGACGGCATACGCGGCCCGTAGGACCGGTCGTACGCCGGAGTGGGATGCGCTGGCGGTGCAGTACGCCGACTATGCGTTGTGGCAGCGGGAGTTGCTGGGGGATGGGGATGATCCGGGCAGTGTGCTGGCCGGGCAGGTGGCGTA
>NZ_JBHVYZ010000155.1:0-2751 GCF_042880295.1 Streptomyces sp. NPDC058307
CCGCCGATACGGAAAACCCACCGACCGCGACGTCACCAACGACAACGCCACATCACCCACAGACAACTCCGGCTGGCCAAGGGTGAACTCCCGCACCCGACTGGCCTGTTCGGTCAGCGCGGCCTCGGACCGCGCCGACAACACCCACGCCACAGGACCCGCATCGGGATCCTTGTCCTGCGCAGGAGCCTGATCGGACCCGAGAGCCTGGCCCTCTTCGAGGATGAGGTGGACGTTGGTCCCACTGATACCGAACCCCGAAACCCCCGCCCGCCGCGGACCCGAGGCAGCAATCCATTCGCGGGACTCGGTAAGCAGCTCCACCGAACCCGCAGCCCAGTCCACGTGGGTGGACGGCGCGTCCACGTGCAGCGTCCGGGGCAGTACGCCGTGCTGCATCGCCAGGACCATCTTCATGACCCCGGCCACCCCGGCCGCCGCCTGGGTGTGACCGATGTTCGACTTCACCGACCCCAGCCACAACGGACGGTCCCCATCACGACCCTGACCGTAAGTCGCGATCAGCGCCTGCGCCTCAATCGGATCACCCAGCGCCGTACCTGTGCCATGTGCCTCGACGACGTCCACGTCCCGGGCAGACAGCCCCGCACTGGCCAGAGCCTGCCGAATCACCCGCTGCTGGGAGGGACCATTCGGCGCCGTCAACCCATTCGACGCACCATCCTGATTGACCGCGCTGCCCCGCACCACCGCCAGAACACGATGCCCACGCGCACGCGCATCCGACAACCGCTCCAACACCACCATCCCAACGCCCTCACCCCACCCCGTACCATCCGCAGCATCAGCAAACGGCTTGCACCGGCCGTCCGCAGCCAACCCCCGCTGCCGGGCAAACTCGCTGAAGGTGGCCGGCGTCGCCATCACCGTCACACCACCCGCCAGCGCCATCCCGCACTCACCGGACCGCAACGCCTGCGCCGCAAGGTGAATCGCCGTCAACGACGACGAACACGCCGTATCCACCGACACCGCAGGACCCTGCAACCCCAAGCAATACGCCACCCGACCCGACGCCACACTCACCGTCGTACCGGTCATCCCATAGCCGCCGGCTCCATCTGCGTCGCCGACCCGATAACCCGAGGTGATGATTCCGGCGTAGACGCCGGCGTCGGAACCTCGCAGTGAGGTCGGATCGATCCCCGCGTCCTCCAGGGCCTCCCAGCAGGTCTCCAACAGGAGCCGCTGCTGGGGATCCATCGCCACAGCCTCACGCGGACTGATCCCGAAGAACTCCGCATCGAAATCACCAGCGCTATACACGAACCCGCCCAGAGCCGTGTACGCCGCACCGCTGTCGCGTTCAGAGTCACGAACAACGCCGTCAAGCGCCTCCATGTCCCAGCCTCGGTCGACGGGGAAGGGCGACATCGCGTCCGTCCCGCCCGCCACCAACCGCCAGAAGTCCTCCGGTCCCTCGACTCCGCCCGGGAAACGGCAGCCCATCCCCACAATCGCTATAGGCTCATCCGTGCCCGCGCGGACCGTCGGCGCTGCCGCCTGAGCAGTGGCATCCGCCAACTGGGGCAACAGCTGATCATGCAGGTATCCCGACAGCACTGTCGAACTTGGATAGTCGAAGACCAAAGTCGCTGGCAGCCGCAATCCAGTGGCTGTGGCGAGTCGGTTGCGCAGTTCGAGGGCGGTCAGGGAGTCGAAGCCCATGTCCCGGAACGCCTGCTGCGGTTCGACGTTCTCCGGCCTGGCATGTCCCAGGACGGCGGCGGCATGGGTGCGCACGATCTGCAGGACTGCCTGCTCCCGCTCGACCGCATTCAGCGCGGCCAGCTCGGCACCCAACCCTGCAGCGGCGGTGGCGGCACTCGCGGCCCTTCGTATCCCGGAGCTCCTGACCAGCTCCTGCAGCAGTGCCGGCAGGGGGCTGGTCCGGGAGAGCCCGGCCAATTCGAGCCGGGCGGGGATCAGCAGTGGTGCGGTCAGGCGCGTGGTGGCGTCGAAGAGGGCCAGGCCCTGTTCGGTGGTCATCGGCCGTATGCCGCTACGAGCCAGCCGGGACACGCCGGCGTCATTCAGATGTGCGGTCATGGTCGAGCGTTCCGCCCAGAGGCCCCAGGCCAGTGACTGACCTGCCAGCCCCTGAGCGCGGCGGTAGGCGGCCAGGGCGTCGAGGAAGGCGTTGGCCGCCGCATACCCGCTCTGCCCAGGACTGCCCAGAACCGCCGCCGCCGACGAATACAGAACGAAGCCCGCCAGGTTCATTCCCTGCGTGAGCTCGTGGAGGTTCCACGCCGCGTCGGCCTTCGCCGCCAGCACCGTGGCGATCCGCTGCGGAGTCAGCGACTCCACCGTGGCGTCATCGAGCACACCGGCAGCGTGCACCACCGCCGTCAAGGGATGCTCAGCTGCGACCCCGTGCAGCACCTCAGCCAACGCTTCACGACTTGCGGCGTCCGCAGCAACGATGCGCACTGTGGCGCCGAGTTCCCCCAGCTCCGCGACCAGCTCTTCCGCGCCGGGAGCCTGGGGTCCTTGGCGTGAGAGGAGCAGCAGGTGCCGCATGCCGCGGGTGGCCACCAGATGCCGGGCCAGCTCACGGCCCAGCGTCCCGGTGCCACCGGTGATCAACACCGTGCCCTGCGGATCCCACTGGGCAGGCAGGCGCAGGACGACCTTGCCCACATGCCTGGCAGCCTGCAGATGACGCAACGCCGCGACCGCCTGCGAGAACCCGAACCCGGTCACCGGCAACAACTCCAGCAACCCCGC
>NZ_JBHVYZ010000156.1:0-2649 GCF_042880295.1 Streptomyces sp. NPDC058307
CCGCGGATCCCCGGTCCAGAGCCAGCACCGCCAACGTCACCGCGTCAGCGACCAGAAGCATGGTCCGCACATGATCGCTGCTCAGCGAGCCCGGCGTGCCCCGGTACAGGTCAAGGGTGCCCAGCGCGCTCCCGGCAGCCATCAGCGGGGCCGAGAAGACCGCCCGTGCCCCCGTCCTGGCGGCTTGAACGGCGAACAGTGGCCAGCGGTCGGCATCGGGAGCACGGGTCAGATCCGTCGCGAACACGGGGGCACGCAGGCGAGTCGCCTCCCGGCACGGTCCCTCGCCGAGGGTGTACTGGATCTCCGCCAGGTGCGCGGAGACGTCGTTGCCGGCGCACAGCACCACGCCGTTGTCCGCGTTGTCGCCGAGCACCGACACCGAGAGCCCCAGGCCCGTCGGAAGCAGTTCGACACATGCCCGGCACAGTGCGTCCGGCACGTCCTGCGGAGGCAGTCCGCGCACCCCGGCGAGGAGCCGTTGCGCGATGCGGGCACGCTCGACGTCCGTCTCCTCCCCGGCGTCCCCACCGCCCAGCGGATCGGTGCCGGACATGGCCGTCACCTCCCCGCAGTCGCAGCGCACGAACGGCCTCGTACGATCTTTGCACGAGTGGCCGAGGTGGGTAGCAGGGAAGTGTCGTCCTCAACGACCCGGTGCCGGCGGTCGCCACCGAGAACCCACCCCTTCCACGGCGTGATCACGATGACTCAGCAGCGAGGATGAAGGCGCACCTCGAAGGCGAGGTCTGCCGACTACGCCATGCCCTCACCTCCCAGGCCGTGGTGGACCAGGCGATCGGCGTGATCATCGCGTTCGGCGCCCTCTCTCCCGAACAGGGCCGGAGCGTCCTGGAGCAGGTGTCCCGGCACACCGGCACCGAGCCGCGGGTGATCGCCGAGCACGTGGTGCGGTGGGCGCAGACAAGGACGTCCCCGGCGACGTCGACCGGGCCCTGCGCAGGGCGATCGTCCAGGCGCGTGCGAGTGGGTGCGCGTGACCCCGGCGCCTCACGCCGCCCTTCCGGGCGCACGCGAGTCCCGCCGCAGGGGCGTCACCCGACTGGCAGCGGACGTTCACTCGGCACTCGTACGTCCTGTACGGCGAAGCCGCTTCGCACCCTCGCCGGGATGCGCCGCAGGGAGATCCTCAGGTCCTGGTCGGGGACGGTGTACTCGAGGCGGGCGAGGCGGATCGCGAGGGCTTCGAGCAGCCCGATGGTGATGCCCTCGCCGGGGCAGCGGTGTCCGGTGCGCGGCTCGCCCCCGCCCTGCGGGATCAGTTCGTCGCGCTGGACCGGGTGTTCGAGGAACCGCTGCGGCCGGAAGACGTACGGATCGCCCCACAGCTTCTCGTCGTGGTTCTGCCCGAAGACGTCGAGCAGCACCATCCCGTCGGTCGGCACCGACACGCCTCGCCAGGTCAGGTCACGGACGGCGAGGCCGCCGAGGAACGGGGCGAACGGATAGAAACGGCGTACCTCGTGCACGAACGCGGCGGCGTAGGCGGTGTCGCCGTCGCGCAGCCGTTCGCGCTGGACGGGCTGCAGATGCAGGGCGTGCGCCGTGTACGCGGCGAACCAGCAGACCGCGACGGTGGGGCGGATGACGTTCAGCAGCTCGACGGCGGCCGTGTGGGGGTGGAGCGGTTCGCCTCCGGCCTCGCGGTGCGCACACACGGCGGCGAGCACCGATCCCTCAGGGGCGTCGGCGCGGCCCGAGCGGACGTCCTCGACCAGCCGGGCGAAACGGTCCTCCTGGCGGCTTCGGGCCCGCCGTGCCCGCCAGTGACGTGGTCCCGCGGTGGCGAAACCGTCCACCATGGCGACCAGGTCGCCGGCGAGGTCCTCCGCCTCCGCGGTGTCCTCGTCGAGCGGAACGCCCGCCCAGCGGCACACGCCGCGGGTGAGCACCACGCTCGACGCGTCGAAGAGCACGACCTGTTCGGCCCCGCTCCATTCCCGTACCGCGTCGTCCCAGGCGGTGGTGACGTGTTCGACGAGGCCGGCGATCCGGTCGGGGTGGAGCAGCGGCAGGAAGAACTCCTTGCGGGCGCGGTGCGCGGTGCCGTCGAGGGTGTGGACGGCGTCATGGCCGAACAAGGTGCTCAGCACGGGCTCCGGCAGCGCGCCGCCGCGGCGCACGTTGTCTTCGTCGTAGAAGAACCGCACCGCGTCCGGCCCCCGCACCACGAGCGCGGGCTTGCCCATCACACGGGTGCGCGTCACGCCGTCGGGGCGCTCACCCAGGAGGCCGGGCAGCCAGGAGTAACCCTGGACGAGCGCCGGAAGCGAACGGTCGATCACAGGCGAGGTGGGCATCTTCATGGGCGCCGGGTGCCCACGCTCGGGGACTGAACACGTGCGGCTGCCCGCGCGTGGCGCACTGTGATCTCACCGGGAGCGCCGGTGTGCCGACACGGATGCCGTCATCCGTGTCGCCCTGGTCAGGAACGTTTCGGCCGAAGGCCTTCGGGGACCCGGGAGGCGGAGGCCGCGTCGCATGCGGGTTCGGCTATGAGCCGGCGTTCAATTCGTCCGCCACTGTGTCGGGCGGGCGCGCTCGCGGCCCGCCCCGCCAGTTTTTGCATGGCCCGGTCGGCGTGCCGGCGGGCCCCCCCCTCCAGAAACCCCACCACAACCACCGCCC
>NZ_JBHVYZ010000157.1:0-2538 GCF_042880295.1 Streptomyces sp. NPDC058307
GGCGGCGGTCTCGTCGTTCGGGGTGAGCGGGACCAATGCGCATGTGATCGTGGAGCAGGCTCCGCCGGTCGAGGCCCCTGCGGATGCGGATGCGGATGCGGATGCCGATGCCGATGCCGCTGCGGTTCCTGTTGGTGGTGTCGTGCCGTGGGTGGTGTCGGCGAGGTCCGAGGAGGGCCTGCGGGCGCAGGCGGCACGGCTCAGGGAGTTCGCCGGGACATCCGCGAACCCGGCCGCCGACTCGGCCTCCATCGCCTGGTCGTTGGCGACTCACCGGGCAGCGTTGGAACACCGGGCCGTCGTACTGGCCGGGGACCGGGAGGGGTTTCTCGCCGGGCTGGACGCGGTCGCCGCCGGTGAGCCCGCCGCGAACGTGGTCGGCGGTACGGCCTCCGATGCGACCGACACCGGTGTGGTGTTCGTGTTTCCGGGTCAGGGTTCGCAGTGGGTGGGGATGGCTGGGGAACTCCTGGACAGTTCATCGGTGTTCGCCGAGTCCGTGGACAGGTGCGCCGAGGCGCTCACCCCGTATGTCGACTGGAGCCTGCTGGACGTCTTGCGGGGCGGTGCGCTCGACCGGGTGGATGTGGTGCAGCCCGTGTTGTGGGCGGTGATGGTGTCGCTGGCTGAGCTGTGGCGGTCGGTCGGGGTGTCTCCGTCGGCTGTGGTGGGTCATTCGCAGGGGGAGATCGCGGCGGCTTGTGTGGCGGGTGCGCTGACGCTGGAGGACGGCGCGCGTCTGGTTGCCCTGCGCAGCCGGATCATCGCCGGTGAACTGGCCGGGCAGGGCGGGATGTTGTCGGTCGCGGCGTCCGTCGAGCGGGTCGCCGGACTTGTCGAGGGCCGTGACGACGTATGGATCGCCACCGTCAACGGTCCCGAATCGACGGTGGTGGCGGGTAGTCCGGCGGGGCTGGCCGAGGTGTCGGCGGATGCCGAGGCGGCCGGGGCGCGGACCCGTGCGATCGCGGTGGACTACGCCTCCCACACCCCGCATGTGGAGGGGATCCGTGAGCAGTTGATGGGGATGGCGGCCCCGATCGTCGCTCGCCCGGGTGGGATCCCGATGTACTCGACGGTCACCGCCGGCGCGGTCGCGGGTGATGCGCTGGATGCCGAGTACTGGTATCGCAATCTGCGTGAGCAGGTCCGTTTCCACGACACCGTCCAGACGGTGATCGCCGAGGGCAACTCCCTCTTCCTGGAGGTCAGTGCCCATCCGGTCCTGACCACCGCCATCGAGGAGAGTGGCGGCACCGCCACTGGCACCCTGCGCCGCAACGAGGGCGGCAGCCGGCGGTTCCTGACCTCCCTCGCCGAACTCTGGACCCACGGCGTCACCCCCGACTGGACCGCAGTCTTCAGCGGAACAGGCGCTCGCCGGACCGACCTGCCCACCTATGCCTTTCAGCGCCGCCGGTACTGGTTCGACAGCGACCCATCCGCCGTGGCCGACCGCGCTGCCACGCCGGGCGTCGACGTGGCGCGCCAGGTCCGTGCGCATGCCGCCGCCGCACTCGGCCATGAGACAGCCGACGACATCGACCCCCGGCGGACGTTCAAGGACCTCGGGTTCGACTCGATCATGCTCGGCGACCTGCGCAGCCGCATCAACGCTGCACTAGGCACCCACCTGACCACCTCCACCCTCTTCGACCACCCCACGCCGGCCAGGCTCGCCGACCACATCACCGCCGCCGCGGCCGACCCGGCCCCCACCACGCGCCCCGGTCCCGCCGGACTCGGCCCGGACGACGAACCCATCGCCGTCGTATCGATGAGCTGCCGTCTCCCCGGCGGAATCCAGTCCCCCGAGGACCTGTGGCGGCTGCTTGCCGCCGGAGAGGACGCGATCACCCCGTTTCCCGAGGATCGCGGCTGGGACCTGGAGCGGCTGCACGCCGCCGACGGCCCTGGAAGCAGCGTCGCCCGACGCGGCGGTTTCCTCGACCACGTGGCAGAGTTCGACGCCCGCTTCTTCGGGCTGTCGCCGCGGGAGGCGCTGGCGATGGACCCGCAGCAGCGGCTGCTGCTGGAGACCTCCTGGGAACTGCTGGAGCGGGCCGGCATCCAACCGGCCTCGCTGCGCGACACTCCGGCCGGTGTCTTCGTCGGCATCATGGACCAGGAGTACGGGCCCCGGCTGCACGAAGCACCGGAAACACTCGACGGGTACCTCCTCACCGGCAAGACCACGAGCGTCGCTTCCGGCCGTATCGCCTACCTGCTCGGGCTGACCGGTCCGGCCATCACTCTGGACACGGCGTGCTCGTCCTCCCTGGTCGCACTGCACCTGGCCGTTCAGTCGCTGCGCAGCGGCGAGTCCTCGCTCGCCCTGGCCGGCGGTGTGACCGTCCTCAACACCCCAGGCATCTTCACCGAGTTCAGCCGCCAGGGCGGACTGTCGAACGACGGCCGGTGCAAGGCCTTCGCCGCGGCCGCCGACGGTACGGGCATGGCTGAAGGCGTCGGCATGCTGCTGCTGGAGCGGTTGTCCGACGCCCGGCGCAACGGGCATCAGGTTCTGGCGGTCGTACG
>NZ_JBHVYZ010000158.1:0-2500 GCF_042880295.1 Streptomyces sp. NPDC058307
GGCGGTCGTGCCGCTGGACGCCCTGCCGATGACGGTGAACGGAAAGCTGGACCGCAAGGCTCTTCCGGCTCCCGACTACGGAGCCGGTGCCGACATGGGCCGGGAGCCGGCCACCGCCCGCGAGAAGAGTCTGTGCGCGGCCTTCGCGGAGGTCCTCGCACTGCCCAAAGTCGGCGTCGACGACGACTTCTTCGCCCGGGGCGGTCACTCCCTGCTGGCGACCAGGCTGGTGAGCAAGGTGCGCACCGTACTCGGCGAAGAAATACCGATCCGGGTGCTGTTCGAGACGCCCACACCCGCCGGACTCGCCACCTGGCTCGCCGAACACGGCGGCCGCCGCGAGAAGCCCCGGCCCACGTTGCGGCCGATGCGTCAGCAGGAGGAGTCCCGATGATCCCGATGTCGTTCGCACAGCGCCGGCTGTGGTTCATCGCGCAGCTCGAGGGCACGACCGCGATGTACAACATCCCGGTCGGCCTGCGGCTGCTCGGTGAGATCGACCGTACGGCTCTCGCGGCGGCGCTGCGGGACGTACTGGGCCGCCATGAGGTTCTGCGTACGGTCTTCGGGGTGTCGGAGGGCGAGCCGCACCAGCGCATCCTGCGCCTTGACGACCTGGACTGGGAGCTGGAGGTCGTCGAGGTCACTCCCGAGGAGCTGCCTGAGGCCGTCGCGAAGGCCTCCGGACATGTCTTCGACCTCGAGAGCGAAGTGCCGGTCAGGGCCTGGCTGTTCGCCGCCGGTCCCGAGGAGCACGTGCTGCTCATCGTGATGCACCACATCGCCAGCGACGGCTGGTCCACCGCGCCGCTGGGCCGCGACCTCACAGCGGCGTACGCGGCCCGGCGGGAGGGCCGCGCACCGGTCTGGGAGCCGCTGGCGGTGCAGTACGCGGACTACGCGCTGTGGCAGCGTGACCTGCTCGGCGACGGGGACGACCCGGACAGCCTGCTGGCCGAGCAGGTGACGTACTGGCGGCAGACCCTCTCCGGTGCTCCGGAGGAACTGAACCTGCCCTTCGACCGGCCCCGCCCGACGGTGGCCAGCCATGAGGGGCACCGGGTCGACTTCACCGTGCCCGCCGAGACCCATCGTCGGCTGTCGGAGATGGCCAGGGCCGAGGGCGCGACCTTTTTCATGGTCGTGCAGTCCGCCCTGGCGGTCGTGCTGTCGCGGCTGGGGGCAGGGTTCGACATATCCATCGGGTCGGTGATCGCCGGACGTACCGACGAGGCGCTGGACGACCTGATCGGGTTCTTCGTCAACACCCTGGTCGTACGCACCGATCTGACCGGCGACCCCAGCTTCACGCAGCTGCTGTCACGGGTGCGCGAGTCGAGCCTCAGCGCCTTCGAATACCAGGACATCCCCTTCGAGCGCCTGGTCGAGGAACTGGCACCGGCCCGATCCCTGTCGCGCCATCCGCTGTTCCAGGTCATGCTCACCGTGCAGAACCACGGCCGGGGGTCGCTGATCCTGCCCGGTGCCCGGGTGGAGGGCCTGGCAGGTGCGGCTGCAACTACAGGTCCCGCCGTGGCGAAGTTCGACATGGACGTACACGTCGGCATCAGGGAGACGTTCGACGAGTCCGGACGGCCGGCCGGACTGCGTGGCGCGCTGACCGTCTCCGCCGACCTCTTCGACCGGGAGTCGGCCGAGGGCATCGCGGGCCGGCTGGTCCGTGTCTTTGAGACGGTGGCGGACAACCCGGGCCTGCGGTTGAGTGCAGTGCCGGTCCTCGACGAGGCCGAGCGGCGTCAGGTGCTCGTGACCTGGAACGACACCACTGCGGACATCCCCCGGGGGACCGTGCGGGAGCTGTTCGAGGCGCAGGCGGCACGGACACCGGACGCGATCGTCGTGCAGTACGGCGAGTCCGGACTCTCGTACGCCGAACTCGACGCCCGTGCCAACCGGTTGGGCCGGCACCTGATCAGCACGGGCGTAGGACCCGAGTCGGTCGTCGCGATCCTGATGGACCGCTCGGCGGATCTGGTGGCGGCGATGCTGGGCGTGCTGAAGGCGGGCGCCGCGTATCTGCCTGTGGACCCCGGCCAACCGGCGGAACGTATCGCCTTCATGCTCGCGGACGCCGACGTCGCGAGCGTGATCTCGACGTCCGCGCACCTGGCTGCGCTGCCACCGGACACCGACGTCGTGGTGCTGGACGAGACGCCGGTGATCGAGGCTCTGGCAGAGCTGGACGACAGCGCCCCGGGCGACAAGGAGCGCCGCGGCCCGGTACTCCCGGAACACGCGGCGTATGTCATCTACACCTCCGGATCGACAGGTCGGCCCAAGGGTGTGGTGGTCTCGCACGCCGGTCTCGGGAGCCTGGTGGCGGCACAGACGGAGCGGTTCGAGGTGACGGGCGACAGCCGCGTGCTGCAGTTCGCCTCGATCGGCTTCGACGCGGCCGGCGCCGAGATCTGGGTGACGCTGTGCTCGGGTGCGTGTCTGGTGGTGGGGGGTGTGGGGGAGTTGGTGCCGGGGCCGGTGT
>NZ_JBHVYZ010000159.1:0-2390 GCF_042880295.1 Streptomyces sp. NPDC058307
GGTGGTGCGCGAGGACAGTCCGGGCGACAAACGCCTGGTCGCCTACGTCGTACCCGACGGTGCGGCGAGCGAACTGGCCGCACAGATACAGGAGTTCGCCGCACAGCAGGTACCGGACTACATGGTCCCGGCCGCGGTGGTGGTCCTGGACGAGCTGCCGCTCACCGTCAACGGCAAGCTCGACCGGACGGCTCTGCCCGCCCCGGATTACGCGATCGGCGGCGGACGGGCACCGGCCAATGCCTGGGAGGAGATCGTCTGCGGCGCCTTCGCGGAGATCCTCGGCCTGGACGCGGTCGGAGTGGATGACAACTTCTTCGACCTCGGCGGCCATTCGCTGCTCGCGACCCGTCTGGTCAGCCGGCTTCGCGCCGTGCTCGGCGTCGAGGTGGAGCTCGCAGCCCTCTTCGACGCCCCGACTCCGGCCGGAGTGGCCGCAGGACTGGCACAGGCGGCACCCGGCCGCACGGCTCTCGTGGCCGGGGAGCGGCCGCAGCGGCTGCCGTTGTCCTTCGCTCAGCAGCGCCTGTGGTTCGTCGAGCAACTCGAGGGCGCCGGAACGATGTACAACGTTCCGGTCGCTCTGAGGCTGACGGGCCGGGTGGACCGTACGGCGCTAGCGGGGGCGCTGCGGGACGTACTGGGCCGGCACGAGGTTCTGCGTACGGTCTTCGGGGTGTCGGAGGGCGAGCCGTACCAGCGCATCCTGCGCCTTGACGACCTGGACTGGGAGCTGGAGGTCGTCGAGGTCACTCCCGAGGAACTGCCCGACGCCGTCGCCGCAGTCTCTGGTCACACTTTCGACATCGCCTCGGAAGTGCCGGTCAGGGCCTGGCTGTTCGCCGCCGGTCCCGAGGAGCACGTGCTGCTCATCGTGATCCATCACATCGCCGGCGACGGCTGGTCCACGGCGCCGCTGATGCGGGACTTCTCGGCGGCGTACGCGGCCCGGCGGGAGGGCCGCGCACCGGTCTGGGAGCCGCTGGCGGTGCAGTACGCGGACTACGCGCTGTGGCAGCGTGACCTGCTCGGCGACGGGGACGACCCGGACAGCCTGCTGGCCGAGCAGGTGACGTACTGGCGGCAGACCCTCTCCGGTGCTCCTGAGGAACTGAACCTGCCCTTCGACCGGCCCCGCCCCGCGGTGGCGAGCCACCGAGCACACCGGCTGCCGCTGCGGATCCCGGCCGAGTTGCACCAGCAGGTGCTGGGAGCGGCCCGGGCCCAGGGCGTGACCCTGTTCATGGTCGTGCAGGCTGCACTGGCCGTCCTGCTCTCCCGGCTCGGGGCGGGCGACGACATCCCGATCGGCTCGGCCATCGCCGGACGTACCGACGAGGCGCAGGACGACCTGGTCGGCCTCTTCGTCAACACCCTGGTCGTACGCACCGACCTGACCGGTGACCCGACCTTCGCCCAGATCCTCGAGCGGGTGCGGGAGACGAGCCTGAACGCGTTCGCCCACCAGGATGTCCCCTTCGAACGGCTGGTCGAGGAACTGGCCCCCGTCCGCTCCCTGGCACGGCACCCGCTGACCCAGGTGACCCTCACCCTGCAGAACGCCGACCGGGCGGTCCTCGATCTGCCCGGCCTCCAGGTCGCCCCCCTGCCGGGCGGAGACGTGACCACCGACTTCGACCTCCGCGTGATCGTCGGAGAGGTCTTCGACGACGAGGGTGCCCCGGTGGGGATGCGCGGATCACTCACCGTGGCGGCGGACCTGTTCGACCTGAGTACGGCGGAGCGAATCGCCGACCGGCTGGTGCGTGTGCTCGACACAGTGACCGAGCACCTGGACCGCCCGCTGAGCGCGGTGCCGGCGCTTGACGACGCGGAGCGTCGACGGGTGCTGGTGGAGTGGAACGACACCGTGGTCGACGTGCCCCCCGTCACGGCGCCGAGCCTGTTCGCGGAGCACGTGGCCAGGACCCCGCAGGCAGTGGCGGTCGTCTCCGACGAAGTCGAGGTGACGTACACGGAGTTGGATGCCCGTGCGAGCCGGCTGGCGCGGCGGCTGCGCGCTCTCGGCGTGGGCCCGGAGAGCGTGGTCGGCCTGTGCCTGCCTCGCGGTGTCGATCTGTTGATCTCGATCCTGGCGGTGTGGAAGGCCGGCGGAGCCTATCTGCCGGTGGACCCTCAGTATCCGGCTGAGCGGATCGCGTACATGCTGCGGGACAGCCGGGCCGGGCTGCTGCTGGCGACGGCCGGGGTGCTGGACGACCTGCCGGCGGGTCGTATCCGCACGGTCGCGGTGGACGACCCGGCGGTGGCGGCGGCGATCGCCGCGGAGTCCCCGGACGCTCTGGACGTTCCGGTCGAACCTGGAACGGCGGCGTATGTGATCTATACGTCGGGGTCGTCGGGGCGGCCGAAGGGTGTGGTGGTGTCGC
>NZ_JBHVYZ010000160.1:0-2379 GCF_042880295.1 Streptomyces sp. NPDC058307
TCGAGGCGGTCGAGGACCGTATCGCCGAGGACTTGGCTGGGCTGTCGCCGGTGAGTAGCACGGTGCCGTTCTACTCCACCGTCGAAGGCGGGGTGGTGGATACGGCCTTGCTCGATGGCGGGTACTGGTACCGCAATCTGCGGCGGACGGTGCGTTTTGGTGACGTGGTCGCCGGGCTGGTGGGGGAGGGCCACCGCAGTTTCGTCGAGGTCAGCGCGCATCCGGTGTTGGGGATGGCGGTTGCGCAGGCGGGCGATGATCTGGTGGTCACGCCGAGTCTGCGGCGCGGTGAGGGTGACCGCGAGCAGTGGTTGCGGTCCCTGGCGGCAGCGTATGTCGCCGGTCTTGAAGTCAACTGGGCCACGATAGACAGCCGTGGTGACCATATCCGGCAGGTCAGTTTGCCGACGTATCCCTTCCAGCGGAAGCACTACTGGCCGCGGACGCTGGCCAGGCGCGGCGGTGACGTCTCGTCGGTGGGTCTGCAGTCGTCCGGGCATCCGTTGCTGGGTGCGGCGGTGTGGCTGTCCGACGGCGATGGTCTCGTCCTGACGGGCCGGTTGTCGGTGGCCGCGGCGCCGTGGCTTGCCGACCACGCCGTGCACGGCACCGTCCTGCTCGCCGGCACCGCGTTCGTGGACTTGGCCATCCACGCCGGTGACCTGGTCGGCTGTGGGACCCTCGAGGAACTTGCTCTTCAGGAACCGCTGGTGCTGCCCGGCCAGGGCGGCGGCGTGCAGATTCAGGTGCACGTCGGCGACGAGGATGCTGACGGTCGCCGCTCGGTGACGGTCTCCTCGCGGGACGCGGAGGGAGAGTGGGTCCGGCACGCGGCGGGAACGTTGTCGGCCGCCGTCGGGTCGGCGCCGGCGCCGTTGGTGCAGTGGCCGCCTGCCGGTGCCGAGCTGATCTCGCTCGATGACGTCTATGACCACTTGGCCGAGCGTGGTTACGGATACGGGCCGGCGTTCCAGGGGCTGCGTCGTGCCTGGCGTATCGGAGACCGGATCTATACCGAAGCAGAACTTCCCGAGGCCGTTGAAACCCAGGCTGGGGCTGGGTCGGGGGTGGGTGGTTTTGGGTTGCATCCGGCGTTGCTGGACGCCGCCCTGCACGGCTTGCTGGTTGGGGGTTATGGCGAGTCTGGCGACGGGGTGGGTCTGCCGTTCACGTGGTCGGGCGTTCGGCTGCTTGCTGGTGATGCTCGTCATCTGAGAGCTGTTCTGGTGCCGGGGGCGGACGGGTCTCTCTCCGTGAGTGCGTTCGATGGGGCGGGCCAGCCGGTCTTGCAGGCCGAGTCTCTGGTGTTGCGGAAGATTCCGTCGGACCACTTCACCCGTCCCGGTGAGCGTGAGGTGGGCCGCTCACTCTTCACGGTCGACTGGGCTCCGCTCCCTGTCGCGGAAAGTCCGGCTGTGCCGGGGTGGGGCAGGCTTGGGGAGGTAGCGGGGGCGGAGTTTCCGCCGGTGGTTGTCGCGGTGGTGCCGTCTGTTCCGGCCGGGCGGGAGGTGTCGGCTGCTGCTGGGCAAGCGACGGCGTTGGTGCTCGGGTGGGTGCAGGAGTGGCTGGCTGATCCTGCGGCGGATGATGCGCAGTTGGTGGTTGTCACTCGGGGTGCGGCCAGTGGTGAGGATCTGTCGGCCGCGGCGGTGTGTGGCCTCGTCCGCTCTGCGCAGTCGGAGCATCCTGGCCGGTTCCTGCTGGTCGACATCGATCCCGCGACGGGGCTGGACCTCGGCCGTGATGCCGATGTGGAAACCGCGTTGGCCGCACTGTTTGGCTCCGGCGAGCCGGAGGTCTGGGTCCGTCCGGCTGCGGACACAGGGGTCTCGGCTGCGTTCGGTCGGCGGTTGGTGCGGGTGGGTGAGCGGGAGGTGGTGTTGCCTGCCGGGTCGGGTTGGCGGTTGGAGGTGGGTTCTCCGGGCGATCTCGGCAGTGTCGGGGTTGTCGATGCCCCGGAGTCCGGTGCCGTGCTGTTGCCGGGTCAGGTGCGGGTGGGGCTGCGTGCTGCGGGAGTGAACTTCCGTGACGTGATTACGGGTCTGGGGCTGGTGGCTGACGGCAGGGTTTTGGGTGGTGAGGGTGCCGGGGTGGTGTTGGAGGTGGGTCCGGGGGTTGAGGGCCTGGCGGTGGGTCAGGCGGTGATGGGGTTGGTGCCCGGGTGGGGTCCGGTGGGGGTGGTTGATCACCGGCTGGTGACCGGGGTGCCGCGGGGGTGGTCGTTCGATGAGGCGGCCGCGATCCCGGTGGTGTTTTTGACTGCGTTGTATGGGTTGCGGGATCTGGCGGGTGCGGTCGCGGGGCAGCGGGTGCTGATTCATGCGGGTGCGGGTGGTGTGGGGATGGCTGCGGTGCAGTTGGCCCGGGCGTGGGGGCTGG
>NZ_JBHVYZ010000161.1:0-2240 GCF_042880295.1 Streptomyces sp. NPDC058307
GCTCCACGATGTCCACGACCGCAGACTATCGAACACACCAAATGAGATGTCCTCTGAGTGGAAGCTGCTGGTGGGAACTAGGCCACGGCGGTCGCCGGTTGACACCCACAGGGACGTGCATGTCGCCGCTGTGGTCACCGTTCTCGGGGTGCTCCTGGCCCACCAGGAGTTCCCGGTTCATCCAGGCCATCCTGCACAACATGAGGAAGATCCAGTACCGCCCCACGCATCGACGGATGCCTCGCCGGAACCGGCCAGACCATTCGACGACATCATGAGTTCAACTCAGCAGTTCACCGGTCGCGGCATCGATCGCTACGTCCCGTTTTCCGCTGCCTACTAGCCACAGTGGTCGCCATTTGCCCTTGATCTGTTGGGCGAGAAGCAACGTGGATTCGGTCGGCAGGCCAGTCGCCTGTGCGGCGATTCTTCGGGCCTCGGCTTCATCGATGGTGACTGATGGGAGGTGCGGGTCCTTGACAGCCTTGGCCGTAAAACCAATGACCCGCCCCGTCGTTGTGACGGTGAGGTCGAGACGCATCGGCAGCAGAACCCCGTCGGCGTGCCGTCGGTAAGACACCACGTATGCACGTGTTGGCCCGTCCCCGATGGAGCGGATCAACTGCTTGCTCCCCGCTACGTTCTTCGGGAACCACTTACGGGCAAACTTATCCGTGACCGTCGCGACTTGTTGCTTGCTGAAGGTTCCTTCATCGCCACGGTTGTTGGATGACCAGGCGCTCTCCAGTTCTTTTTCCGGCCACCAACCTGCGATGCTCCCCCGGTTCGTTTGAGCAGTGATCTTCAGGCGGCTTCCCCGCCTCTCGGTGGCCGTCTCGCGAACCTGAGTGTCGCTGCCGTAGATGCCCTTGGCTGCTGTATTGATCCACTCATCGGCTTGAACTGCGGACTCTGCGAGGTTTTTCTTCTGGTCGTCCATCGCAACGACGTCGACCGAATCGATACGAGAGTGGAAGACGCCGCCCACAGCTATGGTGCCGACCAAGGCAAGCGACGTCCCCCAGAGCAGATCACGCACAGGCTTGCTGCGCGGCTGCTGCCGCTGGCGCAGCCAGAGGGCCCCTGCCAGCGATCCCACCACGGCGCCCGTTGTATTCGCTGCGAAGTCCGTCACGCTGCACGATCGGCCCAGGTTCGCGACGGACTGGATGAGTTCGACCGCTCCGCTCAGGCATCCGAACGCCGCTGCGACTGTCACTGGCCGCTTGAAGAGCAGCACGGCCAGAAACGCGCCAGGTGCGAAGAGAGCGATGTTCAGCAGGGAACTCGTCGACGTAAACAGGTGTTCAGGCACACCTGTGTCGCACTGCCCGGCCTCCAAGCCCGCGTCGCCTGGCAGAAGGGTCACGCTCACGATGCCAACTACGTAGGTAGCCAGCGCGGTCCCTAGAGGCCACGGTTTGTTTCTGGCCTTGGCGATGAGTGCCGTTGGCGCCCCGACAAGGGCGGCGAGGATCAGGAAGATAACGATAAGACCCGGTACGGCCTTGATGGATGCTTCGATCACGAGATGGCCTTAGGTGCACGAAACCGGGGCGTCGTTGAGACGCCCCGGCTACCGTGGAATCGGATTAGCAGACGCTGAGGTTGGGGGTGTAGTAATTACCGGTGCTGGCCTTCATGTACCCGGCGATGGAGCAGTCCGGAACCTCGGACTTCTTCTTACCGCCCCAGCTGTGCGACAGCGTCTGACCCGCAGAGATCGTCTTCTGAGTGTCCAGGAACAGAGACGCTCCCGTGGTCATCGCGAGCTGGATCGTGACCGTGCTGCCACCAGTTTTCTTGTATGAAGTGGAGGAGTAGTACAAGGCGCAGTTGCCGCTTACGAGGCACCCGTCGTCTCCATTGATGGTCAAAACCCCGTTTGACAGCTGAGTGCTCTTGGATCCGAAGGCAAACGCGTTCGTCCCCGTGAGCACAAGTGCGCCCGTCATGGCCACGACGGCCAGCGTCTTCTTCAGCATGGTGTCCCCCTGTGGTAAGTGAGGTAAGCGTTAGTTGCAACCTCAACAACTTGAGAAGGCTAGCCCGGCAGAGTTTGACGAGGACAGGCCACGATCGACACTTGGCGTGAAGTCGATCATGAACGGCTTGATCGTTGCCTGCTACTGCCGTCGCTCAGTGCGCGCACCGTTCTTGAACGGTTCTCCGGGCGCTTAAGACGTCGTCTCATTTGGCGAGTCGGCGGTAGCAAATGAGGGTGCAGGCGATGGCGGCGA
>NZ_JBHVYZ010000162.1:0-2223 GCF_042880295.1 Streptomyces sp. NPDC058307
GCGGCGCGAGAGCGGCCAGGACCTCGACGGGTTCGGTGATGTACCGGTACGCGGTCGTGGTCTCGATGGGGCTTCGTCTGTCTGTCACCCCAACCGGTACCCCAGCCCGACAGGTTGGAGAGATCTCTGTCTCTCATCCAGCCCGGCCCGATCCCTCGACAGCCATCTTCACCACGGCCGACGGCGTGCGCATCGTGACCTTGCGCGGTGATCTGGACAAGGATGCGCGCGAGCCGGGTCACGAGACGCGGTGAGCGCAGCGGGCCGGGCCTCCACCCAGGCCGGGCCTGCTGGCCCTGCCCGGCTGTCGGTGGAGGCCGTGGCGAACTCGGTGCCGGGCTCTCAGCCGACGACGACCTCCTCTTCGGAGATGATGCTTCCAAAGCTGTTCAGGTCGACGAAGTTTTTGTGGTCCGGGTCGACGGTCTTCAGCCAGTTCTCGCAGAAGAAGAGCGCGTTGAGGTCGTCCATCGTGTCGAACCATGTCTCGACCACCGAGTCGTAGTCCGGTTCGGGACAGTTCGGCGCGGGGACGGGATACGACACCACGAAGCGGCGGATGTACTGCTTCGCCTCCGGGATGGACATGAGGAGCGGCCTGTGGACGTTCCGCTGGTAGTGGGTGAACTCGTCATGAGTCATGCCCTCGCGACGCTTCAACGTGATGACCATTTTGATCATGATGCTGTCCGTTTCTGTTCAATGACTGATGATTCGCCGGCCCGGTATCACCAGTCAGGGAATGCGCCGATACGCGCCAGGACCGGTCGGGCACACACCACCGTTGACGGCAGGCCCTCGGCGGCGGGGACTGCGGTATCGGTGATCTGCCCGTTGTCCATGGCAGCAAGCCTGCGCCCGGCCACGGAGCCGATCCAGGCACCGGCGGTACCTGGATCGGCTCCGCAGCACCCACGCACACTGGAGGTATGGACAGACAAGAGCTGGCCGGCTTTCTGCGTGGCAGGCGCGAGCACATCACCCCTGCCGACGTGGGTCTGCCCACCGGGCCGCGCCGCCGCACACCGGGGCTGCGCCGCGAGGAGGTGGCGCAGCTGGCGTTCATTTCGACCGAGTACTACACGCGCCTTGAGCAGGCCCGCGGTCCCCGCCCCTCGCGCGAGGTACTCGCCGGACTGGCTCGAGCCCTGCGCTTGTCGGACGCCGAGCGGGACCATCTGCACCACCTCGCCAGCGCGCCGTCCAGCCCGCCGGCCGGGCCCTCGCACGATGTGCCGCAAAGCATCCTCGACCTGTTGCGGCGGCTGCCGCACACCGCGGCGATCGTGCTCTCCGCGACCTACGAGGTGATCGCCTGGAACGATCTGGCCGCCGCCCTCCTGGAGGACTTTTCCCCCCTGCCCCGGCGCGAGCGCAACCTCGTGCGCCGTGCCTACCTCGCACCGCGGTCGCGGAAGCGGCCGCTGTACGACCCGTTCGACGCGGAGGCGTTCGCCCGCGCCGCGGTCCGGCGCCTGCGCGCCGCCGCCGCCCGCTACCCCGACGACCGCGAGGTGGCCACGCTGGTGATGGACCTCCTCGCCGGCAGCGCGGAGTTCGCCCGGCTGTGGGCCGCGCACGACGTGCGCCCCGAGCCCACCCTGCTCAAGACCGTCGATCACCCGCTGATCGGTCCCATCACCCTCAACTGCACCTTCCTCGACGTCCCCGGCCGGGACCAACAGATCGTGCTCTTCACGGTCGAGCCCGGCTCCCCCGCACAGGAGACGCTGCGGCTGCTGTCGGTCATCGGCACACAGCGCATGGATGTATCCGGCTGAGGAGTCTTCGCGGAACGATCTTCGTGTGCCATGGTGGAGGGGCAGGTGACCTCGTTCTTCAGCGCCTGGCACTCAGTGAGCTCTTTCCAACCCGTCGGGATGGCCGGGCAGTTGGCCTGACAGACAGGTGAAGCCCCTGGTAGATGGGTTTTCGACCAAGAAATCCGTCTCCACCAGAGGCTTCGTGTGCTTGTCTACCCGTCGGGTGTCGACGTGTCCAGTTCTGCCCTGCGTTTCCTGTCCGCCAAGCTCCGTCAGCGCCGCCAGGAGCTCGGTACCCGTTGGCGGCGTCTGAGCGTCGGCCGGCAGGCTCTGCTCACGCTCGCCCATCTTCGCAACGGCCACCCCTATGCCCAGCTCGCGGCCGGGTTCGGCATCGGGACCACGACCGCATACCGATACATCACCGAAGCCGTCGAGGTCCTGGCCGCGCTCGCGCCGA
>NZ_JBHVYZ010000163.1:0-2201 GCF_042880295.1 Streptomyces sp. NPDC058307
TCGACATACGGGGTGAGCGCCTCGGCGCACCTGTCCACGGACTCGGCGAACACCGGCGAACTGTCCAGAAGTTCCGCAGCCATCCCCACCCACTGCGAACCCTGACCCGGAAACACGAACACCGCACCGGTGTCACCCTCGCTCGTGACGGGCGTGCCACTGACCACGTTCGCGGCAGGCTCACCAGCCGCGATCGCGTCCAGCCCGGCGAGGAACCCCTCCCGGTCCCCGGCCACCACCACCGCACGATGCTCCAACGCCGCCCGACGCGTGGCCAGGGACCACCCGACGTCCGAGACAGAGGCAACGTCCTCGGCAGCGAACTCCCGCAACCGCGCCGCCTGCGCCCGCAACCCCGCCACCGACCGACCCGACACCACCCACGGCACAACACCACCAACAGAAACCGCAGTGGCATCGGCATCGGCATCGGCATCGGCATCGGCAGGAACCTCGACCGGCGGAGCCTCCTCCACGATCACATGCGCATTGGTCCCGCTCACCCCGAACGACGAGACCGCCGCCCGCCGCGCCCGGTCCGCCTCGGGCCACTCGGCGTGCTCGGTCACCAACTTCAACGCACCCGTGGACCAGTCCACGTACGGCGACGGCTCGTCGACATGCAAGGTCGCGGGCACGACTCCGTGCCGTATCGCCATCACCATCTTGATCACACCGGCCACACCCGCAGCAGCCTGCGTATGACCGATGTTCGACTTCAACGACCCCAACAACACCGGCCGTTCAGCCGGACGATCCTGCCCGTACGTCGCCAGCAGAGCCTGCGCCTCGATCGGATCACCCAGCTTCGTCCCCGTACCGTGCGCCTCCACCACATCCACCCCGGACGCAGGCACCCCAGCGTTCGCCAGGGCCTGGCGGATGACGCGTTCCTGGGACGGACCATTGGGCGCGGTGAGGCCGTTGGACGCGCCGTCCTGGTTCAGCGCGGAGCCCCGTACGACCGCCAGAACCTGATGCCCGTTGCGCCGGGCGTCGGACAACCGCTCCACCAACAGGACACCGACGCCCTCCGCCCAGGCGGTGCCGTCCGCGGCGGCGGCGAAGGGCTTGCAGAGGCCGTCGGGGGACAGTCCGCGCTGATGGCTGAACTCGGTGAAGATCCCGGGAGTGGTCATGACGCTGACTCCGCCGACAAGCGCCATACCGCATTCGCCGCTGCGCAGCGACTGAACGGCCAGGTGCAGCGCGACCAGCGAGGACGAACATGCCGTGTCCACGGTGATGGCCGGACCGGTCAGCCCGAGGGTGTAGGCGATCCGGCCGGACGCCACGCTGCCCGCGGCCCCGGTGAAGAGATACCCCTCCGTCCCCTTGGTGTCGGCCGCACCGCTGCCGTAGCCCTGCGGGACGAAGCCGACGAAGACTCCCGTTCGGCTGCCCCGTAGCGACAGCGGGTCGAGACCCGCGCGTTCCAGGGTCTCCCAGGAGGTCTCCAGCAGCAGCCGCTGCTGCGGATCCATCGCCAGCGCCTCCCGCGGCGACAGCCCGAAGAAGGGGGCGTCGAACTCCGCCGCGTCGTGCAGGAATCCGCCCTGGTGGACGTAGCAGCTGCCGGGTCGTGTGGTGTCGGGGTGGTACAGCGCGTCGAGGTCCCAACCCCGGTCCGCCGGGAACCCGGAGATCACCTCCTGGTCCGACAGGAGCAGTTCCCACAGGTCTTCCGGTGACCGGACTCCGCCCGGGAAGCGGCAGCCGACGGACACGATCGCGATCGGTTCCTGCGAGGCGACGGACGCGGCGGACACGGCCGCGCCCGTGCCCGTGCCCGTGCCCGTGCCCGTGCCCGTGCCCAGGATCCGGTCACGGAGGTGCTCGGCGAGTGCCAAGGGGGTCGGGTGGTCGAACACGACGGTCGGCGCGAGGGCCACGCCCGTCGCCGCGACAAGCCGGTTGCGCAGCTCGACCCCGGTCAGAGAATCGAAGCCGAAGTCCCGGAAGGCCTGCCGGACCTCCACCTCACCGGCTGACGACCAGCCCAGCACCGCCGCCGCGTGACGGCACACCTCGTCCAGCACGACACGCTTCTGCTGAGCAGGGGTGGCCGCGTCGGCCACCCGTCGCGGGAACCCCTCGGGTACCTCGGACACGGGAACCGACGGCAGCTCGACCCGGACCTCGGACGCCGGGCCGGCGGGCGCGAGCCAGTAGTGGTCGCGTTGGAAGGCGTAGGTGGGGAG
>NZ_JBHVYZ010000164.1:0-2187 GCF_042880295.1 Streptomyces sp. NPDC058307
AATACGCCACCCGACCCGACGCCACAC
Organism: Streptomyces sp. NPDC058307; assembly: GCF_042880295.1. Lineage (NCBI taxonomy): Bacteria > Bacillati > Actinomycetota > Actinomycetes > Kitasatosporales > Streptomycetaceae > Streptomyces > Streptomyces sp. NPDC058307. The sequence continues at coordinate 28 of NZ_JBHVYZ010000164.1, forward strand.
TCACCGTCGTACCGGTCATCCCATAGCCAACGGCCCCGTCCTCCTCACCAGCCTCGTAGCCCGAGTTGGTGATGCCGGCATACACGCCGGCGTCGGAACCTCGCAGCGAGGACGGATCGATCCCCGCATCCTCCAAGGCCTCCCAGCAGGTCTCCAACAGCAAACGCTGCTGCGGATCCATCGCCACAGCCTCACGCGGACTGATCCCGAAGAACTCCGCGTCGAAGTCGCTGGCGTCATGGACGAACCCACCCACACGGGCAAACGGAGTCTCCGCGCCGTCGGCCCCGTTCCCGGACGTGTCGAGGTCCCAGCCCCGGTCAAGGGGAAAGTCCGAGATGACATCGCGCTCCGCCAGCATGAGTTCCCACAGCTGCTCGGGCTTGTCGGCCCCGCCCGGGAAACGGCAGCCCATCCCCACAATCGCAATCGGCTCATCGGCCGGCACGAGCGCGGTCGGAGTCTCCGGTGAGGCTGCCTGCTCGCCGAGGAGGCACTGGTGCAGGTAGGCCACCAGCGCTGTCGGTGTCGGGTAGTCGAACAGAGCAGTGGCGGGCAGATTCACATCGGTGGCCGCCGCCAGCCGGTTGCGCAGGTCGACGGAGCTGTACGACTCGAAGCCCTGCTCGCGGAAGTTCCGGTCGGCGTCGATGTTCTGCGGCCCGTCGAAGCCGAGTACTTCTGCGGCGTAGGTCAGCACCAGATCGAGGAGTTGGCGTTCACCGTCTGCCTTCGACGTGCCGATCGCCTGGACGGCACGGCGCACATCATGGGCATGCGCCGGCGTCGTCTTGTGCCGGGGACCGTTCAGAATGGTGGCTCGCAGGTCATCGGTGAGATCCGCGAGAGTGACGCACGCGTCGCCGTGTCCTACGGCCCATGCGAGTGCTTCGACCAGGTCGTCCGGGTCGGTGGAGGACAAGCCGTTGACCTGCGTGGCGGCCGCGCCGTGCCATCCGATGGATGTGCCCGCGTACCCGTCCGCCCGGCGCGACCTCACCAGTGCGTCGGCGAAGGCCCCGTAGGCCCGCCTGCCCGCGTCCGGGTCGAGCCCGAGCTGCGCACCGGCATGGGACACCACGACGAAAGCGGAGAGGTCACGGTCGACGGTCTGCTCATGCAGGCGACGCAGCGCCTCGATGCCCGGGGCCCCACCCCGCTCGTCCGGCAGGCAAACGACCGCAGTGACCCCAGTCGGTACGTCCGTTCCCCGCACGACGTCGGCTCCTGCGGCAGTCAGCCAACACGTCAGTGCTGCGGCCAACGGTCCGTCGTCGTCACCGGCCAGCAGCACACTGCCGTCCGGCTGCCACGGCAACTGTGACGTGCTGACGTCGATGGATGCGGGGCGCACCCGCCTGGCGAAGACTCCGGTCATACGCAGAGCCAGCCGGTCACCGTTGTACTGTCCGTCGAGCACTGCACGCAGCTGATCTCGAACGGTGGCGTTCCACGAGTGGGGCAGGTCGAGGTGTCCGCCGTGACCGCCCGACATCGACGGACGGTCCCAGAGAACGGCCTGCCGCGGGTCACCCTCGCGATCGGACTGCTCGGCGGCGACGGCCTCGACCGTAGCGTTCCACACGGGGAGATCCGTGATGGTCAGCAGTCCAGGCGGAGCGAACGACACCACTCCGACGACGTCGAGAGAGCGCTCGCTCAGGGAAGTGTCGAACTGTGCTGGGTCGATCTGGAGACGATGGACGGCGCCGCCACCGGCGGACAGTGCCTCGATGACCTCGGTGACGACCCGTTCGTGGCGGAATCCTGGAGGGACGAGGACGAGCCAATCCCCGCTGTGCGTCGGTCGCGCCGCAGCGGTCGCGGTCACCGGTTCCCACGCCATCCGGTACAGCTGCGAGTCGAACTTCGTGTGACTGCGTTGCAGACGTCGTAAGCCGGAAAGTGCCGGCATCAGCGATTCGACCATCGAGCGCTCGGCGGCAGGCAGGCGGAGCACGGTGGCGAGGGCCTCGGCGTCGTTGCCCTCGATCGCTGCCCAGAACTCTCCGTCGGCCAGATCAGCGGAGTCGCCGCGCCTGGTCACGGCGGATGGCCAGTACCGCTGCCGTTGGAAAGGATACGTCGGCAGACCCACGTTGACCACCTGCCCGGCCCGGCCACCGTTCGCGGCCGCCCAGTCCACCTCACCACCAGCCA
>NZ_JBHVYZ010000165.1:0-2164 GCF_042880295.1 Streptomyces sp. NPDC058307
GTAAGTCGTCCAGAGCGGTGAGTGGATCAACATCGGGCCGCAGCGAGCGAGGCTCGAGCACATGCTCGGCGGGCTCTGGGTGGGGAGGCGGCGGCGGCACACCCCTTCGAACAGGGTCTCGGACGTATAGCGATGCTGCCGGGTCAGTGTCCGGGTGACGACGCGCGGCACCAGGCGGTCGGCCCGCAGATGCGGTTGCAGCGAGTTGGACGTAGCGGTCGACGGCGTGACCGTCCCTGACAACCGGTGGGGTGCCGTCGGTGAACACGCAGGTGGGGATGGGGCGCACGCCGGCCTCACGCACCGCGCGGCGGGACCGCTCACGCGGGGGTGCCGCCGGGTGGACGAGGGCGGTTGCGGGAGACCCAGCGGTAGATCACGCGTGCGCAGGCGGGAATGCGGGGGAGACGGCCAACGGCCGTGAACGCGCAGTACGCATGCGACGGCGAGGTGCCCACGTCGTAGCGGGCCAAGGCGTCCGCCCCGCCCGCGAGGGCGGTACCGCCGTGCAGCAGCAGGACCTCACGGTCCAGCCGTTCGCGGTACGGCGACGTCGACTCGTCGGACAGGAACGGCCACGGCACCGCTTCCCATGCCGGTGCGGCCAGGGCCAGGGCCCGTCACGGATTCTCCGTCCAGTGCTGCAACAGGGTCTCGCCTTCGGGCGGGCGCGGTGTCCGCTTTCGGCCAGCCGAACGGGGCTCGGGTGTGGGCCACCAAGCTGCTTGGTGTCCGGCGTGTCGGCGATGCCGGATGCGGCCTGGTGCAGCCGACAGCTGCTGCTCGAAGTCCGCTCCGCGGGCCGACTGAGCGTGCGTCTGTGCTTCACATTATTCAATAACTGTGCCCGTGAGGTGAGATTTCAACCGGACACGCGGACAGGTTCTCTTGCGTGAAAAGCAGAGTGGGATTCCTTACCGCACACATGCCGCTGCGGCGTGCTACTGTCGATCTCAGTTGAAGGTGTGGTTGAAGGAGATATGCATGGCTGCCGGTACCGTTAAATGGTTCAACGCGGAAAAGGGCTTCGGCTTCATCGAGCAGGACGGTGGCGGCGCTGACGTGTTCGCCCACTACTCGAACATCGCCGCCCAGGGCTTCCGCGAGCTGCTCGAGGGCCAGAAGGTGACCTTCGACATCGCACAGGGCCAGAAGGGCCCGACGGCCGAGAACATCGTTCCCGCCTGACGCTCACGCGCACTTGCAGCTGGGGCCCGCATCCTTCGGGGTGCGGGCCCCAGCTGCTTGTATTTCCAGCGTTTCCCGCGGCGATAAACAGCGATAAATATCGCGTCCGCGCCGCGCGCCCACTCGTTTCAGCACCTGTGCCCGTACGCATTTTCCGTCGGCCAGGTTCGCTGCCCGTTCCACCGGCCCTTCTTGCAATTCACCGTGCTGCTCATCGCTGCGGGAATTCCTTGATATGTGCCGCATCGAGGAAGGTCCCGCATGAACCGCACACGCACGAACGACCGTTTCGCCCGCACCCGTAACGGCAGTGCCGACTCCGGAAGGGGTGGCAGCCGGTTCGGTTCGCCGGCCCCGCGCCGGTCCGGCGGGACGGGCCGTTCCGGTGGCCAGGGCCGCCGACCCGCCGCCGTACAGGGGGAGTTCGCCCTCCCCAAGTCCGTCACTCCCGCGCTTCCCGCCGTGGAGGGCTTCGCCGATCTCGACATGCCCGGGGAACTGCTGGCCGCGCTCGGCTCGGAGGGCGTGACCGTACCGTTCCCGATCCAGGCCGCGACCCTGCCCAACTCCCTTGTCGGGCGGGACGTCCTCGGCCGGGGCCGCACCGGCTCCGGCAAGACCCTCGCCTTCGGGTTGGCGCTGCTGGCCCGTACGGCCGGTCGGCGGGCCGAGACCAGGCAGCCGCTGGGGCTGATCCTCGTACCGACGCGCGAGCTGGCCCAGCAGGTCACCGACGCACTCACCCCGTACGCCCGCTCCGTGAAGCTGCGCCTGGCCACGGTCGTGGGCGGGATGTCGATCGGCCGGCAGGCGAGCGCGCTGCGCGGGGGCGCCGAGATCGTCGTCGCCACCCCCGGACGCCTCAAGGACCTCATCGACCGCGGCGACTGCCGGCTGGACCAGGTCTTGATCACCGTCCTGGACGAGGCCGACCAGATGGCCGACATGGGCTTCATGCCCCAGGTCACCGCCCTGC
>NZ_JBHVYZ010000166.1:0-2151 GCF_042880295.1 Streptomyces sp. NPDC058307
GCTGACCGGCAACGGCAAACTCGACCAGCACGCCCTGCCCGCCCCCGACCACACCACGAGTCTGACAGCAAGCCGGGACCCCGCGAACGACCGGGAGAGGGCGCTCTGCCAGACCTTCGCCGAAACCCTCGGGCTTCCGACGGTCGGCGTCGATGACGACTTTTTCACCCTTGGCGGACATTCCCTGCTGGCGATCCGACTGGTGAACCGCGTGCGGGCCGTCACGGGTGAGGAACTTCCGATCCAGGAAGTGTTCGAGACACCCACGCCGGCCGGGCTCGCGGCCTGGCTCCTGGATCACGTCGGTGATGAACACACAGTCAGGCCCGTGTTGCGGCCGATGCGTCAGCAGGAGGAGTCCCGATGATTCCCATGTCGTTCGCGCAGCGCCGGCAGTGGTTGCTGTGGCAGATAGAGGGGTCCAGCGCCACCTACAACAGCCCGATGATCGTCCGGCTGACCGGTCACCTGGATCGTGACGCTCTCAACGCCGCGCTGCGGGATGTCATAACGAGGCATGAGGTGCTGCGCACGGTGTTCCCCGCCGTGGAGGGCGTACCGCATCAGCGGATCCTGGACATGGCGGACCTTGACTGGGAGCTCTCTCTGGTACAGGTGCTCCGGCCGGAGCGTCAGCCCGGTCAGCAGCTCCTCGAGATCGGTGAACTGCCCTGGGATCAACCGGTGGTGGAGCTGCCGACCATCGAGATGGCCAAGGAGCTGCCGGGAGCCGAGGTGGCCGCCGGGGAAATGGCCGCAGCGGTGGCGCGTACGACGGGCTATGAGTTCAACCTGGCCGCCGAGGTACCCGTACGAGCGTGGCTGTTCGCGGTAAACCCGGACGAGCACATCCTGGTGGTGGTCATCCACCACATCGCGGGGGACGGCTGGTCGAACGGCCCGCTGGGACGTGACCTGTCGACGGCGTACGAGGCCAGGTCGCAGGGGCACGCGCCCACCTGGGAGCCGCTGTCGGTCCAGTACGCGGACTACGCGCTGTGGCAGCGGGAGCTGCTGGGCGACGAGGACGATCCGAAGAGTGTCATGTCCCGCCAGGTGGACTACTGGCGCGAGGCACTGGCGGATCTGCCGGAGGAACTGTCGCTGCCGGCCGAGCGCCCTCGCCCGGCAGTGGCCAGCCACCGTGGGCACATGGTCGGAGTGAGCGTGCCGGCCGAGGTGCACCGGAGGCTGCTCGATCTGGCCCGCGAGCGCAGGATGACTCTGTTCATGGTCATCCAGGCCGGACTTGCGGTGGCGTTGTCGCGGTTGGGGGCTGGTGTCGACGTTCCGATCGGGTCTGCGGTCGCCGGGCGTACGGATGAGGCGCTCAACGATCTCATCGGGTGCTTCGTCAACACGTTGGTGGTTCGTACGGATCTGTCGGGGGATCCGACGTTCTCAGAGGTGTTGGAGCGGGTGCGTGAGCGGTCGCTCGGAGCGTTCGCGCATCAGGATGTGCCGTTCGACCGGCTGGTCGAGGAGCTGGCGCCGAGGCGCGCGCCGGCCCGCCACCCGCTGTTCCAGGTCGTACTGACCATGCAGGACATGGGTTCGCGGATGACGCTGGCCGGTCTGCGCGCTGATGCGCTGTCGATCGGAAGGCCGACGGCGAAGTTCGACCTGGACGTCATGATCGGTGAGGTGTTTGACGGTGGGGGTGGGGCTGGTGGTTTGCGTGGTGTGGTGACGGTTGCTGCGGATTTGTTTGATGTGGGGTCGGCGTCGCGGTTTGCGGGTTGTCTGGTGCGGGTGTTGGAGGTGGTGGCGGGGGATCCGGGTGTGCGGGTGAGTGCGGTGCCGGTGCTCGATGAGGCCGAGCGGGGTCGGGTGCTGGAGGAGTGGAATGACACGGCGGTTGATCTGTCGGGGGTGATGGTGCCGGGGTTGTTCGAGGCGCAGGTGGCGCGGACTCCGGATGCGGTGGCTGTGGTGGTGGGTGAAGAGCGGGTGTCGTATGGGGAGTTGGATGCGCGGGCGAATCGGCTGGCGCGGCGGCTGCGTGAGCTCGGGGTGGGTCCGGAGAGCGTGGTGGGTCTGTGTCTGCCGCGGGGTGTCGATGTGGTGACGTCGATCCTGGCGGTGTGGAAGGCGGGGGGTGCGTATCTGCCGGTGGATCCGGGGCTGCCGGTGGAGCGGATTGCGTTCATG
>NZ_JBHVYZ010000167.1:0-1977 GCF_042880295.1 Streptomyces sp. NPDC058307
GGATCACCCGCTGCTGGGAGGGACCGTTCGGCGCCGTCAACCCATTCGACGCACCGTCCTGGTTAACCGCGCTGCCCCGCATTACGGCCAGGACCTTGTGTCCGCGCTCGCGGGCATCGGACAGCCGCTCCAGCACCAGCACCCCGACACCCTCACCCCATCCCGTGCCATCCGCAGCATCAGCAAACGGCTTGCACCGGCCGTCCGCGGCCAGACCACGTTGCCGGGCAAACTCACTGAACGTTCCCGATGTCGCCATCACCGTCACACCACCGGCCAACGCCATTCCACACTCACCGGACCGCAGCGCCTGGGCTGCCAGATGCATGGCCGTCAACGACGACGAACACGCCGTGTCCACCGACACCGCAGGACCTTGCAGTCCCAAGCTGTACGCCACCCGGCCGGAGGCCACGCTCGCCGTGGTGCCGGTCATTCCAAAGCCACCCGCACCGTCACGTTCTCCGGCACGGTAGCTCGACGCGATGATCCCGGCATAGACGCCGGCGTCCGAACTCCGCAGCGAGGTCGGATCGATCCCCGCGTCCTCCAGGGCCTCCCAGCAGGTTTCCAACAGGAGCCGCTGCTGGGGATCCATCGCCACAGCCTCACGCGGGCTGATCCCGAAGAACTCCGCATCGAACAGGCCCGCCCCAGGCAGGAATCCACCCGCTCGGGCGTACGTTCCCTCCCGGTCGCCGGACCGGCTGGTGTCCCAACCCCGGTCAACGGGGAATCCGGAGATCGCATCCGTTCCGTCCGCCAGCAACTGCCAGAAGTCCTCCGGGTTCTGCGCCCCGCCCGGGAAGCGGCAGCCCATCCCGACGATCGCGATCGGCTCATCCGCACCAGCGCGGACCGTCGGAACCGCGGCCGCGGACGCGACACCGGTCTCGGCGGCGGCGTCGGCCAGTTGGGGCAGCAGTTGGTCATGCAGGTACCGGATCAGTTCGAGGGGTGCAGGGTGGTCGAAGACCAGGGTTGCGGGCAGCCGCAGTCCGGTGGCGGTGGCGAGCCGGTTGCGCAGTTCGAGGGCGGTCAGGGAGTCGAAGCCCATGTCCCGGAACGCCTGCTGCGGCTCGATGTTCTCCGGCCGGGAATGACCAAGGACCGCCGCGGCATGGGTGCGCACGATCTGCAGGACCGCCTGCTCCCGATCCTCCACGCTGAGCCCGGCCAACTCGGCGGCCAGGCCCGCCCCCGCCCCTTTCGCCATCGCTGTCGCGGCGGTCGGTCGGGTTCCGGTGCCCACAGCCAGCTCCTGCAGCAGTGCGGGCATGGGGCCTGTGCGCGAGAGCCCAGCAAGTTCCATCCGGGCCGGGATCAGCAGTGGTGCGGTCAGGCGCGTGGTGGCGTCGAAGAGGGCCAGGCCCTGTTCGGTGGTCATCGGCCGGATGCCACCGCGCGTAAGCCGCGACATCCCAGCACCATCGAGATGCGCGGTCATCGTCGAGCGTTCCGCCCACAGCCCCCAGGCCAGCGATTGACCCGCCAGCCCCTGAGCCCGGCGATAGGCGGCCAAGGCGTCGAGGAAGGCGTTGGCCGCCGCGTAACTGCCCTGGCCGGGGCTTCCGAGCGCGGCGGCAGCCGAGGAGTAGAGGACGAACCCGGCCAGGTCCATCTCTTGAGTCAGTTCGTGGAGGTTCCACGCCGCGTCGGCCTTCGCCGCCAGCACGGTGGCGATCCGCTGCGGAGTCAGCGACTCCACCGTGGCATCGTCCAGGACACCGGCTGCGTGCACCACCGCCGTCAGCGGATGGTCAGCCGATATCCCGTCAAGGACACCGGCCAGTGCGTCGCGGTCTGCGGCGTCCGCAGCAACTACGTCTACTACCGCACCCAGTCCGGTCAGCTCGGCAACCAGCCCGGTCGCGCCGGGAGCCTGGGGTCCTTGGCGTGAGAGGAGCAGCAGATGCCGCATGCCGCGGGTGGCCACCAGATGCCGGGCCAGCTCACGGCCCAGCGTCCCGGTGCCAC
>NZ_JBHVYZ010000168.1:0-1787 GCF_042880295.1 Streptomyces sp. NPDC058307
TGCACCGGCTGCTGTCTGACCCGCAGACGGCGGTGATCGTGGTCGAGCACCGCGACCGGCTGGCCCGGTTCGGCGTCGAGCACCTGGAGGCCGCACTGTCGGCGTCCGGGCGGCGCCTGGTCGTCCTCGACCCCACCGAGACCGCCGATGACCTGGTACGCGACATCACCGAGGTGCTCACCTCCATGTGCGCCCGCCTGTACGGGCGGCGGGCAGCGAAGAACCGGGCCGCCCGCGCGGTGGCCGTAGCGACCGGCGAGGCCGCCGAGTGAAGAAGTTCCAGCCGCAGCCCGGGTTCGTGGTGCAGGCGTACCGCTTCGCACTGGACCCGAACGCCACCCAGGAGCATGCTCTGCGCTCGCACTGCGGCGCGGCGCGTGCCGCCTACAACTGGGCCGTCGGCTGGGTGACCGCCTCTTGGTGGCAGCGCCGCTCGGAGGAGTCCTACGGCATCGGCGAGGCCGGGCTGACCAAGTGGCGGCCGTGGTCGCTGCCCGCGCTGCGGAAGGCGTTCAACGAGGCCAAGCACACCGATCCGAGGTTCGCCGCCTGGTGGGAGGAGAACTCCAAGGAGGCGTACTCCACCGGCCTGGCGAACGCGTCGGCCGCGTTCGACAACTACGCGAAGTCCAAGAACGGCAAGCGGCGCGGCAAGCGGATGGGTGCGCCGCGGTTCAAGTCGAAGCGCAAGGCGCGCCTTGCCTGCCGGTTCACCACCGGCGTGATCCGCGTGGACGCCGACGGCCGGCACGTCACCCTGCCCCGGCTGGGCACGATCCGCACCCACGAGCCCACGGTGGAGCTCCTCGCCCGCGTCCAGGCCGGGACGGCCCGGATCCTGTCCGCGACCGTGCGGCACGAGCGCGGACGCTGGTTCGTCTCGTTCCAGGCCGAGGTCAAGCGGGACCTCCAACGCGTGGCGCGGCCGGACGTGACGGTCGGCATCGACCTCGGGGTGAAGACCCTCGCGGTCATGGCCGACAGCACCGGCGAGATCCGCACCATCGTGAATCCCGGGCACTACGACCGGGCACGCAAGCAGCTGCGCCGCGCCTCCCGCGTCGTCTCCCGACGCCAGGGCCCCGACCGGCGGACCGGGCAGAAGCCGTCGAAGCGGTGGGAGAAGGCCAACGCCGCCCGCAACAAGGTGCATCACCGGGTGGCCAACCTCCGCGCGGACGCCCTGCACAAGCTCACCACCGCCGTGGTGGCCGAGTACGGCACGGTCGTGGTCGAGGACCTCAACGTCGCCGGGATGCTCCGCAACCGGCGTCTCGCGCGAAGGATCGCCGACGCCGGGTTCGGGGAGATCCGCCGCCAGCTCACCTACAAGACCCGCCAGCGCCACGCCACCCGCACCATCGCGGCGGACCGCTGGTACCCCTCCTCCAAGACCTGTTCCGGGTGCGGCACAGTGAAAGCCAAACTGCCGCTGCACGTGAGGACCTACCAGTGCGACGCCTGCGGCCTGGTCATCGACCGGGACGACAACGCCGCACTCAACCTCGCCGCGCTCGCGGCAGCCGCAACAACTGGTACCGGAGTGGCCGGAGACCAGGACACCCAATCGGTGTCGAAGCCTCGTGGAGCCGACCAGAAGACCCGCACCACCCGCCCCCGCCGCAAGGCGGAGGCGGGGCGGGCAGGTGGCGCAACCCTGCCGCACCAGCGGCAGACGGAAGCGAGAGACCGTACTCAAGCCGGAGCCCTCACGCTCTGGTGACGAGACGGACCTTCCGGGCGGAAACGTCCGGAATACTGAGACCTGACTACGGTCTCGGCAACGG
>NZ_JBHVYZ010000169.1:0-1777 GCF_042880295.1 Streptomyces sp. NPDC058307
CGGATGCTGTTGGTAAATCCGGGGCCTGCGTGACGACGGCCTGTGTGACCCCGTTGGGGTTGTGCAGGCCGTCGTCACGTTTTCTGAGGGTGGGTTCGTGTCGTTGCGTGGGGTGGAGTTGGCGGAGGTTCCGGAGGAGACCGTGCGGGTGGCGCGTGCGGTGTTCCCGAAGGGGTGTCTGGCGATGCGGGTGCGAGACGCACTCGGGCCGGTCTTCGCTGACGCAGACTTCGAGGAGCTGTTCCCGGTGCGGGGACGGCCAGCGGTGTCGCCGGCGCGGCTGGCGCTGGTGTCGGTGTTGCAGTTCGCCGAGGGCCTGACCGACCGGCAGGCCGCCCACGCGGTCCGCTCCCGTCTGGACTGGAAGTACGCCCTGTCGCTGGAGTTGACCGACGCCGGCTTCGACTTCTCCGTGCTCAGCGAGTTCCGGGCCCGGCTGGCCGAGTCGGATGCGGGCCGGGCGGTGTTCGACGCGGTACTGACCGCCGCCGGGGACGCCGGGCTGGTCAAGCCGGGCAAGCGGCAGCGCACGGACGCCACCCATGTGCTGGCCGCGACCAGGGACCTGAACCGGTTGGAGTTCGTGGTGGAGACACTGCGAGCGGCGCTGAACCGGATTGCCGAGGCAGCCGGGGACTGGCTGGTGACGCTGGCGGCGCCGGAGTGGTTCGACCGCTACTCGGCCCGGCCGGAGGACAGCCGTTTCCCGTCCCGGTGGGCAGCCAGGGTCGGGCACGGCGACCAGTGCGGTGCCGACGGCATGGTGCTGCTTCGAGCCGTCTGGTCGGATGCGGCACCGCCCGGCCTGCGGCATCTGCCCGCGGTGGAGTTCCTCCGTCAGACCTGGGTGCAGCAGTTCCACCAGGTCGACGGCGCCGTGCGCTGGAGGGAACCGAAGAACACCCCGCCCGGCCTGATCCGCTTACGCACCCCGCACGAGGCCGAGGCCAGGACCGGAGCGAAGCGGGATCTGGGCTGGTCCGGATACAAGGTCCACCTCAGCGAAACCTGCGAGCCCGATGCCCCGCACCTGATCACCCACATCCACACCACCCCGGCGCCAGTGACCGACGACGCCGTGCTGGAGGACATCCATACCGTCCTGGCCGAACGCGGGCTGGTGCCGGACGAACACCTCGTGGACGCCGGATACGTCGACGCCGAGCAGATCCACCACGCCCGCCGCGATCACAGCATCGACCTCGTCGGACCGGTCGGGAAGAACACCAACCGGCCACAGGCGACCGGCGACTTCTTCGACAGCACCCGCTTCACCATCGACTGGGACGGCCGCCGGGCCGTCTGCCCCGGCGGCCACACCAGCGTTCAGTGGCGAGACACCCAAAGCCACCGCGGCACCCCGGTCACCCGCGTCCGCTTCGCTCAACGGCACTGCGGCCCCTGCGACCTGCGGACCTCGTGCACCAACGCCGGAACCGGCCGCAACCTGACCCTGCGGCCGAAAGCCGAGCACGAGATTCTTCAGCAGGCCCGCACCGAGCAGGACACCGACCACTGGCGCCGCCGCTACGGCCACCGCGCCGGCGTCGAGGGCACCATCTCCCAAGGCGTCCAAGCGTTCGGCCTGCGCAGATCCCGCTACCGCGGCCTCACCAAGACCCGCCTGCAACACCACTTCACCGGCGCTGCCATCAACCTCGCCCGCATCGATGCCTGGCTCACCGGCAAGCCCCTCGCCCGCACCCGCATCTCACCCTTCGCAGCAATCCGCCCCGCTGGATGAGAACCAGCGGGGCGGATTTACCAACAGCATCCG
>NZ_JBHVYZ010000170.1:0-1759 GCF_042880295.1 Streptomyces sp. NPDC058307
GGAGGTGAGGACATGTCAGCTCACTCCCTGCCGCTGGCCGATCTGCTTGGCCTGGCTGACCGCGTCCTTCCAGGCGTCGTCGGGCTTCTTGCCCTTGGCCTCGATGTTGGTCAGCTCGGTCAGGTAGGGGGCCATGACGGCGGCGTCGGCGGGTGCCTCGTAGCTGTCCGGGATGGCCTTGGCGGCCGGGCCGAAGACCTCGATGATCTTCTGTCCGCCGAAGAAGGCGTCCGGGCCTGTCATGGCCGGCATCGCGTAAGCGGCGGGACAGGCGGGGAAGATGGCGGCGTCGGTGAAGCCGCGGGCGTCGTTGGCCGGATTGAGGATCCAGCTGATGATCTTGAATGCCTCTTCGGGGTTGCGGCACTGCTTGGGCAGGGCCAGGTAGGAGCCGCCCTGGTTGGCCGGTCCCCCCGGGTTCGGGCTGACATGCCACTTGCCCTTGGTGTTGGGGGCCGCCTGCTCGATGTCCAACGCGTGCCAGGCCGCACCGAGTTCGGTGGTCAAGGTGCCCTTGCTGAGGGCGGCGTTGTGGGTGTTGTCGTTGATCTTGCCGTCTAGGCCGAGCTGGTAGGGGCGGACGGAGAGATCCCAGGCGGCGCGTATGTGGTCCTGGTCGCCGATGAAGTGGTTGTTCTTGTCGATGAACCGCTGGGTCCCCTGCCCGACCGCGATGTTGAACACCGAGCCGAGGTTGTTGATCAGGTAGGTGCCGGGCAACGCCTTCTTCAGCTCGGCGCCGAGCGCGTAGTAGTCCTCCCAGGTCTTGGTCGCGGCGGCGACCTTGGCCGGGTCGGAGGGCAGCCCGGCCTTGTCGAACAGGTCCGCGCGGTAGTAGAGCGCGGTGGGACCGATGTCGATCGGAAACCCGATCTGCTTGCCGTCGGTGGTCTGGGCGAGCTTGGTCTTCCAGTCCAGGTACCGGGAGGCGAGCTTCTTGAAGCCCAGGTCGTTCAGGTCCAGGAAGCGGTCGCCGTTGGGCAGGAAGGAGGCGATGTCCTCCCCCTTGATGCCGGTGATGTCGGGGACGGAGGTGCCCGCCGCGATGGTGGTGGTGAGCTTCTGCTTGAAGTCGCCGCCGATGGAGGCGGTGGTCAGCTTGACCTGGCTGCTGAAGTGCGTCTTGGCTTCGGCGACCACCTTGTCGCTGAGCGCGCCTCCCCAGTACCAGAGGGTCAGGTCCTTGCTGTCCTTGCTGCCGCTCGATCCTGAGCTGCCGCCGCATGCCGCGGTGGCGCCGGCCGCGGCGGCCGTCAGGGCGGCGGCCTGCAGGAATCGTCTGCGGGAAAGATCCACGATCTTCTCCTAGTTCAGGGCGGGGTCTGCGCGTGGGCCCTGTCGGGCATGCCCGACAGGACCTGTGGGTCATGAGCCGTGGAGGGGTGCGACGGGAGGGCCGGGTGACTGAAGGGCATCGGCGTGGTGGGAACTCTTCAGTCACCCGGGGCGTGGGAGCTGGGTCCTCTCAGACGGTGCCGAGGCGTCCGTGACGGCGGAACACGCCGTCCTTCGCTTCGGCCGACCGGAGTGGGGTCCGGACCTCGCTTGAATTACGCAAGAGAGTGCACCCGGTGCGCGACTTTGACAAGGGTCAAGCGAGTATCGAGACATTCATGCGTGACTTTGCTTGAGTTTGAAGAGTTCGCGAGTATGGTCAGCGGCATGCTCGCTGACCGAAGACATCAGCTGATCCTTCGCGCCCTGCGCGCGGACGGGCCCCTCTCGGTGGTCGCCCTGGCCGAGCAGGTCGGGGCCAGTC
>NZ_JBHVYZ010000171.1:0-1515 GCF_042880295.1 Streptomyces sp. NPDC058307
GCCGGCCGCTGCGGGCGGACACCCCCCACCCCGTCCCCTTCTCGCCGTACGCGGCCAACGGCCCGTCGTCGCGCGCGATCCGGCGAACGGTCCGCCGTGGCGCGTGAGGTGGAGAACGGTCCGTCCTGGCGCAGGCGACTGCAGCTCCTTAGGGGCGCGGGGAACTGCGCGACCAGCCCCCACCGGCCGGCAGCCGCACGACAACCTGACCCGGCACCCTCGTGGGCGCCGCGTTCAAGCCCAGCGCAGCGGCACCGCGGGGAACTGCGCGACCAGCCCCCACCGGGCCGCAGCCGTCAGACGACCTCACCCTGTTCACGGCAACCGTGTCGCCCGGTCCCCGTCCAGAAGAGGTGCCAGGAGGTCGCCGTAGTGCTGGAGGCGGGGAGGCATGTCCGGGGCCTGGAAGGTGAGCTGGGCGGGGGTCGTGCAGTCCTCCACCTCTGTCCAGGTGACCGGCGCCGACACCAGGGGGCGGGCCCGGGCCCGCAGCGTGTACGGCGTCGCCGTGGTCTTGCGGGCGGCGTTCTGGCTCCAGTCGACGAAGACCTTTCCGGGGCGCAGGCTGCGGGTCATCCGGTGCAGGGCGAGCCGGGGCATCGCCCGCTCCGCCTCCACGGCGAGCTGCTTGGCGTACTCCGACACCTCCTCGGACGACGCTCCCCGCACCGCCGCCAGCAGGTGCAGCCCCTTGGAGCCGGCGGTCTTCGGGTAGGCCTCGATCCCGTCCGCCGCCAGCCGCTCCCTGAGCCACAGGGCCACCTCGCAGCACTCGACGATCGTCGCGGGCGGGCCCGGGTCGAGGTCGAGGACCAGGCGGTCGGCCTCGTCGGGGGAGTCGACCAGCCACTGGTGGGTGTGGAACTCGGTGACCAGGTTGGCGGCCCACATCAGGCTCGCCAGGTCCTGGACCAGGACCATGCGGGCCGGACCCTCGGAGCGGGGCACCTCGGCCGTGGTGACCCAGTCGGGCGTACCCGGCGGAACGTTCTTGGCGAAGAAGACCTGCCCGTCGGGGCCGTCCGGGTAGCGCAGGAAGGAGACGGCACGGTCACGCAGATGGGGGAGGAGGACGTCGGCCGCGGTGGCGTAGTAGTGCAGCACCTCGCCCTTGGTGAAGCCGGTGGCCGGATACAGCACCTTCTCCAGATTGCTGAGCGCGAGCCGTCGCCCCTCCACCTCTGTGATCGGCGTCATACGATGAGAATCTAGTGCATAGGTCTGCAAAACGGCTTAATTCGTGAGAAAGGGTGCTGCCGGTGAGATCCATTTGGAACGGTGCCATCTCGTTCGGCCTGGTCAGCATTCCGATCAAGCTGGTCAACGCCACTGAGAGCCACTCGATCTCCTTCCGCCAGATCCACACCGAGGACGGTGGCCGCGTCCGCTACCGCAAGGTCTGCGAGCTGGAGGACCGGGAGATCAGCCAGGCGGAGATCGGCAAGGGATACGAGGACGCCGACGGCACGATCATCCCGATCACCGACGAGGACCTGGCCCATCTGCCGCTCCCGA
>NZ_JBHVYZ010000172.1:0-1451 GCF_042880295.1 Streptomyces sp. NPDC058307
TGGCTTCCTAATGCTGTTGTCAAGCTGCCGCAGTCACCGGTGGTACCACTTCGTAGCACCGACGATCACGGATCAGAGCCCAGATGACGTTGACGCGTCGGCGGGCGAGGGCGAGCACGGCTTGGACGTGCTTCTTCCCCTCGGCTCGTTTACGGTCGTAAAATTTCCGCGAGTTCGGGTCGTAGCGGACGCTGACCAGCGCCGAGGTATAGAACACGCGCTGGAGACGTCGGTGATAGACCAGGGGCCGGTGCAAGTTGCCACTGACCTTGCCCGAGTCGCGTGGTGCGGGGGCGACTCCGGCAAAGGCTGCCAGGGCGTCCGGGGAGTCGAACTCGTCCAGGCCGCCGCCGACAGCGGCGAGGAACTCGGCGCCGAGCACGGTGCCGATGCCCGGGACGCTCAGGATGATGCCGGCGAGCTCGTGCTCGCGAAACCGGCCCTCGATGAGCTTGTCCATCTCGGCGATCTGCTCATTGAGGGTCATCACCTCCTCCGCCAGGGTGTGGACCAGCTTGGCGATGGTCTTCTCCCCGGGGATCGCTGTGTGCTGGCGCTCGGCGGCCTCGACGGCAGTCTCGGCCAGAGTCCTGGCGTTGCGGACCTTGCGGTTGGCCAGCCACTTCGTCAGCCGGGCGACGCCGACGCGGCGGATGGCGGCCGGGGTCTGGTAGCCCGTCAGCAGCCTGAGCGGGCCGGTGTTGGTCACGTCCAGGGCCCGCTCCAGGGCCGGGAACATGCTCAGCAGAGTGCCTCGCAGACGGTTGACCACGCGGGTGCGGTCCTCGACCAGGTCGGCCCGGCGTCCGGTCAGCAGCTTCAGCTCGACGGCGGCCTCGTCGCCGGGGCGGATGGGCCGCAGGTCGCGGCGCATCCTGGCCTGGTCGGCGATGACGTAGGCGTCACGGGCGTCGGTCTTGCCCTCGCCGCGGTAGCCGTCGGAGGCCCGGTTGACCAGGCGGCCGGGGAGGTAGAGGACCTCCTGGCCATGGTTGAGCAGCAGGGCCAGCAGGAGCGCGGGTTCCCCGCCGGTCATGTCGATGGCCCAGGTGACCTCACGGCCGTCGGCCAGGTCCAGGACGTCGCCGATCAGTTTCAGCAGCTCGGGCTCGTCGTTGGCGACCCGCCGGGACAGCAAGGTCTTGCCGTCGGCGTCCAGAGCGAGGCCGTGATGGTGGCCCTTGCCGCTGTCGATCCCCGCCCATATCCGGCTCATCGTGCTCCTGACATGCGTGTTCGTACTGTTCGTGCCTCGGACGACCTCGCCGGCATTGCTCTACACAGCGACTGTTCGCACTTCCTAATCGGCGGCCGAGTCGTCGTGGGGCGCTGGGCGGCGAAGCCAGGTAAACCACGGACGGCAGCCGCCTGATAGCCACACCCAGCACCCCTGGGCGACCCAACCCTACGAATGGCTCGATCAACCCGATCAAGAAGGTAGAGCCGCCTGA
>NZ_JBHVYZ010000173.1:0-1445 GCF_042880295.1 Streptomyces sp. NPDC058307
CTGGGGGCTGTGGGCGGAACGCTCGACGATCACCGCGCACCTGGACGACGCCGGGCTGTCCCGACTGACCCGCGGCGGCATCCAGCCGATGACCACCGAACAGGGCCTGGCACTCTTCGACGCCGCAGCCCGCCTGACCGCACCTCTGGTGATCCCAGCGCGGTTGGAATTCACCGGCCTTTCCCGTAGCGGCCGCGTACCCTCACTTCTCCGGGACCTGGTCACAAGTTCCGGTACACGGCCGATTGCGGCGCCGGCGGCGGCTGAGGGGCTGGCCGCTCAGCTGGCCGTGCTGAACGAGGCCGACCGGGAGCAGGCTCTCCTGAAGATCGTGCGCACCCACGCCGCGGCCGTCCTCGGACACTCCCGGCCCGAGAGCGTCGAACCCCAGCAGGCGTTCCGGGAACTGGGCTTCGACTCCCTGACCGCGTTGGAACTTCGTAACCGGCTCTCCAACGCGACCGGACTACGGCTCCCCGCCACCCTGGTCTTCGACCATCCGGCACCCATCGACCTCACCCGTCACTTGGACAGCCTCCTTGCGATTGGCAAACCGACCACCTATGCGCCTGATCAGATCTTCAAGGATCTCGGTCTGTTGAAGACGGCGCTGTCTCACCTCGTTGCTGAGGAGGGAGAACGTGTAGCCATTACCAACCAACTTCAGAGCTTGTTGGCGGAGTGGAAGAAAACGACACAAGCTGAAGACTCTGACTCGGTCAGGAATCGGATCAGTACGGCCTCCGACGAAGATATTCTCGACTTCGTCGGAAAAGAGTTCGGAATTTCATGACCGCCAGAATCTGATTGAACCTGTCTCCTTCCGCTGCATCTCATTCCTTCCGAGAGGAAACTGATGAGTGACGACAAGTTGCGAAACGTTCTGAAGCAGGTCGTTTCTGAACTCTACGAGACGCGCAGTCGACTGCAAAAGGTCGATGCCGGTGTGGATGAGCCGGTTGCGATCGTGGGGATGGCGTGCCGGTACCCAGGTGGGGTTGAGGATCCGGACGGCTTCTGGCAGTTGGTTATCGGTGAGACGGACGCCATATCGGGTTTCCCGGCCGACCGGGGTTGGGATGAGCAGGAATCGGGCGACCGGGAGCCTTCATATGCCCGTGAGGGTGGCTTCTTATCCGGGGCTGGTGATTTTGACGCGGAGTTTTTCGGGATCAGTCCGCGTGAGGCCTTGGCGATGGATCCGCAGCAGCGGCTGCTGCTGGAGACGTGCTGGGAGGCAGTGGAAGGCGCCGGCATCGATCCGCTCTCGCTTCGGGGTTCCGACACCGGGGTTTATGCCGGGGTGATGTACCACGATTACGGCACCATCCTCGGTGACGATGTTGAGGGGGCCGGAGGCACTGGTAGTGCCGGGAGTGTGGTTTCGGGTCGGGTGGCGTATTGCTTGGGGTTGCAGGGTCCGGCGGTGTCGGTGGATACGGCGT
>NZ_JBHVYZ010000174.1:0-1305 GCF_042880295.1 Streptomyces sp. NPDC058307
GCCCGCGCCCCCCCCCCCCCCACGGCGCCTGTCGTTCCCTATGCGGTTGTACCTGCCCGAGCCGTCTCCCCGAGTTGGACGGCGCCGGGCGGCTCTGTGCGCTCTCGCCCTAGCTTTCCGCCAGGATGTGCGAGAGCTCCTGATCCAGATCGAAGTGGCGGTGCTCCGTGCCCGGGGGCACGGCGGCGTCCGTCCGCTTCAGGAACGACTCCAGGGCCCGCGCCGGGGCCTCGAGCAGTGCTTCTCCCTCCGGGGAGCTCAGGGCGATGCAGACGACGCCCTGACCGTGGCTGCGCGACGGCCAGACTCGGACGTCGCCGGTTCCGGTGGGCCGGTGGAGGCCCTCCGCGAGGAGGTCGCGGGCGAACACCCACTCGACGGTCTCCTCGGCTCCGGTGTGGAAGGTGGCGTGCACGGCGTAGGGGTCGGCCGTGTCGTACCGCAGGCCTGCGGGGACAGGCAGGGAGGACTCGCTCGACACAACGAGGCGCAGGTGCAGCTCGCAGCTGACCGTGGTGTTCATAAGCGCCAGGGCCTTTCGCTCAGTGTGCGCTCGGGGATTCGCACGTCGGCGAAATCGACATGCCACCTACGGTGCCGTTGTAAACCCCTCTGAGTGTTTTGCGTGCCTTTACGTAACTCTTCCGGCCGAGGGCCTCTTGCGGAGGTACGACCATTCCGGTGACCGGTTTCTCTCCGGTAGGGTTCGGCTGTATGAATACGGGGAGTGACGAGCCGCACGAGGTCGTTGTGGCACCTGATGAGCAGAGCGGCGAGACGTCGGACAAGGCGCAGGACGAGCAGGGGCTCGGCTCCAAGGCGCCGGAATTCATCAAGTCGCGGCGGCTGCTGCACCTGAGCTGGCAGGTCCTGGTCTTCGTCATCGGCCTGGCGGTCGTGGTGGCCGGCATCATCATGCTGCCGCTGCCGGGACCCGGCTGGGTCGTGATCTTCGGCGGTATGGCGATCTGGGCGACCGAGTTCGTCTGGGCCCAGCTCGTGCTCCGCTGGACCAAACGCAAGGTGACCGAGGCGGCCCAGCGCGCCCTCGATCCCAAGGTGCGCCGCCGCAACATCATCCTGACCTCGGTCGGCCTGGTGGTAGTCGCCGCGGTCCTCGGTGTCTACGTCTGGAAGTTCGGCTTCGAGATGCCCTGGAACATCAAGGACCAGTGAGCCGCGCGGGGGTGCGCAGGCCGTCACCGCTGGTCACAGGCACCCCCTGACATGGGGTAATGTTCTTCCTGCGTCCGGGCGATTAGCTCAGTGGGAGAGCGCTTCGTTCACACCGAAGAGGTCACTGGT
>NZ_JBHVYZ010000175.1:0-1259 GCF_042880295.1 Streptomyces sp. NPDC058307
ATGCCGCCCGTTCCGTCGGTGCAACTAGAGCACTTTCGTCGGTGCTCCGTGGTGCGCGAGGGGGGAGTTGAACCCCCACGCCCTTTCGGGCACTGGAACCTGAATCCAGCGCGTCTGCCTATTCCGCCACCCGCGCATTGGGTGTGTCCTCGGGCCCCTCGCCTTGCGGTGCGGCGCCTTCCGACACGCAGAACATTAGCACGCTGGAGGGGGTGGATTCACATCCCATATCCGGGGGCAGCCGCCCACCAGCGGCTTCGGAAGCGACCCACCGATCCGGGGCTCTGTCGGCCCCGTATCGACCCCGCGGTTCCCGTATCGACCCGTGCGGTTCACGTATCAACCTGTGCTGGTTCACGTATCAACCTCGTACCGGTAGCACCCGTCTCCCCTGCAGCAGGCAAGGGTCCACAGTCAGGTGCGGGACACTGGTCAGCGGCCGCCTCTACGATCCTTGACCAAGGAGCGCACAGCGGAGTTCGACAACGGAGTTCGAAGTGGAGCTCCACAGGGAACTTCGGAGGCGTCGACACCCGTCGACCGTGCCGACAGGGGGAACCAGCCGATTCACCGGCGCGTGGATACGATCAGTAAGCAGTACCAGGTAAGCAGCAGCCGGCGCAGTACCCAGGACGGCAAGGACGGAGGAGGTGCCTCATGGGAGTCCTGAAGAAGTTCGAGCAGCGTCTCGAAGGTCTGGTCAACGGCACCTTCGCCAAGGTGTTCAAGTCCGAGGTCCAGCCCGTGGAGATCGCGGGAGCACTCCAGCGGGAGTGCGACAACAACGCGACCATCTGGAACCGCGACCGCACGGTCGTACCCAATGACTTCATCGTGGAGCTGAGCACGCCGGACTTCGAGCGGCTCAGCCCCTACTCGGGCCAGCTCGGCGACGAGCTCGCCGGCATGGTGCAGGACTACGCCAAGCAGCAGCGCTACACCTTCATGGGCCCGATCAAGGTCAACCTGGAGAAGGCGGACGACCTCGACACCGGTCTGTACCGGGTGCGCAGCCGTACGCTCGCCTCCTCCACCAACCAGCAGGCCCCCGGAACCGCGGCCCCGGCCGGCCGGCCCGGCGCACCGGCGCCCGGTCCGGGAGCCGGCTACGGCTACCCGCCGGCCGCTCCGGCGGGCGCCCCGCCCATGCCGGCCGCCCCGCCGCCCGGCCGTGGGGGCGTCGGGTTATGGCAGCCCGCCCCGGGCCCGCGCCCGGGGGGGGGCCCGGTCGGCGCGCCCGCGCCCGGCACCCGCCCCCG
>NZ_JBHVYZ010000176.1:0-1194 GCF_042880295.1 Streptomyces sp. NPDC058307
ACTGTTCCCTTTGTCATGGATTCACCGCCACTCCTCCGGGCGTTCGACGCCCTGGTCGGCGAGGTTCCGAACCATGGCCGCCTGGAAGACGGGCCCTGCGAACGGGTAGGCCGTGTCACCCAGGGAACCGGACAGGTAGTCCTCGATGACGACATCCAGATTGCCCCGCAGTGACGTACTCACGGACGAGGCGACGCCTTCAAGGAACGCGAAGCACCGCTCCACCAGATCCTCCGGACGCTGCGCGGAGCCGAGTGTGGGCTCAAGGACGTATGCGAAGAGTTCCCAGAGCAGGCCGTAATGGTCGCCCTTGATGTCGTCGACCGTTTCGGAGTTCGTTTCGTCGGACAGAGCCGAGTTGATGCGGCTCCTGACCCGGTCGGACATCTCGGGTACCTGGTCCAGGATTTCGTCGAGAAAATTCTCACCCGTGATAAATGCCGTCATGTTCATCCGAATCTATTTTTTTGCCGGGGACCGGCCCGAGAGCGTCCCGGAATCCTACAAGGCGCTCCCGGACCGGTTCCCACCACTCATGCCACGGGAGCGGCTTCGGCATAGCAGTCGCTGAAGAGCGCGCAACCGACACCTTGACCGTCCGGAACGATTTCGAACGGATCGAGGAAGCCTTCCAGAGTACTTCTGGTGCCTTCCTTCCAGCCGTAGTTGTAGACCTGCTCCGGGTACTGGGCCAGACCGACGGCGCTGCCGACGATACCGAAGCCCTTCATGAATCCCTTCATGTGGGGCTTGCCTGTCTGGCGGGGGCGAGGGTTGGGGGCCCGGTCCCGGGGGGCGACCTCGAATCTCTGACCGGTGATGTCGCTCACGGCCTTTTTGGCGACGGTGTTCTTCCGGGCGCCTCGGAACTGCCGCCCGTCGGACTCGTCCTCGGTCAGGTATTTGGTCACGCCGCCAGTGACGTCGTTGCCGTTGAGCGCGCTTCAAATTTTCCCGGCTTGCGCCCGCGCGATCTTGCGAATTTCCTCGGTGAGGAGGTCGGTTCCCTTGTGCATTTTTTGAAGGCGGTCGTTGTCGAGCAGTTCGGCGAGTCTGCGCATCAGGTTCATCGCCTTGACCAAATGCCACTTTGCATTGACCTGTTGCCCGGTGTTCAGCTCCTGGATGACGGCCGTGGTCACCGTTCCATCACCGGTGACCTTGGCGCCTTCTCTGGCATCGCGGAGATAGACG
>NZ_JBHVYZ010000177.1:0-1055 GCF_042880295.1 Streptomyces sp. NPDC058307
GTCAGTACGACCTGGAACAGCGGGTGGCGGGCCAGCGAACGCGTCGGCGCCAACTCCTCCACCAGCCGCTCGAACGGCACATCCTGATGCGCGAACGCCCCCAACGACCGCTCACGCACCCGCCCCAACACCTCAACAAACGACGGATCCCCCGACAGATCCGTACGCACCACCAACGTATTCACAAAGCACCCGACCAGATCATCCAGCGCCTCATCCACACGCCCCGCCACCGCAGACCCGATCGGAACGTCCTCCCCCGCCCCCAACCGCGACAACACCACCGCCAACCCCGCCTGCAACACCATGAACACCGTCACACCCTCAGCCCGCGCCAACTCCACCAAACGCGCATGCACCCCCGCCGACACCCCAAACGGCACCCCATACCCACGATGACTCGCCACCGCCGGCCGAACCCGATCGAACGGCAACCCCAACTCCACCGGCACACCCGCCAACTCACCCCGCCAATAAGCCACCTGACGAGCCATCACACTCGACGGATCACCCGCATCCCCCAACAACTCCCGCTGCCACAACGCATAATCCGCGTACTGCACCGGCAACGGCCCCCACACAGGCACCCGACCCTCACACCGCGCCTCGTACGCCACCGACACATCACGCGCCAACGGCCCCATCGACCACCCATCACCCGCAATGTGATGCACCACCAACACCAACACCCACTCACCCGGCCCCACCACGAACAACGTCGCCCGAACCGGCACCTCCACCGACAGATCGAACCCACACCCCGCCGCCCCAGCCACAGCACCCGACAACCCCTCAGGCCCGACCTCCACCACCCCCAAGTCCCACACCAGCTCATCGACACCCAGCACCCGCTGATAAGGCTCACCACCCACCACCGGAAACACCGTCCGCAGCGCCTCATGCCGCACCAGCACATCCCGCAACGCGGCCGCCAACGCCCCCTGATCCAAATCACCTGACAACCGCAGCACGATCGGGCTGTTGTACGTCGCGCTCGGACCCTCGAGCTGGCCCAGGAACCACAACCGCTGCTGCCCGAACGACAACGGCACCCG
>NZ_JBHVYZ010000178.1:0-1017 GCF_042880295.1 Streptomyces sp. NPDC058307
TAAGGAGCTTGCCGGTGAGCTCGGTGACCCAGGCCCCGTCCCGGGCCTCACCGTCGGTCTCGACGGCCG
This sequence comes from Streptomyces sp. NPDC058307, assembly GCF_042880295.1. Lineage (NCBI taxonomy): Bacteria > Bacillati > Actinomycetota > Actinomycetes > Kitasatosporales > Streptomycetaceae > Streptomyces > Streptomyces sp. NPDC058307. The sequence goes on from NZ_JBHVYZ010000178.1 coordinate 70, forward strand.
GGGTCCAGGCCGAGGCGGGGACCTTCAGCACGTGGTCGTGGATCGCTTCGGTGACCGTCATGCCGACCGAGTAGGACAGCCATCGGCCCCGCTTCGCGAGCCAGGACACGAAGTCGTGGGTGCCGCCGGCGGAGTCCGTGCGGATCAGCGTCTGCCGCCCTCGCCGGTAAGGCTTGGGCAGTTGGGCCAGGGCGAGTTGGGCGGTGGTGATGTGGTCGGCAGCGGTGTTGGAGCCCGCGTTTCCCGGTCTGAGAAGGGTGGCGACGGGCTCTCCGGTTCCGCCCGGTCCGTGGTCGACGAAGGCCGTCAGCGGGTGATGACCGTAGGTCTTCTTCCAGGTCGCGGCCGCGTCCTGCTTGTCGGAGTGGGCGATCACGAGGACGCCGTCGAGGTCGACGGTGACCTGACCGTCGGCGTCCGGGGCGTTCTCGCCGGCCAACGACCAGGCGCGATGGCGGACTTCGGAGCGTGCGGACCGGATGGCCTGCAGGGCTTTCCCGCCGGACGCGGCGAGGGTGTCGATCAGGCGGGAGACGGTCGGGTCGGAGGCGACCGGGCCGAAGACGGTCGGCTCACACCGCAGCATGGCGACGTCCGCGAGGCAGTCCCCGCCCAGTGCGACCGCCAGGGCGACGTCCAGGAGGATCTTGCCGGGATCGTGGACGGCCCGCGGCTTGCGCCACGGAGCCAGAGCTGCGGATATCGCCTGGTCAAAGCCCGTCTTGCGGACCGTCTCCAGCAGCAGGACCGCACCGGCCTGCGAGACCACCTGCCGACCGTCTCCCTGGACACGGACACGTGGGTACGACGAGATAGGCTCTCTCACCTGGAAAGTGCTCTTTTCCTTGCAGCCAACAGGACCCTCAGCAAGTCCTATCGTTGCAGGTCAAGGGCACTTTCCGTGTTTCTGATCAACTCTTGGACAGCCCACCTCGTGAAAGCCCGAGG
>NZ_JBHVYZ010000179.1:0-1001 GCF_042880295.1 Streptomyces sp. NPDC058307
GGTGGTGCGCGAGGACAGTCCGGGCGACAAACGCCTGGTCGCCTACGTCGTACCCAAGGAAAGGGAGGTCGAGGAGGGGCTGTCGGCGCGGGTGCGTCAGTTCGCGGGGGAGCGGCTGCCCGAATATCTGGTGCCCGCGGCGGTCGTGCCGCTGGACGCCCTGCCGATGACGGTGAACGGAAAGCTGGACCGCCGAGCTCTACCGGCACCTGAATACGGCACGGGCCAGGGGCGCGGGCCGGCCAACGCCCGCGAAGAGATCCTGTGTGCCGCGTTCGCGGAGGTGCTCGGACTGCCGACGGTGAGCGTCGACGACGACTTCTTCGCGCTCGGCGGGCACTCCCTGCTGACGGTGCGTCTGGTGGAGCTGCTGCGGCTGAGGGGCGTCACCGTACCTGTGCGCGCGCTCTTCGAGACGCCGACGGTGGCGGGGCTGGCGGCTGTTGCGGGTGCGGAACGGGTGGTGGTGCCGGAGAACCGCATTCCTGAGGGTGCGGAGGCGATCACGCCCGAGATGCTGCCGCTGGTGGAGCTGTCGGCAGCGGAGATCGAACGGGTCGTGGCGCGCGTTCCGGGCGGCGCGGGCAATGTCGCGGACATCTATCCACTGGCGCCGCTTCAGGAGGGCATCCTCTTCCACCATCTGATGGCTGGGGCGGGCGGCGACGACGCATACGTCATGCCAGTGGTGCTGGAGTTCGCTTCCCGCACCCGGCTCGATGCGTTCACCCATGCACTGCAGCAGGTGCTGGACCGGCATGACATCTACCGCACCTCCCTGGTCTGGGAAGGACTGGCCGCACCCGTCCAGGTCGTTTGGCGCCGGGCGGCGCTGCCGCTCCGTGAGGTCGTGCTGGAGTCCGGAACAGACCCGGTGCGGGGCCTGCTCGCGCTCGGCGGAACGTCCATGGACGTAGGCCGTGCGCCGCTGATCAATGCCTGTGTGGCCGCACATCCGGAGGGCGATGGCCGCTGGTTGGTGCTGCTGCGGATGCATCACC
>NZ_JBHVYZ010000180.1:0-1000 GCF_042880295.1 Streptomyces sp. NPDC058307
GACCCCCGCGATCTCGGAGATCTCACCGGAAACGGAACCCTCGCAGTGCCCGCAGCTCATCCCGCTCACCTTGTAGACGGCGGTGACGGTACCCGGGGTATCGGTCTGGGCGGTCATGTCGTTCTCCTCGTCGAGGCGTGTGGGGTTACTGGGTTCACAGCCTATACCCCTAGGGGGTATTTCTCCAAGAGAGCTCCGGGAGACGCGGATGCGAGCGGTTGTCTTCGAACGGTACGGCGAACCCGCACGGATACGGGACGTGCCAGACCCCCGTCCGCCGGAGCACGGAGTGGTCGTCCGGGTGGAAGCCACGGGCCTGTGCAGAAGCGACTGGCACGGCTGGCAGGGACACGACCCGGACATCACCCTCCCGCACGTGCCGGGCCATGAACTGGCGGGCACGGTCGAGGCGGTCGGTCCCCGCGTGAGCAACTGGAAGCCCGGTGACCGGGTGACCGTCCCCTTCGTCTGCGCCTGCGGCACCTGCGCGTCCTGCGCGCGGGGCGACCACCAGGTCTGCGAGCGCCAGACACAGCCCGGCTTCACCCACTGGGGCTCGTTCGCCCAGTACGTGGCGCTGGACCACGCCGACGTGAACCTCGTGGCCGTACCGCAAGACATGTCCTTCGCCACGGCCGCCTCCCTGGGGTGCCGTTTCGCCACGGCGTTCAGGGCGGTCGCGCAGCAGGGGCGGGCCACGGCGGGGGAGTGGGTCGCGGTGCACGGCTGCGGCGGCGTGGGCCTGTCCGCGGTGATGATCGCGGCCGCTTCGGGGGCCCGCGTGGTGGCCGTGGACGTGTCGCCGCGGGCCCTGGCGCTGGCGAGGAGGTTCGGCGCGGCCGAGTGCGTGGACGCGACCGGCACGCCGGACACCGCGGCGGCGATCCGCGAGCTGACCGGCGGTGGGGCGCACGTGTCCCTGGACGCCCTCGGTTCCCCGGCCACCTGCGCGGCCTCCGTCAACTCCCTGCGCCGTCGCGGCCGGCACGTCCAGGTCGGC